>NZ_JBEZDO010000034.1:0-111161 GCF_040648355.1 Nonomuraea sp. NPDC049152 | reverse complement strand
AGCAACACGGTGAACATCGCCTGCACCGCGAGCGTCAGGCCCAAGGTGCCGGGCAGCGCCGACAGGAGGGTACGGCGGGACGCGCGCTGAAGGTCCTGCAGCGAGTCGTCGAGCAACGTGAACCGTTCGCCAGTCCGGCCGCCGGCCCGCAGCACCGGCTGGGCCTGGAGATATTCGATGACTCGCCCGGTGGCTTCCTTGTCGCGTTCGTGCCGCTCGGTATCGGTGGCGGCCACCGAGCGTGCCGTCCAGGCCATGATCGCCGCCACGACGGGTGCGGCCAGCAGCGCGGCCAGCCCCAGTTGCCAGTTGAAGGCGAGCAGCACGGCGACGATCGTCACGGGAGTCACGAGGGCGGAGATGAACGGCGCCAGCAGGTGCGCCGCCACGCCCATCGCCTGCAGGAGGCCGCGGCTGGCCATGACGGACACCTCGCCGACCCGCCCGGTGTTGTACCAGCCGATGGGCAGTCGGGCTAGGTGCTCGCCGAGCCGGTGGTACATGCCACGCAGCATGGTGGTCCCCACGCGCATACCGGATAGATCGCTGAAGTAGCGCAGAACGGCGTAGGCCGCGACCGCGGTGCCGAACGCGATCAGCCACGGCCCGGCATCGGCTGGCGTGCTGTCGAGCAGTGCCCGCAGTACCGGGACCAGCAGTGCGTAGGACAGGCCCTCGGCGATCGCGGTCGTCGTCATGAGGGCCACGGTGCGGCGCATGGCCCTGGCGTACTGGTGTCCCAGCACGCGCAGCAGCATTCGAATCATCGGGGCTGGTCTCCTTGGATCGCGGATTGGTGGGATTGCCAGAGCGCGGCGAACCTGCCGTTCTGTGCCAGCAGGTCGGCGGGCCTGCCGCGCTCGACGATCGACCCGTTCTCCAGCACCACGACGGTGTCGGCGTCGGCGACCGTCTCCAGGCGATGCGCGATGACCAGAAGGGTCCGATCACCCGCCGACGTCGCCAGGGCCCGGCGCACCGCCTGTTCGGTCCGCGGGTCGGCGAAGGCGGTCGCCTCATCCAGCACCAGAACGGGCGCGTCGGCAAGCAGCGCGCGGGCGAGCGAGATCCGCTGTGCCTCGCCACCCGAGAGCCGGGCCTCTCGGCCGATCACCGTGTCGTATCCGCGCGGCAGCTCAAGAATTCGATCATGAATGTTGGCCAGCCGGGCGGCGCGTACCACGTCGTCACGGTCGGCATGCGGTACCGCCAGCGCGATGTTGTCGGCGACCGAGGCGCGCAGCAGGCGAACGTCCTGGAAGACGAAGGAGACCGTCCGGTAGAGGTCCCGGCTGCCGATCTCGCGCAAGTCGACACCGCCCAGCCGTACCGAGCCGTGGGTCGGGTCGAAGAACCGCGGCAACAACTGGACCAGCGTGGACTTCCCGCTTCCCGACGGGCCGACGACCGCGGTGACCGTCCCGGGCTCGAGCACCAGGTCGATCCCGCGCAGCACCTCGTGACCGGCCTCGTAAGCGAAGCGGACGCCGCTCAGTTCCACCCGGTGCCCCCGTGGCGCGACCGGGTGCGCGGGCTCCGGCAGCGGCGGCACCACGAGCACGTCGCGGATCCGGCCGACCGCGCGCCGGGCGGCCTGCATGTCGTCGAAGCCATGGCCGAGGGCCGCCACCGGCGCGGTCAGGCCCAGTCCGAGCAGCAGGAAGGGCAGCAGGTCCGCGGGGGCCAGGGAACCGCCCGTGATCAGAGCCGCGCCGCCGATCAGCACGACCAGCAGCACGAACGGCGGCGACAGCGCCAGCTGCATCCCGGCGGCGACCAGGGACATGCCACGCACCCACCGGGAGAAGACGCTGACGAAATCGTCGGCGGCCGAGAGGAACTTGCGGTGGGCGCGCTCGGATCCGCCGAACACCTTGACCACCGCGATGCCCTGCACGAACTCGACGACCGAACTCGAGATCCGGCCCATCGCCGCATCGAACGCCTCCTGCTCCCGCTGCCGCGCGGGGAGCATCAGCAGCGGGACCAGCAGTATCGCCATCACCACCGGGATCAGCGTGATCAGCGTGAGCCGCCAGTCGACGGCGAACAGGTAGATCAGCGACACCAGCGGCACCACGAACGCGGCGACGAACTCACCGGGAGCGTGGGCGATGAACGGGTGCACGGCACTGACGTCCTCACCCACCACCTTGGCCAGTTCGCCGGTCCGGCGCTGGAAGAACCAGCCAATCGGCACCCGACCCAGCCGCGCGGCCAACTGCCGCCGCAACGACAGCTGCACCCGGCCGTCGAGAAGATGCCCGACGCCGGACGACGCGGCCGTGAACACCAGCCGGACCAGCAAGCCGACCGCACCCCCGATCACCACCGGCCACACATGACCGTGGTCGACCGGGCCGGGGGCCAACAGGGCACGACCCAGCTCGACGACCGCCAGCAGCGGCGCCAAACCCGCAAGAGCGCCGATCATCTGCAGGATGACAACGAGCGCGAAACGCCATCCATACGGACGCAACAGCCGCGTCATGCTCTGTCCCGTCTCGGGGTCGGCATCTGATGGCGGTGTGGACTGTTCCCTGGCCTGGGCGAAGCCGGTGGCGGTCATCGCTCGCCTTTCTTCGTCGAACTCATGGGGAGGGCGAGGATGTCCACGCCGTCCGGTGTGCGGGATGCGGGCCTATCGAGCGCGGAAGCGTGCCCGTGACCGACAGATGCTGGCGGTGACTGTCGCGGTGTGCGGACGGGTGAGGCGCGGGCGCTCGGGCCGTGACCTACGCGGCCGCGGCGATGGCGGCGGCGATGAACAGTACTTGCAGGGCGGTGCGGGCGGGCAGTGGGGTCACGGGCTTGCCGGCCAGGGTGAGGCCGCGGCGGGCGGCCGAGACGTTGGCCGGGAACATGGCGGCCATGAGCAGCGCGAGCCCGATCGCGGCCCAGGGCGCCAGGGGCGGGACCAGCAACCCGGCGGCGCCGGCCAGTTCCAGCACTCCGGTGATGGTGACCAGCAGCGCCGGATGCGGGAACACCGTGGGGATCATTGCGATGAAGTCCCGGCGCCACGAGGGCAGGAAGTGCGGCACGCCGGTGACGACGAACATCAAGGCGAGAGCTCCCCGTAGAGCGGGCTGCCAGCCGTCCAGTATGTCGATGCCGGCCAGGCCGATCAGCCGCAAGACGGCAAAACCGCCGATCAGGGCGATGAAAGGAACCATCCCTCCTCCAATCTTGTCATCGGAAAGATTGGAGGAGACTCGCTATCTTGTCAACGCCAAGATAGGGTGAGCGTGGCACGCATCGATCACGGAAAGCGCGGAGGTGAGGCAGATCAACCAGACCGCCTACCACCACGGCAACCTGCGGCGCGCCATCATCGACGCCGCTCTCGAGGCCATCACGGAATCCGGCCCGGCCGGATGGAGCCTGCGCGAGCTGGCCCGACGCGCGGGCGTCTCGCACGCTGCCCCCGCCCACCACTTCGGCGACAAGGCGGGACTGCTGACGGCCGTGGCTGCCGAGGGGTTCGAGGTGTTCGCCGACACCTTGGAGCGAGCGGCCGATGACGTGCTGGAGGTCGGAGTTGCCTATGTCCGTTTCGCCATCGGCCATCGGCCCTACTTCGAGGTGATGTTCCGGCCGGAGTTGTACCGAGTGGATGACCCCAGCCTGGAAACGGCGCGTGAGCGCGCGGCTCATGTGCTCGTCACCAGCGGCGGCAGGCTGTCGCCGAGTCCGGGGCAAGACCGCTTGACCACCATCGCCGGCTGGTCTCTGGCCCACGGCTTTGCCAGCCTGTGGCTGAGCGGCGCCCTGCCCGAAACCGCCCACAGTGATCCAGAGGCCCTGGCCCGGTCGGTGATCCGGTTCCTCTTCGGCACGACGCATTGATCAAGGGAATTGTCTCAGGTTCATCGGGACGCAACAGCAACCACGGCGTGCCGCCGAAGTGATCCACGGGTGAGCCGCCGCGACATCACGGCGATCGCGGGCCAGATGATGTGCGCCTGGTCTCGATGATCCAAAGCTCGCCGGAGCCTGGCGGCCTCTTGCGATCACGAAACAACGGTCATCGCCCTGGGATGGCCCCCGAGGTGGTGGAGGCCGGGCCCGGTCCTCAGCCGCCAACTAGCGACGCGGTCCTGTTCTCGGAAGTGTCGAGCTGGGGTTTCGCATCTGGGCCATGCATGTTCCCGGAAGCCGGGGCCGTCTCCGCTTCCGAGAACATGATCTTCTTAAGACTCCGATGACCTGCGCAGATCTGCTCACCTTGGGGCTGGGGCCGCGTTCGGGAGGAGGACGCCGACTCAGCAGGAGGACAGGATGTCCTTCATCGCGGTCTTCTCCGCCTCGGTGACCCACAGCGCGTACTTCGTCTTGACCTTGACCTGGCGGACGATGTAGGCGCACCTGTACGCCTTGCGCGGCGGCAGCCATGTCGCCGCGTCGGCGTCGCTCTTCTGACCGTTGAGCGGCCCGTCGACCGCCAGCAGGTTCAGCGGGTCGTTGGCGAACTCCTTGCGCTTGTCCTTCGTCCACTGCTGGGCGCCCTTCTGCCAGGCGTCCGACAGCGGGATCAGGTGGTCGATCTGCACGGCCGAGCTGGTGTCCTGGCCGCGCTTGAAGTGGATGGTCTTACCCGAGTACGGGTCGTCGAGGACGCCGGTCAGCACGACGCAGTCGTGCGTGCCCGCCTTGAAGGTCTCGTCGCGCAGGTCCCGCTTGAGGATGTCGTCGCGGGTGCCGCACCCGTTGTGGTCGACGTCCGCCCACGCGGGCCCGAACTTCTCCCGCTCGAACCCCGTCTTCGGCGCACGCCCCTTGACCTCGAGCTTGTCCAGATCCTTGCGCGCCCCTCCGACGTCGGCCGACGGCGCCTTCTGCGGATCGGTGTCGATGTCGGCCGCCTGTAACCCCCCGCACCCCGTCACTAGCGCCATCGAAGCCAGAGCGCCCGCCAACATCCTCTTCATTCGTAAAATTCTAGGACTAATTCGGTCAAAGCATCGACTATCCGGTCAGCCACGTATGAAGCACAGCCCATGGGACGGTCAGCGGGTGGAGGGCCGAAGAGCGCCCGCCACCCGCCTACGCTGGCCCGTCAGCTCTGGCAGGTCACCGGATAGACACCTTCCGTGGACGGCTTGTTGTGGTTCATCACTTCAAGACGGACGGTTCCACTGGTCTTCGAGTGCCGATGCCAGTAGAAGGCCTGCACCCACGCCCGGCCGCCGCCTTCGACGGTGACGGTATGGGTGGTCGTCGGGGTTCCGTCGATCACCCAGCGGTAGGTGATCTCGGTGCCTGGACTGGCCGCGAACCCGCCGTGGGCGGTCACGTACGGCGATTCGACGCAGTCGCCGTAGTAGGCCACCGGCCAGAACTCGCTGATGCGCACGACTCCGGGTGAGGGATCCACCGGCACGCATGTCCAGCTGTAGCTCTCCTCCTTGACCGGCTTGTTCTGGTTCAGCACCTCGATGCGCACCCGGCCCGTGCCGCTGCTTCTCGCGGAGCTGTACCAGAAGTCGCCGATCGACTGGACCCGGTCAGGCCTGAGCCGCTCCGTCCTGATCGGGCCCGGCTTGCCGTCGACGACGACGCGATACTTGATCTCTGTCTCGCGGTCCGTCGTGACCAGTCCGTCCGCTCTGAGACCGAAGGAACCGGTGCAGTCACCCTTGTAGAGAGGTGTGTGCAGGTAACGGAAGGTCAGCTTGGCCGTCGGGGGCTCGGCGACGCAGGTGACGGTGAACCGGCGCTCGACCGGTTCGGCGGGACCGCCTTCGGCCATGAGGCCGAGCGTGTGGCTGCCGCTCACGGCGGGGTCGAGGCTCCAGGTGGCGGAGACGTCCTGGGCTCGCGGCTGGTCACCGGCGGGGAAGTCCAGCGTCTGGCGCTGCCATGGGGCGCCGTCGAGTGTCCACCAGTAGGTGACCCTCCTCGCCGGTCCGGCGGGAAGGGCGATCCGGCCGGTGGCCTGGTAGGCGATGGGCTCGACGCAACTGCCCTCGTAGTCGCCGGGCGTGACGCTGACGATCCGCGGCTCCGGCTTCTGCGCCGGCGGCTGGGTGGGCGGAGGCGAGGACGGCGGAGGCGAGGACGGCGGGGGCGAGGACGGCGGGGGCGAGGACGGCGGGGGCGAGGACGGCGGAGGCGAGGACGGCGGGGTGGTCTTGCAGGTCACCCGGAAAGCGGCCGGCCCCGAGTCGTGGCCGCCGGGACTGAGAACATGGATGGACTTCCAGCCGCTGGTGGAACTGCCCACGCCCAGCGGCAGGACGACCTGCCTGCTGTTGCCCCCGCCTGCGGGGAAGAGCACCGATTCGGTCCTGCCCTCTCCCATGGCGCTGTCGATCCACTGGTAGTCGACCTTGGCGGGGGTGCGCGACACCTGGATGGTCGCCGTGAACGTCACCGTCGTGGGACAGGTGCCGCTGTAGGACGGCGGGCTGACATCGACGTCGGCGGCGGAGACCAGCGGCCTGCCCGGCTGGGCGGGCAGCGGGTTGGTGACGTCCCAGAGCTTCGCGGCGCCCGCGCAGGTGACGCTGAAGCGGGCCTTGGCGGACAGGGCCCGCTTGCCGAGGATCTCCACGGCCTGCCAGCCGGAGGTGGTGCGATCGAAGGTCTGACGATCCTTCACGGTGACCCTGCTGGCACCGCTGACGTGAAAACTCTTGATCGCGCCCTTGCTGCCGTCGCCGCGTACCCATCGGTAGCGAACGGCGCCCCGGCCATGGGCCGCCACGACGGCCGAGAAGCCGACCGTGGTCGGGCAGTCGCCTGACTGTTTGGCGGGGCCGGCCTTGACCTGGGTCACGGCTGTGCTGACGGCGGGAGCGGCGTGCGCGGGAGGAGCGGCCAGCAGCCCGCCGAGCATCAGGGCGCTCAGCAGCAACGCTGTCCTTTTCATGAGGATCCCTTTCTCAACTGCGTAAGGGAATCCATGATCGGGAGTGCTACTTGTGCGTCACTTGGATCTCTCTGGTATCACCCGGCACACAGGTGGTCAGGTGATGAGGAGCCCGCCGTCGACCGGCAGCGTCACGCCGGTGATGTAGGAGGAGGCGTCGCTGGCCAGGAAGATCGCCGCGGCGACCAGCTCGGAGGCGTCGCCCACCCGCTTCATCGGCACGCGGATCTCGATCATCGTCTCCAGGTAGTCCTGCTGGTAGCCCTCGGTCATCTCCGAGTGGAAGAAACCCGGCTCCAGGCAGTTGACCCTGATGCCCTTGCGACCCGTCCACTGCTGGGCCAGGTCCCTGGTCAGCCCGACGACCGCCGCCTTGGACGCGCTGTAGGCCGCCTGCGGCAGCCCCGCGGTCGTCTCGCCGAGGACGCTGCCGACGTTGATGATCGACGATCCGGGCCGCATGACCCGTCCGCACGCCTGCGCCATCCAGTACGTGCCGTGCAGGTTGATGTCGACGACCTGGCGGAACTGCTCGGGCGTCTCCCGGGTGGCGGGCACCGCGCTGCCCACGCCCGCGTTGTTGACCAGCACGTCGACGGCCCCGAAGGCGGACACGGCGGCGTCGACCAGCGCGTCGCAGTCGGCGACGACGGTCACGTCGGCCGGTACGGCCACGCACCGCCTGCCCGTCTCCTCGACCAGCCGCCGCGTGTCCTCCAGCCGGTCCTTGCGACGGGCGCCGATCACGATGTCGGCGCCCGCCTCGGCCAGCCCCCGCGCGAAAGCCACGCCCAGCCCCGAAGAGGCTCCGGTGACGATGGCGACCTTGCCCTGAAGGCTGAACCTGTCGAGCATCTAGAGTCCGTACTCCTTCACGATCCGCTCGTGGCGCTCCACCTCGACGTCGACCTCCCTGGCCAGGTCGAGCCAGGCCAGCGGGTGCACCCACCGCTCGGTGGCGTCGTCGAGCAGGGCGTCGACCTCGACGGCCGACACGTTCGGCGGCACCGCGATCCAGCCGAACACGCCGGGCAGCTGCTCACCGCTGGTCGGGTGGGCGACCCGGTAGTTCTCGTCGCTGTAGACCCACATGGGCCAGCCGCGCTCGGCCATGACCTCGGTGAACTCGGCCCAGTCCTCCTCGCTCGGCGCGGCGCCGTCGAAGAAGTAGCTGGTGTAGCCGCCCGGGCGGAGCATGCGGACCGCGGCGAACGGCGGCACGAAGTTCTGCTGCTCCTGCGGGTCCTCAGGGACGGGCTCGAGCAGCTGCGGGTCAAAGACGACCAGGTCGCCCGCGTTGTACTCCATGCCGCGCGGCTGCGGCAGGGCGAGCCTGGCGGTGGCGGGTCCTGTGCGGATGGAGAGCACCTGGCGCTGGCCGCCGTCGGGCGCGGGCAGGATGATCCTGACCAGGCCCATCTCCTCCTCGATCGGCCCCTCGCCCGGCTTGACCGGCATGCCGATCTTCTTGGCGCCGACGCGGACGGTCTCCCACTCCTCGGCCGAGGTCGCCAGCACGATCATGCGCCAGACGTCCTCGTCGGTGATGTCGTCGCCGCCGAGGGCCTCACGCAGCACCTGGGCGCCCTTGGCGTCCTGGTCGAGCTGCTGGCTGGCGCTCGCGAACGCGCGCCTGGCGTCGATGCCCGCGCCGGCCTCCAGCGCCCGCTCGGACTCGGTGACGGCCTGCTCCCACCGCTCGCGAGCGAGGTGGAGCCTGGCCAGCGCGAGGTGCTTGGCCTTGGCGGGCAGCAGCTCGGCCAGCTGCTCGAGCCGCTCGTCCTGGCGGGCCTCGACGAGGAGGTTGGTCAGGAAGTCGACGTCCTGGGCGTCGGCGGCGGCGACCTGGCCGCCGTCGACGAGCATCTTCCAGTAGATGTCGGCGCCCGTGGCGGGGTAGCCGAGGAAGCCGAGCGTGGTGGTGTGGCGGCGCGTCGCCTCGATGTCCGTGCCCGACAGCGGGGCCAGCCAGCCGACCCACTCCTCGGGGTTGGCGTTAATGCCGTCGGCGGCGTCGAAGTAGGCGACGCGCTCCTCCAGCGGGCTGCGCGCCTCGGGCGCGGTGGTCGCCGCGGCGGCGGCCCGCAGGGCGGCGACCCGCTCGGCCACGCCCTCTGCGGAGCGCAGCTCGGTCGCGGCCTGCTCGGCCAGGTCGGCCAGCAGCTCGGCCTGCCAGACGCCCTGCCTGGCGACGGCGAGGTCACCGGCGACCAGGGCGAGCTCGACGCGGGCGCGGTAGCCGCCCATCATGCCGAAGTAGTCGATCCACTGGCGCAGGACGCGCCCCAGCTGCCAGGTGTTGGTGATCTGCGCGGAGCCCGCCAGCTTCTCGACGGCCTGCGCCCACTCCGCGAAGTCACGAGGGTGGTCGCCGACGATGTCGAGGTCGGGCAGCGCGTCGACGGCCTCGGTCGTGCGCCCCAGCGTGGCGAGGATGAGCGCGCGGCGCACGCCCTCGCGGTGGGGCTTGGCGACGGGGTCGTCCGGCTTGAAGTCGGCGGCGGCCTGGATGGCGGTGAGCGCGTCGTCGGCGCGGCCGGCGGCCAGCAGGGCGCGCGAGCTCTCCGCACCGAGCTCCCAGCTGGCCACGCGGCTGACCGCACCCAGGCGCTGGATGGCGGCCTCGGCGTACGCGACGGCCTCGTCGGCGCGGCCGGCGTCGGTCAGCGCCGAGACGTACTGCGTGACCAGGCCACCGTAGGAGGGGTCGGTCGGCTCGACCGCCTCGATGGCGGGGCCGAGCAGGGCCAGGCGGTCGGCGGCGTAGCCGGGGCCGTCGGCGTTGGCCTGCGCGATCGCGAGCGCCTCGACAGCCGCGGGGGCCGAGGGGCAGTCGCGCACGTCTTCGCGCTGGGCGAAGGCCAGGAGCTCCTCCGCGTCGCCGATCGCGACCGCGCCCTGCGCCCTGTCGCCGACGCGGCCGATCAGGTGCCAGTAGCGGGCGTAGAACTCGAGCCATGGCAGGCCGAGACTCTCCGCCTGCTGCGCGATGGCCGGGGCCATCACGTCGAGCTGCGGGTATCGACCCTCGTAGGCCTGAGCCGGCAGGTCGCCAAGCGCCATGGCGAACGGGGCGTTACCCGCCTCGGAAAGCTGCTGCTGGGTTTCGCCGACCCAGGCCCAGATGTCCACGTCCATGGGCAGTCAGTCTGCCAGGTCAATGGACGTGCCCCAAACGCATCAAGGTGATGAGCTCGTCGCGTTCCGCTTCGGTGAGCACGGCGAAGGCGGGTGCCATCAGCTCGTCGGTCAGCTCCTCCGCCTGCCGCCTGCGCGCCACCGTCTCCTCTGGAATGGCGTCGTACGGCTCGGGCCAGGTGAAGAAGCGCGCCATGTCCACGCCGGACGAGAGGCCGAGGGGCGTGCCCTCGTGGTCGGCGGCGAGCATCGCGGTCAGCGGGTCGAGCCCCATCGACAGGATCGCGATCGCGTGCAGGCCGCCGCGCAGCTCCCTGACCACGTGCATGAGCTGGGTGGCCCTGGCCACGGGATCGTCGGGCAGCGGTACGGCCCGCCAGCCGGCGAACAGCGGCGAGCCGAGCACGGAGGCGGCGCCCGCTACCTTCTCCAGGAGGTCGGCGATGCGGTCGCAGCCCTCTACGGCGCCGAGCTTGCGGTGGCCCCACGCGTGGCAGGCGGTGGTGTAGAGCTCGACGGCCTCCTCGACGGCGAGCTTGCGTCCGCCCTCCCAGCTCTCGCGGACGTGGTCCGGAGGGAAGAAGACGGCCACCGAGATGACGACGTCGGCGTCCACCTCGCCGAGGACGCCGCATCTGCCTCTGAAGTAGAGTTCGCGCGGGCCCAGCCCGGTTCGCGCGCACAGCTCCTTGGCCTCGCGGGAGACCATGAAGCCGCCGCCCAGCCTGCCGATCGTGCCCTTGACCGCCGCCGCGGTGCTCTTGGAGTCGACCATGCGGCCAGCATCGCCCACCAGAACATCATTCTGCAAGGGGTCTGGATGCCCGGGGAGGACGACCCGGTTTCCCGGGGATCAGATCGTCAGCTCTCCCGACGCGATGATCACCGCTGGCCCCGCCAGGTAGCTGGTCCGCTCGTCGAGGGTGACCGTCAGGATCCCGCCCGGCACCTCCACCGTCCACGTGCCCGTGGTCTCGCCCGCCAGGTGCGCCGCCGCGACCGCCGTGGCGACCGCGCCCGTGCCGCACGACCGGGTCTCGCCGGAGCCCCGCTCGTAGACCCGCATCAGCGCCCGGTGGGGCCCGACCGCGTTCAGCAGCTCGATGTTGACCCCGTTGGGAAAGACCGCGGGGTCGAAGGCGGGCTGGTGGGTGAGGTCGAGGTGCGCGACGGGGTCGCCGATGGCGCACGCCAGGTGCGGGTTGCCCATGTCGACGTGCAGGCCCGTGTACTCCTGGCCGCTCACCGTGGTGGTGCTCGACCCGAGCACGACGGGCTTGCCCATGTCGACGGTCACGTCTCCGTCGGCGGCCAGCCGTACGAGCTTGGGCCCTCCCCTGGTGGCCACGGCGAACTCGCCCGGCTCGGCCAGGCCCGCGTCGACCAGATAGCGGGCGAAGACGCGCAAGCCGTTGCCGCACATCTCGGCGAGGCTGCCGTCGGCGTTGCGGTAGTCCATGAACCACTCGGCGCGGTCGGCCTGGTCGGCGACCTCCTGGCTGAGCTTGGTCCTGACCACGTGGAGCACGCCGTCCGCGCCGATGCCCGCCCTGCGGTCGCACACCGCGGCCACCGTGGCGGGTGACAGGTCGAGCTCGCCGTCGGGATCGGGGAGGATGACGAAGTCGTTCTCGGTGCTGTGCCCCTTGAGAAATCTCATGACTCAACCCTATCCAGGGCCTGCCGTAGCAGGTCCGGTGCGTCGAAGGGCAGCCAGACCACCCTGGGGTCGCGGCGGAACCACGACTCCTGGCGCCTGGCGAACCTGCGCGTGGCCCTGACCGTCTCCTCGAAGGCCTGCTCCTCGCTCCACTCCCCGTCCAGGAAGCGCAGGACCTGCGCGTAGCCCAGAGCCCTGCTCGCCGTACGGCCCTCCGCCAGGCCGAGCGGGAGCAGCCCGCGCACCTCGTCGACCAGCCCCGCCTCCCACATGCGCCGGACGCGCAGCTCGATGCGCTCGTCGAGCACGGGCCGCGGCACCTCGACCCCGAGCTGGACGCTGGGGTAGACGGCGTCATAGGAGGGCATGTTGGCCGAGAAGGGGCGCCCCGTGAGCTCGATGACCTCAAGGGCGCGCACGATCCTGCGCCCGTTGCTCGGCAGGATGGCCGCGGCCGCGGTGGGGTCCTTCTCGCGCAGCCGCGCGTGCAGCACCCCTGATCCCCGCTCGGCCAGCTCGGCCTCGAGGCCGGCCCTGATGGCGGCGTCCGTGCCGGGGAACTCCAGGTCGTCCAGCGCCGCCCTGACGTACAGGCCGGAGCCGCCCACCAGGATGGGCACGTCGATGGCGTCCATCAGCGGCCTGACCAGCCGCTGGTACTCGGCGACGCTCGCCGTGACCGTGACATCCCATATGTCCAGAAGGTGGTGTTTGACCCCACGACGCTCGGCTTCATCCAGTTTCGCCGTACCGATGTCCATTCCTCGGTAAAGCTGCATGGAGTCGGTGTTGATGCATTCCCCGCCCAGCCGGAGCGCCAGATCCACGGCGAGATCGGACTTTCCGGCCGCGGTCGGTCCGACGACGGCGATCACTGGCTGTTTCCCCACACGGATAAGTGTGACAAGCCGATGGGTATGAACGGTCCGCAGTATCGGCACACGAATCGGGGGAAAGTATGTCGATCTTCGACAAGGTCAAGGAGATGCTGGGCGAAAAACACAAGAACGTCCCTGAGCAGGGCGGGCCAGCGGCCGACGACACCACAGCTCAGGCCGGCGAGGTGATGAGCGAGTTCAAGAACAAGGCCGAGGAAGCGGCCAAGAGTGGCATCGACGCGGCCGCCCAGAGCGTCGACGAGTCCACAGGAGGCAAGTTCACCGACCAGATCAACCAGGGGGCGGAAAAAGCGAAGGACATCGCCGACAGGATCGACGGCGAGCAGGGTTGACACCGGGTGCGAGTGCGGGGCGGGCCCGTGAGCCCGTCCCGCTTGGAGCCTCCGCCTAGAGGTCGAGGAGCGTCGGCTGCAGGTAGCCCTCGTGGGTGAGCAGCCATCGTTTGGTCTCGACGCCCTCTCCCCCGCTGAACCCGCCGAGCCCGTTGCCCGCCACCACCCGGTGGCACGGCACCACGATCGGGATGGGGTTGGCTCCCATGATCGATCCGATGCCCCGCGCGGGAACCCTGGACTCCGCCTTGCGCGCGAGCTCGCCGTAGGTGACGACCGTGCCGAAGGGCACCTTGTGCAGCGTCTGGAGCACCTGCCGAGGAGTCGGGGGGATGAACCGCCAGTCGATGGGCGTCTCGAACACGCGGCGCCGTCCCGCGAAATATTCGGTCAACTCGGACACGACGCCGGCCGTACGATCCGGGTCATGAACTTCGACCAGGTCCTTCAGGCGCGGCCTGGAACCCCAGCCGGCGGCGACCAGCCCCGCCTCCGTGACGGCCAGCGTGAACCTGCCGACAGGCGTCGCAACCTCGGCGAACGCGACGGTGACCGGCTCGGTGCTCGTCTGGGAGGTCATCGTGTCCTCTCGTGAACTCGTGGTGCTGGGCACATCCAGCGCGGTACCTACCAGACACCGTAACCACAACGGGTATTTTCTGCGCTGGGACGGTCAGGGCCTGCTTTTCGACCCCGGTGAGGGCACGCAACGGCAGATGGTGCACGCGGGTCTCAGCGCGCACGACGTCCACTGGATCTGCGTCACCCACTTCCACGGCGACCACTGCCTCGGCGTGCCGGGCGTGGTGCAGCGCATCGCCCGCGACAAGGTCAGGCATCCGGTGCGCGCGGTCTTCCCCGGCTCAGGCGAGGTCTACTGGCGCAGGCTCAGGCACGCCGCCGCCTTCGCCGACACCGACAGGATCAGCGAGCATCCCGTCACGGGTGAGGCGGCCGAGGTGGGGCCACTGATCGCCCGGCGGCTGTCGCACCCCGTCGAGTCGTACGGCTACCGCCTCCAGGAGCCGGAAGGCCGCCGCATGCTGCCCGACAGGCTCAAGGCGTTCGGCATCAAGGGCCCGGAGATCGCCCTGCTCCAGCGGAACGGCTCGGTGCGCGGCATCACGCTCGATCAGTGCAGCGCGCCGCGTCCGGGGCAGGCCGTGGCCTTCATCATGGACACCAGGCTCTGCGACCCGGTGTTCGAGCTGGCCGACGGCGTGGACCTGCTGGTGATCGAGTCGACGTTCCTGTCGTCGGAGGCGACGCTGGCCAAGGAGTACGGCCACCTGACCGCCTTCGACGCGGGAGTCGTCGCCGCCCGCGCACGCGTCAGGCGGTTGGTGCTGACTCACTTCTCCGAGCGGTACGGCGTCGCGGAGGAGCCCGCGTTCCTTGAGGAGGTGCGGCGCAGCTACGACGGCGAGGTGGTGCTGGCCCGCGACTTCACGACCGTCCCCGTGCCCAAGCGGCGCTGAGCGTTGGGCAGGACGTCCAACCAGGTCACGCAGCGCCAGCACCACTCCAGCGGTCCCTGGCGGAAGGCCTTCAGCCACAGCGCGCTGAAGGCCCACTGGGCCGCGAGCGTTCCCGCCGCAGCAGGAACAGCCCTGGAATCAGCCCGAGGCCCCCGCCTCAGGTCCAGGTCGCCACGAAGTAGCCCACTCCGTAGGGCGAGGTGCTCTCCAGCAGCTCGGCCCGCAGCCCCGCGCTCCCTGCCGCGCCCGCCAGCACCTGGAACGCGGCCCTGCCGCCGACCCAGAGCTCTGCCGCCTCCTCGGGGTCGAGCGCGGCCAGCGCGCCCGCGTCACCCTCCGCCAGCGCCCGTGCGACCCCTTCGTTGTACGGCGGGGCCGCCGGGTCGAGGTAGCCGGGCGCCTTCTCGGTGAGACGGGCCGAGCCGTCGCCCATGACCAGCAGCGCCGTGCGCCCGTCGGCGACGAGCCGCTCCCCCAGGCGCAGGCACTCGTCCGTGCCCGCGTCGAACGCGACCTCGTGGAAGGCGGCCCTCCCGCCCGCCCGGTCGCCCAGCAGCCATCGCCCGATCGTCAGCGACAGCGGCAGGACGGGGTCGCCTTCGCCTGCCCTGACGTCGACTCCCCACGGGCGCAGCGTGCCCGCGGGTCGCCCGCCGTACGGCCTGGTGGTCTCGCCGCCGCCCACGACGACCAGGCTGTCGTGCTCCACGGCGAGCATCGCCTCGACCGCGGCCGCGCAGGCGGCGCGCAGGTCGTCGAGCTCGGGCGCGGCGGCCCCGGCGAGCGCGGGCACGAGCAGGGGCGGATGCGGGCACACGGCCGCGGCGACAAGCACGCGCCCAGGCTAACCGAGCCGCGGCTGTAGCCGGCTGAGCAGATCGTGCAGGACCTCACGCTCGTGCGCGTCGAGCGGCCCGAGGATCTCCTCCTGTACGGCTCGCGCGGTGACGTCGAGGTCGGCGAGCGCCGCCCTGCCGCCAGGGGTCAGGCTGACCACGACCCTGCGCCTGTCGGCCTGGTCGCGGGCGCGCTCGGCGTAACCGGCGGCCGCCAGCTCGTCGACGACCTTGACCACGTCGCTCGGGTCGATGGTCAACCGGGTGGCCAGGTCGCGTTGGGCGTGCGGGCCGAAGTCGGCGAGCGCGGCGAGCACCGCCATGTGCCACAGCTTCAGCCCCTGCTCGGCCAGCCGCCCGGCGAGGCGGCCTCGCGCGGACTTCCCCACTCTGGACAACAGGTACGTCGTGAGGGCGAGCAGGCTCGGCGGTATTTCCTCCATGTCTGGCTATTGTAGGGTTTCGACCAATGATGGGGAGACACCTATGATTGGAGTGAACCCATGGACGTGATGCATCCGAGGCTGCTGGTCGACGACTTCGCCGCCTGCTACCGCTTCTACGCGGCCGTGCTGCCCTCGCTGACGGGGGCGCACCTGGCCCGCGGTGACGAGGCGGGGCCGTACGCGAGCTGGGACGTCGGGTCGGAGGGGGTGCTGTCGCTGTTCTCGGCGGCGGTGATGGCCGCCGCCGTACCGGTCGGCCCCGCGACAGGGGGTGGCGCGTTGCTGGTGAGCAGGGTCGACGACGTCGACGCCGCATACGCGCTGTGCGTCGCCCACGGCGGCCGCCCTGTCGCGCCGCCCGAGGACCGGCCCGCATGGGGTCAGGGCCTGCGCACCGCCCACGTGCGCGATCCCGAGGGGAACCTGCTGGAGCTGCAGTCCTACTGATACGGGTCCCGACCCGCCGCGACGGCGGCGAACAGGGTCTTGGCGTAGGCGTGGGCCGCCTTGTGCAGTCCGTGGCCGTAGCTGACCCTGGCGACGCCGAGCGCGGCCAGATCGGCCAGCGAGGGGCAGCCAGGACGGAAGTACACGTTGATCGGGAGCTCGGCGGCCAGCGTCCCGATCTCCCCCGCGTCGGCCAGGCCGATCGGGTAGACGCAGTCCGCGCCCGCCTCCAGGTAGCGACGCCCCCTGCTCAAGGCGTCGGCGGCGCCCCCGCCTCCCGCGATGTAGGTGTCGACGCGGGCGTTGACCACCAGGTCGTCGCCCGCCGCCGCCTTCATCGCGGCCAGGTAGTCGGCCTGCTCCCCTGGGTCGACCAGCACGTCGCCGCGGGAGTCCTCCAGGTTGCAGCCGACCGCGCCCGACTCGGCCAGGCGCTCGGCCAGCTCGGCGGGCAAGAGCCCGTAACCGCGCTCGACATCGGCGGTCACGGGGACGCCGACCGCCCTGGCGATCCTGGCGATGGCCGCGAACATCTCCCCGGCAGGCGTCCGCTCGCCGTCCTCGTAGCCGAGCACCGCCGCCATCGCCGCGCTGCCCGTGGCCACGACGGGGAAGCCCGCCTCCTCCACCGCCTTGGCCGAGGCGGCGTCCCAGGCGTTGGGCAGGACCAGCGGGCTTCCCTTGACGTGGAGGGAGCGTAGGAGGGCGGCTCTGTCGGTCGTCATGCCGTGGACCCTACGCATGCCCCCACCGGGACTGAAGGGCCAATTCACGGCAAAACGCTTGAGCCACCCGCCCGCCCTGACGCCTGTTCCTGACGCCGGCTCAGCAACCGTCCTTGGCGCATTGACCGGCGACGGAACCCGCCGGGCCGTCGGCAGGGCCGGTCTCCGCCGGCTTCTCCTGCTTGCCGTTGCCGCTCTGGGAGCCGGGCTTGTCCTTCGAGCCGGTGTTCTGCGTGCCCTTCGAGCCGTCACCGTTGCTCGCGGGGCCCGCCGAACCGGAGTCGGGCTCGCCGCTCTCCTCGGGCAGCGTGGCGTCACCCTCGGCGGACTCGCCGCTCTGCTCGGGCATCGTGGCGTCGCCCTCCGCCGAATCGCCCGAGTCACCGAGATCCTCGCCAGGACCTTCGGTGTCCTCCGACGGCCCTGCCTCATCGGTGGGCTGCGATACCGGAGCGCCCTGGCCGCCGCCACCGCCGTCCGTGCCGAGCACCGCGAACCCGACCCCGCCGGCCGCCAGGAGGGCGACGAGGGCGGAGGCGGCGACGACGAGGCTCTTCCTGCTCTTCTTCGGTCGTGGATCGTCGCCAGGCCCGGAAAGGATCTCTGGACGATCCTGGTCAGGCTGGCCCGTCGGGGAGGGGACGTGCCCGTGCATGAGAAAACTCCCTGCGGTCGTATCGGGGGGAAACGCGATGGCTTCCGCGGGTGATGGACCACACTAACCGCAGGAGTGGAATGCCTGCGCATCAATCACGAAGGAATCACGACTTGTCTACTCTTGGTCCCATACGCCCAGGCTGGCGAGCGAGGGCGGTTCCCGTGACGGGCGTGGTCGCCGTCCTCGGTACCGCTGGACTGGGTGTTTTCCTGGCGTTTTCTGGGGATTCCGGTGATCGTTCCGAGGCGGCGGAGCCTGCCGCGATAAGGCCGCTTACCGCTATTCCCACCATTCCCGAAATATCAACTTCTGTGGCTGCCCGCTCCTCCGCGATCTCCTGGGTACGGCCGGTGCCCGCGCCGCCGTGCGGTGCCGCTTCTGACAGCGGGTGGCAGATCGCGGGAGGGCTCCGCGACGGCCAGCCACCGCACACCGAGGGACCCCGCACCGACGAAGCGCACATCGGCGGGCCGCACACCCAGAGGCCGCAAATCGATCGGCCGCGCACTGGCGAGCCGCGCGCTGGCGAGCCGCCTTCTGACGAGCCCCGCACCGGTGAGCCTCAGGGCGGTGGCGAGTCGGGGGCCCGCGTCGCGGTGGCGACCCCGAGAAGCGAGCCCCGCCCACCCGCCGTCGCGCCGCCCTCGCCCGCTCCCCCACGCGCCCAGCCCGACCCCTGCGCCACGTTCCACGACCTGCGGCGCGACTACTGCTACCAACTGCTCAACAACCTGACCCGCTGAGCGTCCCGAAATCGAACCCTCTCCCCCGAGGCTGGATCTGACGACCTAGAGCCGACGCCGTGTGCCCCAAAGCCGGGGCGGTCCCACGGATCTGGGGCCGGTGCACGGGGCCTGAGCCGGGGGCTCCGCAT
Source organism: Nonomuraea sp. NPDC049152 (assembly GCF_040648355.1). Lineage (NCBI taxonomy): Bacteria > Bacillati > Actinomycetota > Actinomycetes > Streptosporangiales > Streptosporangiaceae > Nonomuraea > Nonomuraea sp. NPDC049152. The sequence continues at coordinate 92,794 of NZ_JBEZDO010000034.1, read as the reverse complement.
CCCGGGTCGCGTAGGCCTGGAGGGAGACTCCGGGGGCCTCGAGCCAGGTGGCGCGGACACGGCGACGACCCCCGCGATGGGAGACCGCCGGGGTCGTCGTGCGAGGGTCGTGCGAGGTGCCGTCGCGGGGGACGGAGTGCGGGCCGGATCAGGAGGTGACGGCGCAGCCCGAGGGTTCGACGGGGAGGGGCGCGGGCCTGCCGATGGTCGGCATGCCGAGCGACACCCCCTTCGGCTTGGCGGGAGCGCCCTGACGAGCTTCCCAGGCGTCGCCCGCACGGGTGCGGCGCAGGCCGAGGGCGTGGTCGGCGACCAGGTGGTGCGGGGCGGCGTAGGTCACCTCGACCCTCACCATGTCACCGGGCCTCGGTGTCTCCTCGCCCACCGCGAAGTGCACGAGCCTGTTGTCGGGAGCCCGGCCCGAAAGGCGCCTGGTGGCCTCGTCCTTGCGGCCCTCGCCCTCGGCGACCAGCACTTCGAGCGTGCGGCCCACCTGCGTCTTGTTCTCCTCCCACGAGATCTCCTCCTGGAGGGCGATCAGGCGCTCGTAGCGCTCCTGCACGACCTCCTTCGGCACCTGGTCGGGCATCGTGGCCGCGGGGGTGCCTGGGCGGATGGAGTACTGGAAGGTGAAGGCGTTGGCGAAGCGGCTCTGCCGTACGACGTCGAGGGTGGCCTGGAAGTCCTCCTCGGTCTCGCCGGGGAAGCCGACGATGATGTCGGTGGAGATGGCCGCGTCGGGCATGGCGGCGCGGACCCGCTCGATGATCCCGAGGTAGCGCTCGGCCCTGTAGGAGCGGCGCATCGCCTTCAGCACCCGGTCCGAGCCCGACTGCAGCGGCATGTGGAGCTGGTGCATGACGTTGGGCGTCTCGGCCATGGCGGCGATGACGTCGTCGGTGAAGGCGGCGGGGTGCGGGGAGGTGAAGCGGACCCGCTCGAGACCTTCGATGTCGCCGCAGGCGCGCAGCAGCTTGCCGAAGGCGAGCCGGTCGCCGAACTCGACGCCGTAGGTGTTGACGTTCTGGCCGAGCAGCGTGACCTCGAGCACGCCCTGCTCCACCAGGGTGCTGACCTCGGCCAGCACGTCACCGGGCCGCCTGTCCTTCTCCTTGCCGCGCAGCGAGGGCACGATGCAGAAGGTGCAGGTGTTGTTGCAGCCGACCGAGACCGACACCCACGCCGCGTACGGCGACTCGCGCTTGGTGGGCAGCGTCGAGGGGAAGACCTCGAGCGACTCCTTCAGCTCCACCTGCGCCTCGCCCGCGATGCGGGCCCGCTCGAGCAGCACGGGCAGCGACCCGATGTTGTGGGTGCCGAACACCACGTCGACCCACGGCGCCTTACGGACGATTTCGCCCTGGTCCTTCTGCGCCAGACAGCCGCCGACGGCGATCTGCATATCGGGGTTCTTCACCTTGGCGGGCCGCAGGTGGCCGAGGTTGCCGTAAAGGCGGTTGTCAGCGTTCTCGCGAACGGCGCACGTGTTGAACACGACCACGTCGGCGTCCTGGCCGTCGAGGGCGGGAACATAACCGGCGTCCTCCAGCAGGCCGGAAAGCCGCTCGGAGTCGTGCACGTTCATTTGGCACCCGTAGGTGCGCACCTGATAAGTCCGGGTCACAGTCATGGCACTTCCAAGCGTAGGCGTTCCTCCGTAACACTTGTGCCGGGGGCGAAAATGAAGGTGCCGTGATCGGATCGGTACCACCTGGTTAGCCCACGGTGCATCCGGCCCCTCTACCTTGTCATCCATGACGGAGAACTCGACTCCGCTGGTCAAGCTGGAGAATGTCCAAAAGCACTTCGGGGCGCTGCATGTCCTGAAGGACATCAATCTGACCGTTTCCCGCGGTGAGGTCCTGGTCGTGATCGGCCCTTCGGGCGGTGGCAAGTCCACGCTCTGCAGGACGATCAACCGCCTGGAGACCATCGACGGCGGTCAGATCGTCTTCGACGGCACTCCGCTTCCAGCCGAGGGCAAGGCGCTGGCAGGGCTGCGCTCCGAGGTCGGCATGGTCTTCCAGTCGTTCAACCTGTTCGCCCACAAGACGATTCGCGAGAACGTCACGCTCGGGCCGATCAAGGTGCGCGGCATCTCCAAGGAGAAGGCCGATTCGCGGGCGATGGAGCTGCTGGAGCGCGTCGGCATCGCCGCTCAGGCGGACAAGTACCCCGCCCAGCTGTCCGGCGGTCAACAGCAGCGCGTGGCCATCGCCAGAGCGCTCGCGATGGACCCCAAGATGATCCTGTTCGACGAGCCCACCTCCGCGCTGGACCCCGAGATGGTCCAGGAGGTGCTCGACGTCATGATCGGGCTGGCTCACGACGGGATGACCATGGTGGTGGTCACGCACGAGATGGGCTTCGCCCGCAGGGCGGCCAACAGGGTGGTGTTCATGGCCGAAGGCCAGATCGTCGAGGAGGCCACCCCCGACGAGTTCTTCACCAACGCCCAGACCGATCGGGCCAAGGATTTCCTCTCCAAGATTCTTACGCACTAGAAGAGGTGTCACACATGCGTATCCAACGTGCGGGAGCCGCCATCGCGGCCGCGGGCGTCCTTGTAGGGAGCCTGGCGGCCTGTGGGGGCGACAAAACCTACTCAAGCGTGGTTGAGAAGGCCCAGGACGGTGCGACCGTTGTGGTCGGCACCAAGTGGGACCAGCCGAGCCTGGGTTTGAAGAAGGGCGCCGAGCCCGAGGGTTTCGACGTTGACGTCGCCAAGGCCGTTCTCAAGGAGATGAACGGCGGCAAGGACGTCAAGATCCAGTGGAAGGAGTCGGCGTCGTCCAACCGCGAGCCCTTCCTCGCGAACGGCACGGTCGACATCGTCTTCGCCACCTACTCCATCACCGAGGCGCGCAAGCAGAAGGTGACCTTCGGCGGGCCGTACGTCGTCGCCCACCAGGACGTGATGGTCCGCGGCAACGACGCAGCGATCACCAAGCCCGAGGACCTGACCGGCAAGCGCATCTGCAAGGCGGCCGGATCCAACTCCTACAAGCGGATCACCGACCCGCCGCCGGACGGCAAGCTCGACCTCGACGCCACGACCGTCGACGCCGCCAACTACTCCGAGTGCGTCCAGAAGCTGCAGGGCAGCAACCTCGACGCCGTCACCACCGACGACCTGATCCTGGCCGGCTTCGCCAAGCAGGCGCAGGCCTCCGGTGGCAACTTCAAGGTGCTCGGCCAGCCGTTCACCGACGAGAAGTACGGCATCGGCCTCAAGAAGGGCGACACCAAGAGCTGCGAGGCCGTCAACGCGGCCGTGGCCAAGGTGTGGGCCAACGGGACCATGAAGACGCTGCTCGACAAGTGGTTCGGCGGCATCCAGGGCCTCAAGCTGTCGTCGGAAGCCCCGAAGGCCGAGGGCTGCGCGTAGCCAGACCGACGGCGACAGACCGGACGCGGCGGCCGGGTAGCCCTGGCCGCCGCTGTCATACCAACGGTGGAGCACTGTGGACGAACTAATTCAATATGCCCCTGACCTGGCTCGGGGGTTCCTGGAGAACGTCAAGCTCTCCCTTGTGGGCGTGGTGTGCTCGCTCATCCTTGGCACGGTGCTGGTGGCGATGCGCGTGTCACCGACCCCGGTGTTGCGCGCGGCCGGCACGATCTACGTCAACGTCGTGCGGAACACCCCGCTGACCCTGGTGCTGGCGTTCTCCGCGCTGGGCCTCAGCGACACGCTCGGCCTGGCCTTCTCCAGCGTGCCGAGGACCAACTCCTTCTGGCTCGTCGCGATGGGCCTGTCTTGCTACACGGCGGCGTTCGTGTGCGAGGCGCTGCGCGCGGGCATCAACACGGTCCCGCTCGGGCAGGCCGAGGCGGCCAGGGCGATCGGGCTGACGTTCTTCCAGTCGCTCACGCTGATCATCCTGCCGCAGGCCTTCCGCGCGGTCGTGGCACCGCTCGGCAGCGTGATGATCGCGATGATCAAGAACACCACGGTCGCGACGGCCGGCGGATTCCTCGCCGACGCGGCGGCGGTGATGAAGGAGACCTTCGACACCACGGGCGCGTCGATCCCGATCTTCCTGGGCATCGTCGTGGCGTTCATGGCCGTGACCCTGCCCGTCGGCTTCTTCACGGGCTGGCTCGCCCGTCGGTTGGCGGTGGCCCGATGAACACCTCTGTTCTGTTCGACGTGCCGGGGCCGCGGGCCAGGATCCGCAACGGCATCCTGACCGTCATCGGTGTGATCCTGGTGGCGGCCGTGCTCTACGGCATCTACGCGGGCTTCGACGCCAAGAACCAGTGGGACGGCCGCATCTGGGAGCCCTTCCTAAGGGCCGAGACGTGGAAGGTCTACATCCTCGAAGGCCTGAAGGGCACGCTGGTGGCGGCGGCCGTGGCGGCCGTGCTGGCCATGGTCTTCGGCGCGGTGTTCGGCCTGGCCAGGCTCTCCGACCACAAGTGGATCAGGATCCCCGCGGGTGTGGTGGTCGAGGGCTTCCGCGCCATCCCGCTGCTGCTGCTGATCTTCTTCATCTTCTACCTGGCTCCCACGATCTTCGGCGGCGGCGACTACGCCTTCATCGCCGTCGTCTCCGGCCTGATGCTCTACAACGGCTCGGTGCTGGCCGAGGTGGTCAGGGCCGGCGTGCTGGCCGTGCCCAAGGGGCAGTCGGAGGCGGCGTACTCGATCGGCATGCGCAAGAACCAGGTCATGCGACTGGTCCTCCTGCCACAGGGAGTCACGGCCATGATGCCGGCGATCGTCAGCCAGCTCGTCGTCCTGCTCAAGGACACCGCGCTCGGTTACATCATCGCCTACGTCGACCTGCTCAACACCGGGTTCAAGATCCTGCCCGCGGTGTTCTTCGGCTCGCTGATCCCCGCCGCGATCGTCATCGGCATCATCTACATCAGCCTCAACGTGGCGCTGAGCACGTTGGCCAACTGGCTGGAGAAGCGCAGCAGGCGCAGCCGCAAGACCGCGGCGCCGCCGGTCGTCCCGCCCGGCGCGGCCGTCCTCGGCGGACCCACCCCCGTGGTGCCCGGCGCGGAGGGCGTGTCCACGATGTAGTAACGGCCACGAGAGGCGTCGTTTTCCGGCAGGATGCGGCTATGCCTCTCTGGCCTTCTCCCATCTCCACCACCGACGTCGCGAGCTCGGGCCTGCGCCTGGCGTGGCCCACCGTCTCAGGCGACGAGGTCTGGTGGACCGAGGACCGGCCCGACGAGGGCGGCCGCACCACGATCGTCCACCGGGCGGCCGACGGCACGCGCACCGAGCTGTTGGCCGCCCCGTGGAACGCCCGCAGCAGGGTCCACGAGTACGGCGGGCAGCCGTACCTCGTGACCCCTCGTGGTGTGGTCTTCGTCAACCTCACCGACCAGCGCCTCTACCTGGTGACCTCGGGCGAGCCCGAGCCGCTCACCCCTGACGACGGCTCCCGCTACGCCGACCTCCACCTCGGCGACGACCGGCTGTGGTGCGTGCGCGAACGCCACGACGGCAAGGTCACCCGCGCGATCGTCTCCGTCCCCCTCGACGGCGGGGCGGCCGAAGAGCTGGTGACCGGCAACGACTTCTACGCCAGCCCCACGCTCTCCCCCGACGGCCTGCACCTGGCCTACATCTGCTGGAACCACCCGCGCATGCCGTGGAACGGGACCGAGCTGCGCATCACCCGCCTGTCCGACGGCAACTCCTGGACCGTCAAGGGCGGAACCAGCGAGTCGGTGCTCGCGCCAGCGTGGAAGGACGACAGCCACCTCTACCTGGTCTCCGACTGGTCGGGCTGGTGGAACCTCTACCAGATCGGCATCTACGGCACCTCCTCCCAGGCGCTCCACCCCGCCGAGGAGGAGTTCGGGTCGCCGCTGTGGCAGCTGGGCGGCAGGCCGTACCTCGTGATGGCCGACGGGCGGCTCGCGGTGCTCCACGGGCAGGGTGACTTGCGCCTGGGCCTGCTCGACCCGGAGACCGGCGAGCTGCGCGACCTCGACGTGCCTTACTCGGGGTGGGACCCGGCCCTGTCCGCCGACGGCACGATCCTGGCAGGCGTGGCGTACGGCGGAGCGATCCCGCGCTCGGTGGCCAGGATCGACACGGTGACCGGCAGGGTCGAGGGGCTGCGACGCGACATCGCCGAACTGCCCGACGTCGCCTACCTGCCCACACCCGAGCCCGTCGAGTTCACCGGCAGGTTCGGGCGGCGGGTGCACGCCTTCCTCTACCGACCGCTCCACGCCGAAGGCCCCGCCTCCTACGTGGTGTTCGTCCACGGCGGGCCGACCGCCCACAGCGGGTCCGCGCTCGACCTGGAGAAGGCGTTCTTCACCTCGCGAGGCATCGGCGTGATCGACGTCAACTACGGCGGGTCCACCGGGTACGGCAGGGCCTACCGCGACCGGCTGCGCGGGCAGTGGGGCGTCGTCGACGTCGAGGACACCGTCGCCGCCGCCGAATGGCTCGTCACCGAGGGTCTCGCCGACCCGGCGCGCGTCGCCGTACGAGGGGGTAGCGCGGGCGGCTGGACGGTGATGGCGGCCTGCTGCAGGTCGAACGTGTTCGCGGGCGGCGTGTCCTACTTCGGGGTGAGCGCGCTGGCCCCGCTCAACGCCCACACGCACGACTTCGAGTCGCGCTACACCGAGTGGCTGGTGGGGCCGGAGGATCCCGCGCTGTACGCCACCCGGGAGCCGCTCGCGCTGGCGGACGGGGTGTCGTGCCCGATGCTGCTGCTCCAGGGGCTGGACGACCCGGTGGTGCCGCCCTCGCAGTCGTCGGCGTTCGCGGACGCGCTGTCGGAGCGGGGGGTGCCGTGCACGTATCTCGCGTTCGAGGGAGAATCGCACGGTTTCCGCCGCACGGAGACACGAACGGCGGCACTGGCGGCCGAACTGTCGTTCTACCAGCAGATCTTCACCATGGCATAGCCCGAAGTCCCCGCCCCGGCACCCGACGGCTGCTTGCACGGGTCGGTTGTCATCTTCGAGAGACGTTCACCCGCGTGGAGGGAAAGCCACCTGATCACCCCCGGCGGTCGTCTCCCACACGTCGGGAAAGCCACCTGATCATCCCCGGGCGACGGTCGCCTTCGACGAACGTTCACCGATGAGTCGGGAGAGCCCCGCGCGGTCTCGAAGAACCCGGCCAACATGCCCGACGTGACGGCGGGAACCGAAGTCCCGCTGGAGCACGCGTGGTAGGACAGGCGGTCACCGGTGACCCCGGTGGCCTCTCCCGTGCCTTGCCGTACAGGAAAAGAAACGCCGCTAGCGAGCGAACTCGGTCGCGCGGGACTCGCGGACCACGGTGATGCGGATCTGGCCAGGGTAGGTGAGCTCCTCCTCCACCTGCTTGGCCACGTCGCGTGCGATCACCTGCGCCTGGATGTCGTCGATCGCGTCCGGCTTCACCATGACGCGGATCTCACGCCCCGCCTGCATGGCGAACACCTTGTCCACCCCCTCGAACGAGGTGGCGATCTCCTCCAGCCGCTCCAGCCGCTTCACATACGCTTCCAGCGACTCGCGCCGCGCCCCTGGCCTCGACCCGCTGATCGCGTCGGCCGCCTGGGTGAGCACCGCCTCCACGGTCCGCACCTCGACCTCGTTGTGGTGCGCCTCGATCGCGTGGACGACGTCCTCGTGCTCGCCGTACCGCCGGGCGATCTCCGCGCCGATCAGCGCGTGGCTGCCCTCCACCTCGTGTGTCAGCGCCTTGCCGATGTCGTGCAGCAACGCGCACCTCTTCATCAGCGGTTGGTTCATCTTGAGCTCGGCGGCCATGATCCCGGCGATGTGCGCGGACTCGATCAGGTGCTTGAGGACGTTCTGCCCGTAGCTCGTGCGATAGCGCAACTGGCCCAGCAGCAGCGTCAGCTCCGGGTGCATGTCGGTGATCCCGAGCTCCACCAGCGCGTCCTCGCCCGCCCGCGCGCAGAGGTCCTGCACCTCCTGGCGGCTGCGGTCGTGGGCCTCCTCGATGCGCTGCGGGTGGATCCGCCCGTCGAGCACGAGCTTCTCCAACGTCAGCCGCGCCGTCTCCCTCCGCACCGGGTCGAAACAGGACAGCAGCACCGCCTCAGGCGTGTCATCGATGATCAGGTTGACCCCGGTCGTCGACTCGAACGCCCTGATGTTGCGTCCCTCACGACCGATGATCCGGCCCTTCATCTCATCACCGGGCAGGTGCAGCACGCTGACCACGGACTCCGCCGTCTGCTCGGCCGCGACCCGCTGCACGGCCAGCGTCACGATCTTGGTGGCGCGCTTCTCGCCTTCCTTGCGCGCCTCGCCCTCGATCTCCCTGATGATCAGCGCCGCTTCGCGCTTGGCCTGGTTCTCGATCTCCCTGACCAGCTCGTTCTTCGCCTGCTCGGCCGTCAGCCCGGCCACGCGCTCGAGGATGGCCCTGCGCTCGTTCTCGACCTGCAGCAGCTCCTCGCGCCGGTCCGCCAACTCGGTCTCGGTCTCGGCCAGCTTCCTGCCGCGCTCGGCCTGCCTGCGCGCCTCCTCGTCGAGCCGCTGCTCCCGCTCGCCCAGACGGTTCTCTCTCCGCTCCAGGTCGGCCCGCAGCTCCTTCAGCTCGGTCTTGAGGATGCGGCTCTCCTCCTCGACCTCCTGCCGCATCTGCGCGGCCGTCTCGGCCGCCACCTCGGATCTCCGCAGGATCTCAACGGCGTCGGACTGGGCCTTGTCCCTGATCTGTACGGCTTCGCGGCGCGCTTCCTCCAGCTCCGCGTGTACTTCGGCCAGCTCGCCAGGGGATGGTTTGGACACCTTGGGCGGTGCCAGGGCGGCAGTACGGCGCAGAAGTATGACAAACGCGACGATCATCACGCATGCCAGCACGAGCACCGCAACCGCCAGCACCACGACAGGCGTCTCCATGTGCGCCCCGCCCTCCTCGCGTCACAAATTTCCAAACGCCTCAGGAGGGGTCACGTGCACGGCACGGATCGCCCCATCGGTGTCTCCACCAGGACAAATATCAAGCCAAGGCGGACCCGGCATCGACTTGGACAGCCGACACCTTGCCGCTCATGGTCAATCGAGCTCGCTCGTCCGTAGTTCACCGGTATGGCAATCCGCACTGCGCGGAGTAACTCCTCACTGCCGTCGAGGTTATGCGTCGAAGAGGTAACGGGCAAGCAAAGACGTGCTGTCAAGCGTGTCCCACTACCGAATCGAGCACATACCGCACGATCTTGCCTGGAATGGCCGACATGCCGTCATTTACCCAGCTAATCCGCATCTGACGCGCGCCAGGAGCCCTGATCTCAGCAGCTCTTACCGGCTCATTACCCGCCCGCCACACCTGTCCGAATCCGGCCTGCGTACGCGCCGATTCGGCCATCATCCAGCCCGATCATTTCGGACAACCTGCGACCTTCCTCACCGGCCCGCGCAGCACCGAGGTGGATCATGCGGAGCCCACCCTCGACCGCCCCTTCTTCGGCCGTAACCCTCCACATCACCCCATCCGGCAACCAATCGCCGACCACGCGCACGTCTGCGAACCTTCTCCCGACGACAATGCGTCAACCACGCCCGGCCGACCCCCACCTTGGCCTGGGGCCGTCCTCCATCCTGACCCGTGGAAGTCGTCCCCCACCGTGCTAAGGAAAGTCGTCCTCCTCTACGGCGACGCCCTCGTTCTCCAGCGCCTCGCGGACCACCCGGTAGGCCACTCCGGCCCCGTACCCCTTCCTTGCCAGCATCCCTGCCAGCCGCCGGGTACGAGCCTGCGGATCGAGCCCACGGGTCGAGGCGAGCCTGCGTTCCACCAGCCTGCGTGCCGTCTCGGCCTCCTGGTCGGTGTCGACGCGTTCGACAGCCTCGCTGACGGTGTCGCTGTCCACCCCCCGGTGCCGCAACTCCGCCGCGAGCGCCCGGCGCGCCAGCCCCCGCCCGTGGTGCCGCGAGTCCACCCACGCCTCGGCGAACGCCTCGTCGTTGATCAGCCCCAGCTCGGTGAACCGGTCCAGCACGGCGTCCGCCGCTTCCCTGGGGACGTCGCGCTTCCGCAGCGCCTCGGCGAGCTGCGCTCTCGTCTTCGGCGCCATCGTGAGCAACCTCAGGCAGATGGCACGCGCGACCGACTCAGCGTCCGCCTCGGGACCGGAACCAGCCACGGACCCCTCTTGCGGCCCATCGGCCCATCCCGCCGAACGCGGCCTCCCTGCCCCTCGCCGCGACCCGCCACCGCGCCGCCTACCCTGGCTCCCGCGCCGCCGTTCGTCAGGCTCATCCCCCGACGCACGACTGCCCAGACCTGGGCCGCCTCCCTGCTCGCCGGTACCGCCTCCCGACTCCTGATGCCGCTGACCAGCCTGCTGATCACGCGTGGTGTCCTGGCGCCGTTCTCCAGCCCATTGGCCTCGATCCTGAGGAACGTCGTCCCCTTGGGCTGGGTCCCGAGGGATCTCCTGGTGGTCACGGTCGCGGGAGACGTCCTGTTGGTCTCGGTCCCGAGGGACGTCCTGCTGCCGGTCACCAACTCGTCGGCTTTGGGATCCGTCCTGGTGTCCTTCTCCAGTTTCGCGGTTTCGGGAAACAACCTTCGGCCACCCCACGGAGGCCCCGGATCCGCTCACCCCTCGGGAGCCGGATTTCCCAGAGGAGGCGGAACGCTCGTCACGAGGAGACTGCGCCGGCCATGCGGCATCAGGCGCCGGGTCGGCCGCGTACTCTTCTCTGGCCCACGCGGGTGCCTCGCCCACGGAGTCGAAGCCGTCACGCCCGCGGGAACGGGCAGCGCCCCACCCGCCGGATGACGACGCCCCAGCCTCGGACGAGAAAGTGTCGCCTCGAGTGGATCGGGTCCCTGAACCGCTGTCAGGCCAGCCGGACTCCCGGTTGCGGCGCGAACCCTTGCGGGAGCGCGAAGTCCTGCGGCGCCCCGACGAGCCGTCATCCCCTGAGCCGAGCCCCCGGTTGCGGTGGTCGCCGTCGTCTCCGGACTCCAGCCCCCCGTACGGCCTGCCACCGTCGTCACCTGAGTCCAGCCACTCGTATGAGCGGCTCCCGTCATCACCCGAACCGAGCCCTCCATCGGGAACGGCCCACTCACCCGACGACGAGCGTGTACGGGATCGACGCTTCGGGCGGGACTCCCGCTGCGCGACATCCGGCCACGCGCCCCAGTCGTGCGCTGCCCCTGGGGAGTCGGCCTCATCTGCAGTCCGCCCGGCCTGCCTCTTACGGGACCGACCCGTGGACGACACCTGGTGATCGGGGTCGACCGACGCGCTCGCGTTTCCACGAATGTCGTCCACGGTGCCGGGAGACGGCTCCCGCGAAGACACGCTCCGGGTGCTGTCCCCGCTTCCTGGGGACGGCTCCCGCGGAGACACGGCCCCCTCAACGCCCTGCACGAAAGCGGGCCCCTGCGGGGACGCGGTTTCCTCGTTGTCCTCGGGAAAGGCGATCCCTGCACTGCTCGACTGCGCGAAGTCGAGTCCTTCACCGCTTGGCCGCGCGGAGTCGGCCCCCTCATCCGGCACGCGTGCGGCTGCCTTCTGCGGAGGCTCGTCGTGGGGGCGGTCCTGGTCGGCGGGGAGGTGGTCGACAGGGTCGGCCTTGCCGGTGGGCGACCACGCCGGGCCGGTGCCCGCGAACGGCCAGGCGGGGGCGGGGTCGTCCTCCGGAGCTGGTCTCGCGGTGCGACGCGATCGGGTGGAGCGAGGTGCGGCGAGGTCGGCGACGCCATCGGGGATCTGGCCCCAGGCGCCCGAATGGGAACTGTTCGTATCCCAGGCGTTCGAGTCGGAACCGGTTGTGTCCCAGGCTCCGGAGCTCCATGTCCCGGTACCCGGGCCCCAGCCATCAGACTCCCCGCTCTCGCCCGGGCCCCAGCCGTCGGACTGCTGCCCACGGTCGCCCGGGCCCCAGCCGTCGGACTGTGTGCTGTTCCCCGGGCCCCAGCCGTCGGCATTCCGCGCGCCCCAAGGGTCAGAGTCTTGCGTAGTCCAGCCGTCAGGCGCTCGGACGTCGGCGCCCCATCCGTTGGATCCCTGGTCGCCGGTACTCCAGCCGCCAGAGGAGGGATCGCTGACGGCGGCCTGGTCGCTCCAGGAGCGGTCGGTGGCGTCTCCGTCGTTCCGGGCCTGGTCCGCCGCCGTCGGGGCGTCCTCGGGTCGGGTGATGGCAGCCCCGTCGCCGAGATTCCGGCTGCCCCCGGGGTGAGTGGAAGAGTCCCCGAGGGAGCCGCGTGCAGCCTCGGGGGCGGGGGTGTCGGGACCCTGGCCTTCCCGCGGGAGGGCCGTGGGGTCAGGCGGGGGCGGCTCCGGGGTGGAGCCGGGTGGCCGCTGGTCAGGGTCCGACGACATGCTCATGACTCAAGCCGGATCAGACGTCACCAGGCTTGGGCGCGGAAGCCTTGGAGCCGCGGCCCGAGGTGGCGGGGGCCGGAGGGGCTGCGGGAGCGGCGGCGGCCTCGGCGGGAGCGTCGACGCGCGGGCCCACGCCCAGCTTCTCCTTGATCTTCTTCTCGATCTCGTTGGCCACGTCGGGGTGGTTGCGCAGGAAGTTACGCGCGTTCTCCTTGCCCTGGCCGAGCTGGTCGCCCTCGTAGGTGTACCAGGCGCCCGACTTGCGGACGAAGCCGTGCTCCACGCCCATGTCGATGAGGCCGCCCTCGCGGGAGATGCCCACGCCGTACAGGATGTCGAAGTCGGCGACGCGGAAGGGCGGCGCCATCTTGTTCTTGACGACCTTGACGCGGGTACGGTTGCCGACCGCCTCCGTGCCGTCCTTCAGCGTCTCGATGCGGCGGATGTCGAGGCGAACCGAGGCGTAGAACTTCAGCGCCTTACCACCGGTCGTGGTCTCGGGCGAGCCGAACATGACGCCGATCTTCTCGCGGAGCTGGTTGATGAAGATCGCGGTGGTGCCCGTGTTGTTGAGCGCGCCCGCGACCTTGCGCAGCGCCTGGGACATCAGGCGGGCCTGGAGACCGACGTGGCTGTCGCCCATCTCGCCCTCGATTTCGGCCTTGGGCACCAGGGCCGCGACCGAGTCGATGACGATGATGTCGACGGCGCCCGAGCGGATCAGCATGTCGGTGATCTCGAGCGCCTGCTCACCCGTGTCGGGCTGGGAGACGAGCAGGGCGTCGGTGTCGACGCCGAGCTTCTTGGCGTATTCGGGGTCGAGGGCGTGCTCGGCGTCGATGAACGCCGCGATGCCGCCGGCCCGCTGCGCGTTGGCCACCGCGTGCAGCGCCACCGTGGTCTTACCGCTGGACTCGGGACCGTAGACCTCGACGATGCGGCCCCTGGGGAAGCCGCCGATGCCGAGCGCGACGTCGAGCGCGATCGAACCGGTCGGAGTCACCTCGATGGGAGCCCTGGCGTCATCGCCGAGGCGCATGACGGAGCCCTTGCCGAACTGCCGCTCGATCTGTGCGAGGGCAGTCTCAAGGGCCTTCTCGCGGTCGTTGATAGCCATGGGAACTCCCCGGAGGGTCGTGGTCTGGTCGGTCGAGTGAAAGCTACGCGGTGGGACCGACAATTTTCCGCCGACCCGAGGAAGCCGCGGTTCGGCGCTTCTCATGGTAGCCGAACGGCTGTTCGATCGCGCCCCGAACACGCCAACCGTCCCACGAAGCCCGGCCGACATTCCCTGACAATACGCCGGGCCTGTTGCCATGGCGCTGACCTGGGGAGATCCTGGGAAAAAGGTCGAGAGGCGGCGACGTGACGAGCACGTACACCGGGCAGCGGCGTACCCACCTGGAGGCGCTCGCGGCGTTGCTCCCCGACTGCGGGCTCGTCGGGCGCATGGTCGGCGGGGACGACCCCGTGCTGTGGGTGTGGCACCCGCGCACGGGCCGTCAGACCATCATCTTCGCCACTCCGTCGACGACCGCGTGGGTCTTCCTGTGGTCGCCCGGTGGCCAGGGGCACGCCGACGATCTCGCCGGTACGGCGGAGGCGCTCCACACCTCACTGACCGAAGCCCCTTGGCCCACGACCCCGGAGCCCCTGACCGACGAAGGAGCTCCGTAGCCACCGAACCCGGAGCTCTCTAGCCGACGAACGCCGCCCGCAGGCCCGCCACGGTGGACCCCAGGCCGTCGGCGGCGGCCCGGTCGAGAGCCGCCGTGAGCGTCTCCTCATAGGTGTCGCCGGCCCCCTTCTTCCGTTCCCTGCCGGCCTCGGTGATCACGGTGTAGACACCACGGCGGTCGTTGGCGCACAGGTCGCGACGGGTCAGACCGGCCGCCTCGAGCCGCCCCACCAGGCGGGTGACCGAGCTCTGGTTGAGCCCGAGCAGGTCGGCCAGCTCCTGCATGCGCAGTTCGCCGTCCGTGGCCGTGGACAGATGACACAACGCCCTGTACTCCGACAGACCGAGACCGTGTCGCTGCAACGCGGTCGCCAGCTCGTGCTCCACCCTGGCGTGCAGCCGTACCACCCCGACCCACATGTCGTCGTCGAGCGTCGTCATCTGCTCCTCCTTCTGCGTTGACATCCACTCTATATGTATGCACAGAATATGCATGCACAAGCAAGCAAATGAAGGAGACAGCCCCCATGGCATGGATCTACCTGCTCGTGGCCGCCGTGTTCGAGGTGGTCTTCGCCCTCAGCACCAACGCCACCGAAGGCTTCACCCAGCTCGGCCCCTCGTTGCTCACCATCGCCGCCGCGGCAGGCGGGATCTTCTTCCTCAGCCTGGCGCTCAAGACGCTGGACGTCGGCGTGGGCTACACCGTGTGGACCGGTATCGGCTCCGTCGGCACCGTCGTGTTCGGCACCTTGATCTTCGGCGAGGCGATGACGCTCGGCAAGGCCCTGGCGTTCGTGCTGATCATCGGCGGCGTCCTCGGCCTCAAGCTGGCCGACCGCCTCACCCCCTCCACCACCCCCGCCTGAGGAGTCACCACCATGGCCTGGATCTACCTGTCCATCGCGATCGTCTTCGAGATCGGCTTCGCGCTCGGCACCAACGCCACCCAGGGCTTCACCCGCCTGTGGCCCTCTGTCTTCACCCTGCTGGCCGCCGCGGGCGGCATCTTCACCCTCAGCCTCGCGCTCAAGACCCTCGACGTCGGCGTCGGCTACACCATCTGGACCGGCATCGGCTCGATCGGCACCGTCATCCTCGGCGCTCTCATCTACAAGGAGAAGATCACCGTGCCCAAGCTGGTCTCCTTCGCCGCGATCATCGGCGGCGTCGTCCTGCTCAAGCTCGCCGCAGGTGTCTGAGCACGAAGGCGACCCGTTCCTCCACAGGGACGCGAGGTAGTTCGACCAGCTCGTAGCCGTAATCGAGGTAGGCCGAGGACACGGACGCGTAGGTCCGCTCGGCCTCCTCGCGCGTCTGCTTCCGCTCGGTGTCGTTCTCGTAGATCTCGGGCCACGGGGGGGCGACGAAGACCGTGCGGTGGTAGCGGAACCTCCTGGCCGCGGCGTCGACGTGAGCGGGCACCTGGCGGCCCTCCAGGCGCAGGTAGCCCGCGACGTCGGGCACTCCCCTGTCGAAGACGACCGTCCCCTCCCTGCCCTCGGCGAGGCGGTAGGAGCGCAGTTCCCAGCTCAGCATGAGCTCGGCGAACAGCTCGACGTCCTTCCACGGCAGCGCCGAGCCGCCGATCGCCACCTGGTGCTGGATGATCGCCCGTCCCGCCTCCTCCGAGGCGTGCAGGCCCAGGCGGTCGATCAAGGTGCTCTTGCCCGAGCCTGGACCTCCGGTGAAGACGACGAGCCGCGGGCCTGCCGTACAGCAGGAGCAGGTGTGCACCGTTCCCCCCGAGCGGTCGGGTCAGCGAAGACGGCCGTTGACGTTCTCCACCTGGCACACCGCGCGCCAGACCTCCTTGGCGCTCTCACCCTGCGCGAGGGCCTGCTCGACGGTGCGGCCGCCCAGCGGGGCGAGCACGTAGTCCCTGGCCCACGACTCGGCGTAGGCGTCGCCGAAGTGGGCGCGCATCCGTCTCCAGAACTCCGTCAGGCGCATGCACCCCAGTATGGAACCGGCTCCAGAGTGGGTAGAACCTACCGCATGGCGAAATCCCCCAAAACGGCGCCTAAGCCGTCAGCCACCGCCAGATCACATCGAGAGCGTCGCCGCAGCCTGCTCCTCCAGCAGCGGCTCGCCGTACAGAAGGAGAAGGTCGAACGTGCCGAGCGGCACGGCCACCTGAGACGCGAACCCCGTGAAGGCGCACCGCGTACCCGCAGGGCGTCACGGAGATAGGCGGTTACAACACCCGCGAGCCGTACATCTCTCCCAGATGGTCGGCGAGCAGCTCCAATCGGGCGCCGTCGGGGTCCTTGAAGTAGATGGAGGCGCCGCTCTCGATCTGGTGCGGCACGCCGGCCATCTCCAGCTTGCCGCGCAACCGTTCCCACGTCGCGGGGTCCACGGAGATCGCGATGTGGTGCAGCCCGCCGAGGACTTCCTGGTACGGCCCGAGGTCGAGCCCCGGGAAGTCGAAGAAGGCCAGCAGGTTGCCGTTGCCGATGTCGAAGAAGAAGTGGCTGGAGCCCTTGTAGTCGCGGTTCTCGAAGATCTCGGTGAGGGGGAATTCCAGGAGCTCCTGATAGAAGCGGATCGTTCGCTCCACATCGGAGGAGAGCAGCGCGAAGTGGTGCAGGCCGCGTGCGCTGCTCGATGGACGGTGCGGCAGGAGGTACTCCCGCTTGATGCGCTCGCGGTCAGCCTCGATGGCCGGGTAGTCGATGGTCACGTCGCTCACCTCTCCCGCTCTATGTCCCCGGGATTCCCGTCTCAATCGCGCATGGTGGCGACAATCTCCTTCACGATCTCCATCGTGGTGCCGGGGTGCAGGAAAGCGAAACGGGCGACGGTTTCGCCTTCCCAGCCGGTCGGGGTGACGAATCCGATCTGTCCGGCCAGCAGCCTCTCGGACCACGCGTAGTAGTCCTGAGCCGTCCATCCGGGACGGCGGAAGAGCACGGCGGACAGTTCGGGCTCGCGGATGAGCTCGAGGTGGTCGCTCTCCTTGATCAGCTCGGCGGTCGCCCTCGCCAGGCCGAGCCCGCGCTCGATCGCCTCGGTGTAGGCGTCGGTGCCGTTGACCGCGAGCGAGAACCACAGCGGCAGGCCCCGGGCGCGCCTGGTCAGGTGGTAGGCGTAGTCGGTGGGGTTCCACTCGCCGCCGTCGGTGTGCAGGACGTCCAGATAAGAGGCGTCCTGTGTGTGTACGGCACGCGCCAGGCCGGGGTTGCGGTAGATGAGCGCGGCGCAGTCGAACGGGGCGAACAGCCACTTGTGCGGGTCGACCACGAACGAGTCGGCGTGTTCGATGCCTTCGTAGCGGTGCCGTACGGAAGGGGCGAACAGGCCCGCGCCGCCGTACGCGCCGTCGACGTGGAACCACAGGCCACGCTCGCGCGCCACCTCCGCGACACCCTTGAGGTCGTCGACGATGCCCGCGTTCGTGGTGCCCGAGGTGGCGACGACGCCGATGACGTTCTCCTGGCCTTCGAGCGCCTTCCTCAGCGACTCGCCCGTGAGGCGGTGGTCCTCCGAGGGCACGACGAGCGCCTCGACGCCGATGATGCGCAGGGTGTTGGAGATCGAGGAGTGCGCCTGGTCGCTCACGGCGATCTTCGCGTTCGGCACGTTGGCCGTGTCCCTGGCCACGACCAGGGCGGACAGGTTGGCTGCGCTGCCTCCGGAGACGAAGCAGCCGCCCGCCGTCTCGGGCAGGCCCGCGTAGTCGGCGATGAGGCGCAGGACCTGGTTCTCCGCCGCGATGGCGCCCGAGGCCTCCAGCCAGCTGATGCCCTGCAGCGAGGCGCAGGAGACGACCATGTCGAACAGCAGCGCGGCCTTGGTGGGGGCCGCGGGGATGAAGGACAGGAAGCGGTTGCTGTCGGCGGAGATGACCGCGCGCGAGAGCTGCTGGTCGTAGACGTCCAGCACCTTGGCGGGGTCGGCGCCTTCGGGGGTGATGAGCCCGGCGAGCGCGGCATCCAGCTTGTCCTTCTCGCCCGGGTGGTCGAGGGGGACGGGGTCCAGGGCGAGGCGCTGCCTCATGTAGTCGAAGACCAGGGTGGTGAGGCGCTCGTCGTAGCTATGCACGCATGCAGTATGCGGATAAAAACGAAAAAAAGGGAAATAGCGGGCAATGATCTTTAAAATCTCCTGTCCGGTACGGCCCAGCGGCCGTACATCGGCGAGGCCATCTCGGCGTCGTACCCCTCGCTGACCTCCCCCAATGTGGTTTTGTCGGTGCCGGAAGGCACCATGGTGGGGTGACTGCCCTCGACCACTTCAGCAGGGTGACCCGTGACTGGTTCACCGGGGCCTTCGCGGCGCCCACACCCGCCCAGCTGGGGGCGTGGGAGTCCATCGCGCGCGGCGACAACACGCTGGTCGTCGCGCCCACGGGTTCGGGCAAGACGCTCGCCGCGTTCCTGTGGTCGCTCGACAGGCTCGCCGCCGAGCCGCCCGTCGCCGCCGCCTCGGGCAAGGAGGCGAAGCGGACCTGCAAGGTGCTCTACGTCTCGCCGCTCAAGGCGCTCGCCGTCGACGTGGAGCGCAACCTGCGGGCCCCGCTGGCAGGGCTGAAGCAGACCGCGCGGCGCCTCGGCCTCGCCGTACCCGAGATCTCGGTGGCGATCCGCTCGGGCGACACCTCGGCCGAGGACCGCAGGCGGTTCGCCGCCAAGCCGTCCGACATTCTCATCACGACGCCCGAATCGCTGTTCCTGCTGCTCACCAGCCAGGCCAGGGAGGCGCTGCGCGGCGTGCAGACGGTGATCGTCGACGAGGTGCATGCGGTGGCCGCCACCAAGCGCGGCGCGCATCTCGCGCTCAGCCTGGAACGGCTCGACGCGCTCCTCGACAGGCCCGCCCAGCGCATCGGGCTGTCGGCGACCGTGCGCCCCGTGAGCGAGGTGGCCGCCTTCCTCGGCGGCGCGAGGCCCGCGACCGTGGTCCAGCCGCCCTCCGACAAGCGCATCGAGGTGGAGGTCGTCGTCCCGATCGAGGACATGACGGAGCTCGACGCGCAGCCGGTGTCCGACCCCGACGCGTTCGTGCAGGAGCCCGCGCGCAGGTCGATCTGGCCGCACGTGGAGGACCGGCTGTTCGATCTGATCGAGGCCCACAGCTCCACGATCGTCTTCGCCAACTCGCGCCGGCTGGCCGAGCGCCTGTGCACGCGGCTCAACGAGCTGGCCTACGAACGCCGGCAGGACACGGAACCTATCGACCTGTCGATATGGGAGACCGCGCCCGAAGAGTCCCCTGTCACCCGACCACCGGCGGAGATGATGGCGCAGGCGGGGGCGAGCAAGGGCGCGATCCCCGAGATCGTGCGCGCCCACCACGGCTCGGTGTCCAAGGAGGAACGCGCGCAGATCGAGGAGGCGCTGAAGTCGGGCAGGCTGCCCGCCGTGGTCGCCACCTCCAGCCTGGAGCTGGGCATCGACATGGGCGCCGTCGACCTGGTGGCCTGCGTGGAGGCGCCGCCGAGCGTGGCCAGCGGCCTGCAGCGGATCGGCAGGGCAGGGCACCAGGTGGGCGCGGTGTCCAAGGGCGTGATCTTCCCCAAGTACCGCGGCGACCTGATCCAGACGGCGGTCGTGGCCGAGAGGATGCGCAGCGGTCAGATCGAGGAGATGCGCTATCCGCGCAACCCGCTCGACGTGCTCGCCCAGCAGATCGTGGCGATGACGGCGCTCGACGACTGGACGGTCGAGGAGCTCGAAGAGGTGGTCAAGCGGGCGGCGCCCTACTCCACGCTCCCGAGGAGCGCGCTGGAGGCGACGCTCGACATGCTCGCGGGCCGCTACCCGAGCGAGGAGTTCGCCGAGCTGCGCCCCCGGCTGGTGTGGGACAGGGTGACCGGCGTGCTGCAGGGGCGTCCTGGCGCGCAGCGGCTCGCGGTCACCAACGGCGGCACCATCCCCGACCGAGGGTTGTTCGGCGTCTTCCTGGTCGGTGAGAAGGGCTCCAGGGTCGGCGAGCTCGACGAGGAGATGGTCTACGAGTCGCGGGCCGGCGACGTGTTCGTGCTCGGCGCGACCTCGTGGCGGATCGAGGACATCACGGCCGACAGGGTGCTGGTCTCGCCCGCGCCCGGCCAGCCGGGCAAGCTGCCGTTCTGGCACGGCGACGCCCCAGGTCGGCCCGCCGAGCTGGGCAGGGCCATCGGAGCCTTCCTGCGGGAGCTGTCCGCCTCCGGCACCACCACTTCCGGCCCTACGTCTTCCGGTACGGCTGGCGCCCGCGGCTCGGGGGGCGCGGCGGAGGCGTCCGCGGACGGCGTGTCTCCCCTGGATGGCGTGGTCGAGCGGATGCGGGCGGCAGGGCTCGACGAGTGGGCGGCGGGCAACCTGCTCGCCTACCTGGAGGAACAGCGCGAGGCGACGGGTTACGTGCCCGACGACCGCACCCTGCTGGTCGAGCGCTTCCATGACGAACTGGGCGACTGGCGAGTGGTGATCCACTCCCCGTACGGCGCGCGCGTCCACGCCCCGTGGGCGCTGGCCATCAACCGGCGGCTGCGCGAGCGCTACGGCGTCGACGTGCAGGCCGTCCACTCCGACGACGGCATCGTGCTGCGCATCCCCGACACGCTGGCCGAGCCGCCGAGCGACGTGGCCGCCTTCGACGCCGAGGAGATCGAGCAGATCGTCACCGAGGAGCTGGGCGGTTCTGCGCTGTTCGCCTCGCGCTTCAGGGAGTGCGCGGGGCGGTCGTTGCTGCTGCCCCGCCGTACGCCGGGCAAGCGAACCCCGCTGTGGCAGCAGCGCCAGCGGGCCGCGCACCTGCTCGGGGTCGCGTCGCAGTACGCGAGCTTCCCCGTGGTGCTGGAGACGATGCGCGAGTGCCTGCAGGACGTCTTCGACGTGCCGGGGCTCGTGCGGCTGATGCGTGACATCGCGGCGCGGCGGGTGCGAGTGGTGGAGGTGGAGACCTCGCAGGCCTCGCCGTTCGCGGCGTCGCTGCTGTTCCACTACATCGGCGCGTTCATGTACGAGGGCGACGCCCCGCTGGCCGAGCGGCGGGCGCAGGCGCTCGCGCTCGACACCTCACTGCTGGCGGAGCTGCTCGGCCAGGCCGACCTGCGCGAGCTGCTCGATCCCGACGTGATCGCCGATGCCGAACGGGAGCTGGCCAGGCTCGACAGGCCGCTGCGTGACGCCGAGGATCTCGCCGACCTGCTGCGCTCGCACGGGCCGCTGCTGGCGGCCGATGTGAGCGTGCGCGGCGGGGACCCCGCGTGGCTGTCCGACCTGGAGCGGGCGCGCCGGGCGATCAGCGTGCGGATCGCGGGTGAGGAGCAGTGGGCGGCGATCGAGGACGCGGCCAGGCTGCGTGACGCGCTCGGCGTGCCGCTGCCCGTGGGCGTGCCGCACGCCTTCCTCGAGCCCGTCGCCGACCCGCTCGGCGACCTCGTGGCCAGGCACGCGCGCACCCGCACACCCTTCCACGCCGGTACGGCGGCGGCCAGGTTCGGGCTCGGCGTCGCGGTGGTCACCGACGCGCTGCGCCGTCTGGCCGCGCAGGGGCGGGTGGTCAGCGGCGAGTTCAGGCCCGGCGGACGCGGTGAGGAGTGGTGCGACGCCGGCGTGCTGCGGATGCTCAGACGCAGGTCGCTGGCACGGCTGCGCAAGGAGGTCGAGCCGGTGCCGCCGGAGACGCTCGCGCGGTTCGCGCCGAGCTGGCACGGCATCTCGGGCCGCCCCGCCTCCTCCGGCAGGGGAGGTTCCGCCGGCGGCGGCGCGATCGGCGCGGCCAGGTCGATGGACGCCCTGGTCAACGCCATCGAGCAGCTCCAGGGTGCCGCGGTGCCCGCATCCTCGCTCGAGACGCTGGTGCTGCCCTCGCGGGTGCCCGGCTACCACCCCGCGCTCCTCGACGAGCTCACCTCCTCGGGCGAGGTCATCTGGGCAGGGCAGGGGTCGCTGCCCGGTGGCGACGGCTGGGTGTCGCTCTACTTCGCCGACACCGCCCCGCTGCTGCTCGCCCCACCCGCCGAGATCACCATGACGCCCCTGCACGAGCAGGTCCTCGACGTCCTCGGCGGCGGTGGCGCCTTGTTCTTCCGCGGACTGTCCGACCGGGTGGGGTCGCTCGACGACCTCACGCTGACCGCCGCGCTGTGGGACCTCGTCTGGTCGGGCAGGGTGTCCGGCGACACGCTCGCGCCGCTCAGGGCGACGCTCGGCTCGGGGCGGCCCGCGCACCGGCCCGCGACCACGCGGCGACGGCGGGCGGTGCTGCCTTCGCGAAGCGGGTCTCCGCTGGTCGGCGGCCGGTGGTGGCTGCTGCCCTCGCCGTCGCCGGATACCACGCAGCGGGCGCACGCGCAGGCGGAGGTCCTGCTCGAACGGCACGGCGTGGTGACGCGCGGCGCGGTGATGGCCGAGCGGCTGCCTGGCGGGTTCGCGGCTGTTTACCAGGTGTTGCGGGCATTCGAGGAGAGCGGGCGCTGCCGTCGGGGCTACTTCGTCGAGGGGCTCGGCGGGGCGCAGTTCGCCCTGCCCGGGGCCGTCGACCGGATGCGCGCCCTTTCACCGGACGCCTCCGGCAGGCCCGGCTTCTCCGGCGGGTCCGGAGACGTTGGGCTGGGAGGCGGTGAGCCCGGTGTCTCTGGCGGGTCGGCGTCGTCCGGCGGGCTCGGCTTTCCAGGGGGGTCGGCGTCTTCCGGCGAGGAGGCTGGCGGCATGCCAGGGGTTGCCGGTGGGTCGGGGGTTGCCGGTGGATCCGGGGTTCCCGGTAGGTCGGCGTCTTCCGGGGGGCCGGGGGTCGCCCGTGGGTCCGGGGTCGCCGGTGGGTCGGCGTCTTCCGATGGGTCGGGGGTTGCCGATAGGTCGGGGCCATTCGGCGGCTCGGGTCCTTCGGCTTCGCGCGGGCTCGGTGCGGGGTTGGGGCAGCGCGCGGTGGTGCTGGCGGCGGCCGACCCGGCCAACCCGTACGGCGCAGCGCTCCCCTGGCCCACGCATCCAGGCGACGTCGGGCACAAGCCTGGTCGCAAGGCGGGCGCGCTGGTCGTGCTCGTCGACGGGCATCTGGTGCTGTACGTCGAGAGGGGCGGCAAGACGCTCCTGTCGTTCGCCGACGACGGACGGCTGCAGCCTGCGGTCGACGCGTTGGCGCTGGCCGTACGGGATGGGGCGCTCGGGAAGCTCACGGTGGAGCGGGCCGACGGCGGGTCGATCAACGAGTCGCCGCTGGCGGCGGCGCTGGAGGCGGCCGGTTTCCACCCCACTCCCCGCGGCCTCCGTCTCCGCGCCTGACCCCGACCGACAACCGCTCACATCCCTGGTTCGGTCGGCAACCTCGCGTGCGCATAGTTCGGTCGGCAACCTCGCACGGGCTTGATCTGACCGGCCAATACCGGCACCCCGTCCTGTCATCTGGCCCGAACTCGGACCCGTTCCGATACCGAAGCAGGTTGAGAGGGTCTTCGAACCCCATGACGATCGCGGACTCGCGCAGCAAGGGCATGTCCGCGCGCCCGCGATCGACGCTGGTGAGGGCTACTCGCTCTGCGTGGAATCCGGCCAGTACGGGACCGACTGCTGGGCGGCGGACATGATGGCCGCGCCGTCCAGGTTGACGATGCTCAGCTCGATTCCGCCGACGGGCCACTCCACGCCGAGTTCGAAGCTCTCCTGGGGTGGCAAGGGCCAAAGCCACAGTCCTATGGTGATGACGCTTGCATCTTCGTCACCGCTGCGTATCGACACGCCGCCGAGCTGCCAGGTAAGTCGCGGGCCCGGTGGCGGATCCTGTGGGAGCTGTGTTCTGTCAAAACGCTGCCCGACGGTGGTGGCCTTGGTGCCGTCGGCGAAGCGCACGCCGAACCGCAGCAGGTTGTCCGGTATCCGGCCTGCGCTCACCCCGGTGATCATGTGGGGATACACGGATAGTTGGAGGGCCTGGAAGTCATCGGGGGACAGAGTGTGCCGCCTCATGACGATGTCCACGTTCGTCAGGCAGCCGGTTCTGAACGCCTTGATCGTCGGCAAGGTGATGGCGACATTTGGGTTGCGGGCCAGAACCAGACCGCTGACCATCACCGTGCCCATCTCTTCCGCCGGCGGAGCGTCCCAAGCCGGCAGCCCAGGCTGGGGTGGGCGAGTCGATTCTTCCTGCGCCGAGGGGGGCTCGAAGAACATAACCACACCGTACGTAAACTTCTGTGGTTGCGCGGTCGGCGGATCACGAAGGTGGTCGTATGACGGGGGAACGAACGTCGCAGCCTTTGGTCGCGACGCTCGGCAACGGGCCCGCCGTTCCCGGCCTGGAGAAGATCGCGTGGAGTTGGTCCACCGTCTCGGGCCCGTACCCGACGGCACCCACCGGCACCCGGCCGTCGAGCGCCTCGATCACCCGTGCCGTCCACACCGGCCCGAAGGCTCCGCACAACTCGATCAGTTGTGCGCCTTCGTCGGCGAGCCGCCGCGCGACGGCCGGCGCCTGCTCGGCCGACTGGACGGCGACCAGCCGCGTGCGGCATCCATCGGTGTCTACCGTCGCCCAGTGTCCTTCGGGACTGACTCCGGGCGCCGTGTAGACGAAACCCCAATGCGCGAGCGCCATGTCGATCACTCTCCTCGTATCTGTGCGGCTCCCTGACACAGCCAAATCCCTCAAGGGACGCGCTGTCCACGAGGAAAGGCCTCCGCCACGGGAGGAAACGCCTCACGCAGCAGGTCGGAGACGAGATCGCAGGGGCTGAAGGCGAGAACATGGCGCACCCGCAGCGGCTCGCCGGCCAGGGGCACCCAGCGTGTGCCCGCCATCGCCGCCCAGGCGGGACGCAGCGCGATGAGGTCGCCGCCATGGCGCAGCTCTGCCGCGAACAGGGCCTCGCGGGCGGCGCGCTCCCTGATGCGGGCCGGCACCCACCCCGCCACCTGGCACGCCGCGAGGACATCGTCGTAGTACCCGGGGGCGAGGGCGCGGTCGAACCACAGGAGCTCCTGGCCGTCGAGGTCGGCCATGGCGACGGCCCGGCGGCCCGCCAGCGGATGGGGCTCGGCCACCAGGACGCCGAGCGGGGCGTCGCCGGAGCACCCGTCGTCCCGCGGCGGCGTCGCGTGCGGCCCGCTCCGCCTGATCGGCGGCCTCCAACAGGGCCACGGCCCCACTGACTCGGCGCTGAGCAACGAGCTCAACCACCCGCGCATGCTGGAAAGCCTGACGATGGGCTACGCCTATCACGTGCAGCAGTTGGCCGGCATTCTCCGCGAGGAGTACCGCGCCGGGGCGAAGCTGTCGAAGAAGCAGCGATGGGCCCTGAGCGCGAAGGTCTCCCTACAGAACCTCTGTCTCACCGGGGCCTTCCTCGGCAGCGTCTGGGACTCTCTCGCCCATACCAAGGCCTACGGTCCCAAGCTCATCATCGACTGGAAGTCGGTGGAGGGTGATCACAAGGGGCAGGGCAAGGCCAAGAACCGGGTCTACTGGGAGCAGCGCGGCTTCGACACCATGCGGCCCGGGGCGTGCAACACCTTCACCGCGCCCGCGGCAAGGGTCGCCTAGGGCGGCTTCCGCGACCACGCCCTCCAGCAGGGCCTCGAAGACGCCGGCGTCCCTCCGTGTTGCTGGGGATCGCGGTACGGCAACGCGTTGTGGATTGCCTGACGACGCATGGCGACCCAACGAATCGGACCTCGCGAAGACGGCGTGAAGGGAAGTGCCGCTCGGTCCGGGGGACGGGCTACGGTGATCGGCATGGTGTGGACTGCGGCGGAAATTCCCGACCTGTCGGGAAAGACGGCGATCGTGACGGGAGCCAACAGCGGCCTCGGCATGATCACGGCGGGCGAGCTGGCGAGGCGTGGTGCCACCACCGTGCTGGCCTGCAGGGACACGGGGAAGGGCGAGAGCGCGAAGAAACGCATGCTCCAGGCCGCGCCCAAGGGCGGGATCGAGGTGCGGCGGCTGGACCTGGCTGATCTGTCCTCGGTGCGGGAGTTCGCGGCCGGTATCACCGGCAAGGTCGACATCCTGGTCAACAACGCGGGCGTGATGGCACTGCCGTACAGGAAGACGGCCGACGGGTTCGAGATGCAGTTCGGCACCAACCATCTCGGGCACTTCGCGCTGACCGGGTTGCTGCTGCCGCGCCTGCGCGACGGCAGGGTGGTGACGGTGAGCAGCCTGACACACGTGGCGGGGCGCATGAGGTTCGATGACCTCAACAGCGAGCTCAGCTACCACAAGTGGCTGGCCTACGGGCAGTCGAAGCTGGCCAACCTGCTGTTCGCTTACGAGCTGCAGCGGCGGGCGGGTGGCCGGGTGACCAGCGTGGCGGCGCATCCGGGCTACGCGTCCACGAACCTGCAGGCGGCGGGACCTCGCATGGCGGGCAACCGGTTCATGGAGGTGGGTCAGAAGCTCACCAACGCGCTTTTCGCGCAGAGCGCCGGGCGGGGAGCGCTGCCGGTGCTGTACGCGGCGACGGTTCAGGGCCTGCCGGGCGCGAGTTTCGTGGGGCCTGGAGGGCCGTTCGAGGTGTGGGGGTACCCCAGGATCGTCGACTCCTCGCCGGCGTCGAAGGATCTGAACGCCGCGGCGAAGTTGTGGGAAGTCTCGGAAGAACTCACAAATGTTCACTTCGATATGAACGGGTAGGGCACACCGCCCGCTTGGGCCGTTTTGTTCTTGCCGCGGTCCGCGACAGGTCCGGGCTCGCGTCGCCGGTCACCCGGGGACTGCGGGTGGCCGGCTACAACCACAACGCGGTCTGGCGGATCGACACGATCATCGGTGCCTATGCGGTGACGCCGTCCGACACCGCGATGGGACCGAGCGGACGGCGCTGTCCGCCAGGCAGCGGGGTGAGCGGTCTCAGGTCTGGTTGGGCATGTTCGCCCTGTCACTGCCGGGCCTGGTCATACGGCGGGCCTGACGTGCCTCGGATCAGGTGGTGGTCCTGGCGGCGACCGTCTCCATGCCCAGCAGGTCGTCGGGCAGCGCGTCGGGCACCTCGGTGTCGAAGTGGGCCAGCCGCCGTATCCGCAGCGCCCCCACCACCACCAGGACCATGGCGACCGCGCACACCAGGTAGAGGAAGGCGATCCCTCTCCCCTCGCCCACGCCGATCACCGCGCCGACCGTGGACGCCAGCACGCCGCCGGGCGCCAGCATCGGGTCGAACAGCGCCGCGCCCATCGGCGCGACCAGCCCCATCCCGATGGGCAGCGTCGACCAGGCGACGAGGGTGTTCAGCGCGAACACCCGCCCGTGGTACCTGTACGGCACCTTGATCTGGACGATCAGCGAGTAGATCCCGTTCATGAGCGTCAGGAAGTACGTGATCGCGAACGCCCCTATGCCGACCAGCGCCACCGAGGGGGCGAGCCCGGTGACGACGCTCCCGGCCGCGATGGCCAGCGTGGTCATCAGCACGCCCCTGAACCTGCGCTTGGGCGGGCCGCCCCAGACGGCCATGGTCAGTCCGCCGAGCAGCACGCCGAGCCCGGTCACCACGGAGACCACGCTCACGTCGCGCAGGGTGGCGAAGGTGAGGACCAGCGGCGAGACCAGCAGCAGGAGCGGCGACAGGAAGATGTTCAGCACCGCGAACCAGCCGAGCATGGCGCGCAGGCCGTGCGCGTGCCAGGTGTAGGCGAAGCCCTTGCGGATCTCGGTGGACAGCGGCTCGCGCGGCCGCCACGGCAGCGTGTCGGGGAATCGGACGAGCAGCACGACCAGTACGGCGAAGGTGTAGCTGGCCACGTCGAGGGCGACGATGCCGCCGAGCCCGATCCACGCCAGGAGGCCCGCGGCGATGAGCGGGACGACGAGCTGGGCGACGCCGTTGGTCATCTGGGTGATGCCGACGGCGTGCCCGAGGTAGCGCTTGGGCACGAGCTGCGGAACCGCCGAGGAGTAGGCCAGGCGCTGGAAGCTGGTGGCGACGGACAGGGCGACGATCAGCGCGTAGATCTGCCAGAGCCGGAGATCGCCGAAGAAGATCAGTACGGCGAGCACGCCCTGGACTGCGGCCGCGCACACGTCGGAGAGCAGCAGCACCCGCCTGCGGTCGCCCCTGTCGACGATCGCTCCGGCCAGCGGCGAGATGAGCAGCCCCGCCAGATTGAGCACGGCCAGGATGGAGAACTGGGCGATGGATCCCGAATCGACCAGAACCGTGATCGGCAGCGCCCAGCCGGTGAGCGCCGAGCCGATCATCGAGATCTGCTGCCCCGCGGCGATGGTCAGGAAGCGCCGCATGCTGGGCTCCGGCGACGCGGAGGCGGACGCGGGGGTGGAGGCAGGCTGGTCGGGTGTGGAGACGGCGTGCACCCACCACGAGGAGGACCGGTCGGTGGGTTCGAGCCGCCGGTGGATGCGCAGGACGGCGGCCAGCTCGGCGGCGCGGTAGCGGAGGAAGTAGTGGCCGCCCTCGTCCAGGACGGCCAGCGCCGTGGTGTCGCTGAGGAAGCCCCACTCGCGGTATCGCTCCTCGTAGTAGTCGGTGGCCGGGTCGCGCTCGCCGATCACCGAGATGATCGGGGCGCGCAGCTTGGGCCTGTCCCGCTCGTGGAAGAGCTCGGTGAAGTACTTCTCCGCCGCCTTCGAGTCGTGGCGCATCGTCCTGATGATGCGGTCGGCGACGCCTGGTTCGAGCTCCTCCAGGTCCACGCCGCGCGCCTTGAGCCGGTTGATGTCGGTCTGGGAGGAGCTGAGCCGGTCCATGAGTCCGAACCGCCGCCACCCGCGCGGCCTGGCGAAGGGGAAGATCGCCCCGATGTAGAGCGCCTCCAGCGTACGGCCCGCCGCCTCGACCCGCCTGGCCAGCTCGACGGCCAGCGCCGCGCCCACCCCGCAGTGGCCGTAGATCACCAGCGGGCCCTCGATGCGCAGGATCTCCTCGGTGGTCCTGGCTGCCAGCTCCTCGAACTCCATCGCCTCCTCGTCGAGACCGATGTCGTGCCCGGGGATCGCCAGGGCGTAGAGGGCCTGGTCGGAGGGGAGCGCGTCGGCCAGCGGCTGGTAGACGATCGCGCTGCCCGAGCCGTACGGCACGCATACGTAGGTGACGGAGGCGGTGCGCGGGCTCGTCAGCCGTTGCAGCAGCGGGCGCGGCAGGTCGGCCGCCGTCTCCAGGAAGGCCGCGATCTCGCGGACCGTCCTGTAGGTGAACAGGTCCACAAGTCCCAGCGGGCCGACGCCCGCCTTGCGCAGCCTGGCCACGACCTGGATGGCCAGCAGCGAGTGTCCGCCCAGGTCGAAGAAGTCGTCGTCGACGCCCACGCGTTCGGCCTCGAGGACCTCGGCCCACACGCCGGCGATGACCTGCTCGGCGGGCGTCGACGGCGGGACGTAGGCGACGTCCGACGTCAGGACGGGCTCGGGCAGCGCCTTGCGGTCGAGCTTGCCGTTGGGGGTGAGCGGCAGCGCGTCGAGCCACATGAACAGCGACGGCAGCATGTACTCGGGCAGGAAGCCGCGGATCGCGGCCCTCACCTGCGCGGGCTCGGACGGCCCGCCGACCAGGTAGGCGACGAGCTTGTCCGCGTGGACGACCACCACGGCCTCGCTCGCGCCCGCCTTCTCGCGCAGCGCGGTCTCGATCTCGCCCAGTTCGATGCGCAGGCCGCGCAGCTTGACCTGGTTGTCGAGGCGGCCGAGGAACTCGATGGTGCCGTCGGGCAGCCAGCGGGCAGCGTCGCCCGTCCGGTACCGCCCGTCGACGAAGCGGGCGGCGGTCAGCTCGGGGCGGTCGTGGTAGCCGAGCGCGACGCCGACGCCGCCGATGTGCAGCTCGCCGGGCACGCCGACGGGCACGGGCACGCCGTGCCGGTCGAGGACGTGCAGCGTGATGTTCTGGATGGGCGAGCCGATCGGTACGGTGGCCCGCCCCTCCAGCCCTTCGAGCGTGCACTGCCATGACGACACGTCGATGGCCGCCTCGGTCGGGCCGTACAGGTTGTGCAGCTCGGCCGGCAGCGCGCGCAGGCAGCGGGTGGCCAGGTCGACGGGCAGCTCCTCACCGCTGCAGATGATCGTGCGCAGCGAGGTGCAGGTGGCCACGCCCTCCTCGGCGAGGAACACCGCCAGCATGGAGGGCACGAAGTGCAGCGTGGTGACGCGCTCGGCGTTGATGAGGTCGCGCAGGTAGGCGGGGTCCTTGTGGCCGCCGGGCGCCGCCAGGACGAGGCGGGCTCCCGCGATCAGCGGCCAGAAGAACTCCCACACCGAGACGTCGAATCCGGCCGGGGTCTTCTGCAGCACCACGTCGTCGGCGGTGAGCCGGTAGCGCTTCTGCATCCAGTCGAGGCGGTTGACGATGCCGTGGTGGCCGTTGGGCACGCCCTTCGGTTTGCCCGTCGAGCCCGAGGTGTAGATCATGTACGCCGCCTCGCCCTGGGCGGCCTCCGGCGCGGACGTGGGCCGGTCGGCCCAGATCTCCTGCTCGTCGAGCGGCAGGATGGTCGCGCCGCCCGAGGCCAGCAGGGGCGCCAGGTGGGTCTGGGTGAGCACGTACGGCGCGGCGGCGTCGGCGAGCATGAACGCCAGGCGGTCTTCCGGGTACTCGGGGTCGAGCGGCACGTAGGCGGCGCCCGACTTGAGGATGCCGAGCAGGCCGACGACCAGGTCGAGCGAGCGTTCGGCGCAGATGGCCACCAGCGGGCCCGCGCCGAGGCCGGTGAGCCTGTCGGCCACCTGATCGGCGCGCTGGTCCAGCTCGCGGTAGGTCAGCGACCGGCCGTCGAAGGTGACGGCCGGCGCGTCGGGCGTCCGCGCCACCTGCTCCTCGACCAGGCCGTGCAGCGTCTGATGGGCGGGATAGTCCGCCTCCGTGGCGTTCCACGCGGCGATCTCGGAGATGTCGCCCAAGGACAGGCGACTGACCGGCAGGTCGGGCGTGTCCACGGCGGCGCGCACCAGCGCCGCGAAGTGCCCGGCGATCCGCGCGACGGTGTCCGCCGTGAAGAGCGTGGTCTTGTAGGTGAAGGCGCACGCCAGCCCGTCACCGGCCGGTACGACGTACAGCTCCAGGTCGTACCTGGACGAGCCTGGGCGCAGCGGGAAGTCGTCCTCCCCCGCCGCCAGGTCGTGCATCGAGAACAGCGTGTCGACCAGCGGCTGCCTGCTCGGGTCGCGCGGCACGCCGAGCTCGTCGACCAGCGTGGCGAACGGCAGTTCCTGGTGGTCGAGCGCGTCGACCACCACGTCCTTGGTCCTGTCGAGCAGGTCGGCGAAGTTCGGATCGTCGTCGAGGGTGGCGCGCAGCACGAGCGTGTTGACGAACATGCCGACCACGTCGTCGAGCTCGGGGCGCGTCCTGCCCGCCACGGGGGTGGCGACGGCCACGTCGTCCTGTGCCGACAGGCGGGCCAGCAGCACGTGGAAGGCAGCGAGCAGCGCCATGAACGGCGTCGCGCCGTGCCGCCTGGCCAGCTCCGCGACCCGCTCGGTCAGCGCGGCGTCCAGCTCGTGCACGTGGGTGGCGCCGTCGAATCGCTGCGTGGCCGGTCGCGCGCGGTCGACGGGCAGCTCGGCGCGCGGCAGCCCGTCGAGCTGGGCCCGCCAGTAGTCGAGTTCGCGCTCGAACGGCCGCTCGCGCAGCCACAGCGCGACATCGCCGAACCTGACGGCTGGCGCGTCGGGGCTCTCGCCCCTGTAGAGCGCCAGCAGGTCGCGCATGAGGAGCTGCGCGGACTGCCCGTCGGCCACGATGTGGTGCGCGAGCAGGGTGAGCACGTGGTGGCGCTCGCCGAGCGTCACCACGTGCACCGTGAGCAGCGGCCCTTCGGCCAGGTCGAGCGGTACGGCGGCGGCCGCGTCGATCAGCGCGACGACGTCGTCGTCATCGGCGGCGCGCTCCAGCGTGAGCGGGACCTCGGCGGCGTCGACCACGTGGACGGCGGGCGTCCCCTCCTCGCTCGTCGGGAACCTGAGCCTCAGGCTCTCGTGCCGTCTCGGCAACTCGTCGAGCACGGCGCGCAGCCTGTCCTCGTCGAGCGGTTCGCGCAGCCGTACCGCGAGAGTGATCGTGTAGGTGGCGGTGCCGGGCGACAGGTGCTCCATGAACCACAGCGGCTCCTGGGCGGGGGCCAGCGGCGGCCGGGTGCCCTCGGGGCGGCGTGGGATGGCCTGGGCGGACTGCCTGCCCTGCAGCCTGCGCCGCAGCAACTCTCTCTTGGCGCCTGACAGGTCGACGACGGACATCAGCTCAGCCCTTCGACGGCGGCTTTGAGTGCGGTCATGAAGAGGGCGGCGTCCCTGCCATTGATCAGGCGGTGGTCGTAGGCCAGCCCGATGTCTGCCACGGTGCCTTCCTGCGGGGCGGTCACGGCCAGCGCGCACGCGGTCCCGGGAAAGACGAACGGGATCGCGAGGACGACCCCGCCGTCGGTGTGCAGCGTGACGACGAAGTTGGCGCCGGTGAGGTCCGGCTCCTTGAAGTCGCCGGTGGTGGCCGCCAGCCGGTGCCGCATGAGCGCGGACGCGATCTCCTTGGTGGTACGGCGGGCCGCGTCGTGGATCACCGGCACGTAGAGTCCCTCGCCCAGGTCGACGGTGACGCCGATGTCGGGGGCGCGCGACAGCCGGGCGGTCGTGCCGTCGAGGGCGGCGAAGAAGAGCGGGAAACTCCCGTGGAGGCCCGCGACCGCCTGGACGAAGATCTCCGCCAGGCCGACGGGCCGCCTGACGGCTTTCGTCTGGGCGGCCGCGTGGCCGAGCGCCGCCGCCAGGTCCATGCGGACGGCCAGGTAGGCGGCGGGGATCGTCTGGTGCGACAGCTCCACGGCCCTGGCGACCGCGCGCTGGACCTTGGGCAGCTCGTGGACGAGGCCGAGCAGGCGTTCCACGTCGGTCTTCCTGACCAGCTCGAGGCCGAGCGCGTGGATCCGCTCCATGGGGACGCCGAGCTCGTCGATGAGCCGCCGGGCTGGGGCGGTGACCAGGGGGCCGGACTGGGCCACCTCCGTGGCGTCCGGTGGACTCGTGACGATCGCGGGGCCGGCCTCGTCGGTGATCCGGGCGATGACCTCGTCGGGGCGGCACCACGCGCCAGCGCGCACCACGTGCCTGAGGACTCCCGAGGTGTCGGCCGGCAGTTCCTCCGCCGCCTTCGAGGTCTCCACCACCGCGACCATGTCGTCCTCGTGGACGGAGGCGCCGTCCGCCACCAGCCACTCGACCAGCAGGTACTCAGTGTCGTTGTTGTTCAGCTTGGGCACGCGCAGCTCAGTCACGGAGTGTCCCCCTGATCACGCGATGGATCGCGGACTCCGACACGAGCACCGCGTCCTCCAGGTGCGCGGCGGTCGGGATGACGGAGTCGGCGGAGTGGACGAGGGTGACGGGCCCGGCCAGGCGCCCCCAGTGCCGCTGGTGGACCTGGTGGGCGACCTCGGCGCCCCAGGTCCCGCCCGCGCTGCTCTCCTCGACGACGAAGACGTGCCGCGCGTACGGCACGGCCACCTCGAACGGGTACAGGCGCGAGGGCACCAGCAGCGTGCAGACGATCTCCTCCTCGAGCAGGAGCGAGCGCATCGCGGCCAGCGCCCTGTGCGCGGTCCCGCCGGTCGCGACGATCACGCAGTCGGGCTCGTCGTCCAGGAACACCCTGGCCACGCCGTCCGCGACCGACAGGGAGAAGGGCGCGAGCACGGCGTGCATGGGCCGCGTGTAGAGGACCTTGTCCTCGAACAGCACGCACGGCTCCTCGCGGCCCAGCATGTCGGTGAACACCGCGAGGTTGTCGTGGAAGGGCGACACCTCGTAGAGCGAGAGGCCGGGGATGCCCACGAAGTGCTTCTGCACGCTCTGGCTGTGCGTCGGGCCGTAGCCCCTGCCGCCCCCGACGGGGCAGCGCACCACCATGCGCATGGGGACGCGGGAGCCGTACATGGAGACGGACTTGGCGGCGAAGTTCATGATCTGGTCGAAGGCGAGCGCCGCGAAGTCGCCGAACATGATCTCGACGATCGCCGCGTCGCCGGACAGCGCGAGGCCCGCGGCGACGCCGGTGATGGCGTTCTCGCTGATCGGCGTGGAAAGGACGCGGTCGGGGAAGCGGGTGGA
The DNA here is from genome assembly GCF_040648355.1 of Nonomuraea sp. NPDC049152. NCBI lineage: Bacteria > Bacillati > Actinomycetota > Actinomycetes > Streptosporangiales > Streptosporangiaceae > Nonomuraea > Nonomuraea sp. NPDC049152. The sequence goes on along the minus strand of NZ_JBEZDO010000034.1, from coordinate 58,840 downwards.
CAGCCCTCTGGTGATCTTGAAGGCCCCGCCGTAGGGGTCGGCGACGTCCTCGCCCAGCAGGTACAGGTCGTTCGTGGCCGCCATCACCTCGTGGAGCGCGGCGTTGAGGTTCTCCGAGACCCTCACGCCGCCTCCCACCTGGACGGCGGGCGGGCCATGACGTCGGCCGCGACCGACTCGACGCGCGCCTCGGCCTCGGCCTCGAGTTCTTCGAGGCGCGGGGAGAGGAGCTTGTCCCGCCAGTCCACGCCTATGGCGTGCGCGGGCCTGGTGTCGTCGCCCTTGCTGTGCGGTCCGAGCCGGTGCGTGACGAACTCGGCCACGGCGGGCCTGCCCTCCCGCACCCCCGCCACCAGCGGCGCGAGCAGGTCCCTGATGCCGTCGACGTCGGCGCCCTCGACCAGCGCGTGCGCGATGCCGAACGCCGCCGCGCGGCCCTCGATCGTGCCCGCCAGGTTCGCGGACGTGGGCGTCGACTGGGCGATGCCGTTGTTCTCGACGACCACCAGCAGCGGCAGCCGCCAGAGCGCGGCCAGGTTCAGCGCCTCGTAGACCGATCCCTCGCCGAACGTGCCGTCGCCGATGTAGGCGCAGGCCAGGCGGCCTGGCTCGGCGCGCTTGAGATGCAGCGCGACTCCGGCCGCCACCGGCAGGCTCTCGCCCTGGACGCCCGTGGACAGGTAGCGGTCGCGGCGGATGTGCTGGCTGCCGCCCACGCCCGAGCACACCGCGCCCTCGCGCCCCATGATCTCGGCGAGCAGGCCTCCGGGGTCGTCGAAGCGGGCCAGGTAGTGGCCGTGGCCGCGGTGGTTGCTGAAGACGTGGTCGGCGGGGTGGAGCAATCCCTCCACGGCGACCGGGACGTACTCCTGGCCGAGGCAGGTGTGGGTGGTGCCGTTGAGCAGGCCCCTGCCGAACAGGTCGAGGAGCTTGCGCTCGAAGGCGCGGATCAGGAGCATCCGCGAGAGGTCCGCGTCGATCACTGCCTGATCACTCCGAGGACCCCCGCGATGGTGGGGTTGTCGAAGAAGTCGTCCAGCTCGATCTCGATGTTCAGCCGCTTGCGCATGCGGGCGATGATCTGGGTGATGGTCAGCGAGTGGCCGCCGAGGTCGAAGATGTCGTCGTACGGCTCGACCGGCGACAGCTGGAGGACCTCCTCCCAGATCGCGGTGATCCCCGCGAGCAGGGGATCGTCGGCGGACCCCGAGTTGGGCGACATTTCGGAAATGTCGCCTGCTGAGCCCGAGAAACCGGGCGACTCCGCGACCCTCGGGGAAGGCTGGGGTGTGACCGCCGTGCGGGACGCGGCGGGCAGCGGGATCGACGGGTCGGCCGCCACCTTCTCCAGCCACGCGCGCAGGTCGGCGACGATCGGCTCGGGGTCGGGCAGCTCGGCGGCGTCGTAGCGCAGGCTCGCCGCCACCCCCGCGGGCCCGTCGAGGAGCTGGAGCTGGAAGGCCCCCCTGACGGCCCCGTTGAAGGCGAGCCAGTCCACCCGCTCGTCGCCCCCTCCACGCCGGTAGCTGACCGACACGGGAGCGAGCGCGGCGTGCGGCTTGAGCCCCTGCACCGCCCTGGCCAGCGGCACCCGCCGGTGCCGGTAGATCTCGCGCAGCTCGGCTCTCAGCGATCCGGCGAACTCCGCGAACGGCGCGCCAGGCGTCGGCTCGGAGAACACCGGCAGCTCGTTGACGAACGGGCCGATGTGACCCTCCTCGCCGGGGGTGCGGGTGGACAGATCGATCGCGGTGACGACGGCGGCGTTGCCGTACGAGCCGAGGACGGCGTGCAGCGCCGCCATCAGCACCTCGAACCTGGTGAGCCCCGCCACGCCGGGCACCTCGAGCGGGAACTTCAGCACGCGCCCCTCGCCCGCCCGCCGTGAGCGCAGCACCCCACCCGGCACGACCACCTCGGCGGGGGCGCGCCACCTGGGCGCCCAGAACGCGCGCGCCTCGTCGGCGGGGGCCTCCTCCTGAGGGGTGGAGGGCGGCAGCGGGGGCAGGACCTCGCCCCGGTAGGCGGCCAGCAGGTCGGCGACGAGCACCTCCTTGGACCGGCCGTCGAAGACCGCGTGATGCGCCACCACCCGCAGCGAGTCACCGGACAGCGTGAACCTGACGAGCGGGCCGCGGGCCAGGTCGAAGGCTCCCGTCCGCTCCTCGCGCGAGAGGAGCGGCGGCTCCTGCGCGGGCACCAGCCGCGGCACGCCGTCGCTCTCGGCGAAGGCCATGCCGAGCAACGGATGCCGTTCGACGAGGGCGGCGCACGCCTTGGCCAGCGCCCCCTCGTCGACGGGCGCTTCAAGCCTGATCACGAGCGGCATGTGGTACGCCGATCCCGCCCCGGCCAGCTCGTTGATCCAGATCCCGTGCTGGACGGGCGACACCTCAGTCATGCCTCAACCTCCGCTTGTCGACCTTGCCGCCGTGGTTGCGCGGCAGGGCGTCGAGGGTGACGAGCCGGGCGGGCAGCTCGTGCGGGGCCAGCCGCCCCTTCAGGAACATCCGCAGCTCGTCGTGGGCGACGGAGCCGACGACCGCCACGGCGACGGCCTTGCCGAGCGTGGGGTGCGGCACGCCGTACGCGGCCGCCTCGACCACGCCGGGGTGCTGGTGGACGACCTCCTCGACGTGGATCGTGGAGACCTTGTAGGCACCCGACTTGATGACGTCGCTCTCCCTGTCGACCAGGTAGAGGTAACCGTCGTCGTCCAGGTAGCCGAGGTCGCCCATGCGGACCCAGCCGGAACGGAACACCTCACCGCTGGCCTGCGGGTCCCCGTAGTAGGTGCGGGTGGCGGCGGGCGAGCGCATCCACACCTCGCCCGTGACGTTCGGCGGCAGCGGGTCTCCCTTGACCGTCGCGATCTTCACCGCGCCGCCGGAGGCGGGCCTGCCGACGCTCGCGGGCCGCTCGGGGTCGAAGATCATCACCGTCTGCGCGGGCGCGGCCTCGGTCGAGGTGTAGTAGTTGGTGATCGTCGAGTTGGGGAACGCGGCGCCGAGGTCGGTCGCGACCTGGGAGGGAAGCGGCGCGGCCGCCGAGCCGAGCAGCAGCACGCTCGACAGGTCGTGCGAGGTGTGGGCGCGGGCGGCGAGCAACTCGATCGCCATGGCGGGGACGAGGAAGACGGTCCCCGCGCGGTAGTGCTCGATCAGCGCGGCGAACCTGCCGGGGGTGAATCTGGGGAGCGTCACGACCCGCGGGTGGGCGTCGACGGCGTTGACGAGCATCCACTGTCCCGCGTTCGTGCCGATCGGGAAGGCGTGCGCCAGGTGCTCGCTGTGCATGAACGGCCTGCGCCTGCCGCCGCAGCCGTAGGCCAGGTTGGCGTGTGTGGCGGCGACGCCCTTCGGCCTGCCGGTGGTGCCCGAGGTGTAGAGGATCTGGGCCAGGTCGTGCGGTCGCGGAGGGTCGGGCGCGCCCTCCGCGGAGGGTAACGCGCCTGGACGCAGCACCGTGGTGGCACCGCAGTGCGCCAGCATCGCCTCGACGTCGGCGGCGGCCAGCCGCTCGGAGAGCGGCACCGCCACGGCCCCCGCCTTGACGACGCCGAAGAACGCCACCGCGTACTCCAGCCAGTCGCCGTTGCCGAACACCAGCCCCACGCGATCGCCTGGCCGCACTCCGAGCCCCGCGCCCACAGCGTTGGAACGGTGTTCCCACTCGCCGAAGGTCAGTGAGCCGACGCCGTGGACGGTCATCGCCACCCGGTCCGGATCGGCCGCGGCGCGCGCTCTCAGCAGGTCAGGAAGGGTCACGCTCACGACAGACCCCCGAAAATACTGAAAGGAAACTTTCCTTATCCTATGGACGGCGCCAGTCTGGCACGGTCACGAGAGGGTGACAAGCCCGCAAACCCCGTGTTTATCGGCACTTGCGACCACATCAAGATCCATGGTTGACTCCCAACAGTTAAGAACCTTTCCAGATTCGGGGGAAGGGATTACGTGAGGCTTTCGTACGCCCAGGAACGGCTCTGGTTCCTCCATCAGCTCGACCCCGGCGATCCCTCGTACAACACCGCGTACGCCTACCGGCTGCGCGGCGATCTCGACCTGGCCAGGCTCGAGGCGGCCTTCACCGCCGTCGCCGCCAGGCACGACGCGCTGCGCACCCGCTTCCCCGAGGTGGACGGGCGTCCCGTGGCGGTCGTCGAGCCGCCGGGCCGCGTCGCCTTCGAGGTCGTCGAGGGCGATCCGGAGAAGCTGGTGGCCGAGCGCACCAACGCGCCCTTCGACCTGGCCGCCAGGCCGCCCTTCACCGTGGCGGTCGTCCCTGTCGGTCCAGGCGATCACGTGCTGTGCGTGGTGCTGCACCACATCAACGGCGACGGCTGGTCGTTCAACGTGCTGCGCGCGGAGGTCGCGGCCCACTACGCGGGCCTGCCGCTGCCCGACGATCCTCCGCAGTTCGGCCCACACCTGCGCGACAGCGGCGACGGCGAGGACCTCGACTGGTGGGTGGAGCGGCTGGCGGGAGCGCCGGTGCTCGAGCTGCCGGCCGACAGGCCACGCCCTCGGCAGCGCGGGACGGCGGGCGGTGAGGTGCTCTTCCACCTGTCCCCCGAGCTCGTGGCGCGGGTGGGCGAGCTGGCCAGGGCCGCGCGGTGCACGCCGTACATGGTGCTGCTGACGGCCTACCAGGTGCTGCTCGCGCGGCACAGCGGGCAGGACGACTTCTGCGTGGGCACTCCCTCCGCCGGGCGGACCAGCACCGACCTGGAGGGGGTGATCGGCTATCTGTCCACGATGATGGTGCTCAGGTGCGACCTGTCGGGCGGGCCGAGCTTCTCCGAGCTGCTGCGCCGTACCAGGAAGTCGGTCCTGCAGGGGCTGGCCAGGCAGGAGGTGCCGTTCGAGCGGCTGGTGGGCGCGCTCGGACTCGAGCGCGACCTGAGCAGGACGCCGCTGTTCCAGACCATGTTCGCGCTGCACACGCAGGGCGAGATCGACGACCCGGTTCCCGGGCTGTCCGCCGAGCCGTTCCCCATGGGCTGGCGTCCCGCGCGATTCGACCTGTCCCTCGACCTGTACGACCTGCCGGACGGGCGCCTGCTCGGCGTGGCGATCCACAGCGAGGAACTGTTCGACCGCGCCACCGTCGAGCGCCTGATGGAGCGCTTCGCCGTGCTGCTCTCCTCGATCGTCGCCGACCCCGGCCTGCCGATCGCCGAGCTCGACCTGCTTCCCCAGGGCGAGCGCGACCTGCTCGCCGCGTGGAACGACACCGCCGAGGACCTGCCCCCCGTCACGCTGGTGGACCTGGTCACGGCACAGGCCGAACGGACGCCCCGCGCGGTCGCCGTCGTCTGCGGCGACACCTCGCTGACGTACGGCGAGCTGGTGGAGAAGGCGGGCCGCATGGCCGCGGCGCTGCGCGAGCGCGGCATCGGCAGGGGCTCGCTGGTCGCGGTACGGCTCTCGCGCGGCGCCGACATGCTGGTCGCGGTGCTCGGCGTGGCCATGTCGGGCGCCGCCTACCTGCCCGTCGACCCCGACTACCCGCAGGCCAGGGTCTCCTACGTGCTGGAGGACTCGGGCGCGGTCCTCGTGCTCACCGACCACGGCCTCCCCTTCGCCGCGTCGCCCGACATGTCGCGCCCCCGGCCAGGCGACACCGCCTACGTGCTCTACACCTCGGGCTCCACCGGCCGCCCCAAGGGCGTGGTCGTCCCGCACGGAGCGCTGACGAACTTCCTGCTCGCCATGCGCTCGATCGTCGGCTCCTCCCCCGCCGACGTCTGGCTCGCGCTCACCTCGCTGTCCTTCGACATCTCCGCGCTGGAGCTCTACCTGCCGCTGGTCACCGGCGGCACGGTGGTCGTCGCCGACTCCGAGACCGCCCGCGACGGCGCCGCCCTGTCCACGCTGATCACCGGCAGCGGCGTCACCCACGTCCAGGCCACGCCCTCGGGCTGGCGGGTGCTGCTCACCGGGGACCTGCCGCCGCTGACCGCACTGGCGGGCGGCGAGCCGCTGCCGCTCAGACTGGCGGCGGAGCTGCGGGCCCGGGTGGACAGGCTGATCAACATGTACGGCCCGACCGAGACGACGATCTGGTCCACCGCGTGGGAGGTGCCGCAGGACCCCGAGCGCGTGACGATCGGCCGGCCCATCGCCAACACCACCGTCCACGTGAACGCCCCGATCGGCGTCCCCGGCGAGCTGCTGATCGGCGGCGCCGGCCTGGCGACCGGCTACCTGGGCCGCCCCGACCTGACCGAGGAGCGGTTCGTACGGCACGCGGGCGAGCGCGTCTACCGCACGGGCGATCTGGTCCGCCGGCTCCCCGACGGCACGCTGGAGTTCCTCGGCAGGACCGATGACCAGGTGAAGCTGCGCGGCCACCGGATCGAGCTCGGCGAGATCGAGGCCGTGCTCGAAGCCCACCACGGCGTGACCCAGGCGGTCGCGGCCGTCCAGGACGACCTGCTCGTCGCCTTCGTCGTCGGCGACCCGGCGGGCGTCAGGGAACACGCCGCCGAGCAGCTGCCCGGCTACATGGTCCCCTCGTCGGTCCTCGCACTCGACGCCCTTCCGCTCACGCCCAACGGCAAGGTGGATCGCAAGGCGCTGCCGTCGGCGGGCGCCGTCGCGCCGCGGGTCTTCACCCCTCCACGCACGCCGAACGAGCACCTGGTCGCGGCCGTCTTCGCCGACGTGCTCGGCGTGCGGGGCGTCGGCGCCGACGACGACTTCTTCGCCCTCGGCGGCCACTCGCTGCTGGCGACCGTGGTCACCTCCCGCCTGCCGGGCAGGGTCCCGGTGCGCGAGCTGTTCCTGCGCCCGACCGTCGCCGCTCTGGCGGCGCTCCTCGACGCGCCCTCCGGCGACGAGGGCCCGCTGCCCAGGCCGCCCGGCGCGCCCGTGCCGCTGTCCCGCAACCAGGAACGGCTCTGGTTCCTGCACCGGCTCGACCCCGGCGACGCCGCCTACAACATGTGGATCGTGCGGCGGCTGCGCGGCCCGCTCGACGTCGCGGCGCTGGGCAGGGCGGTGGACGCGCTGGCGGCCAGGCACGAGAGCCTGCGCACGCGCTTCCCCGAGGAGGACGGCGTGCCGTACGCGCTCGTCCAGCCGCCAGGTCACGTCCCTGTGGAGATCGTCACGGGTGACGCCGAGCAGCTGGTGGCCGAGCGCACCAACGCGCCCTTCGACCTGGCCGGCGCGCCGCCGTTCAGGGTGACGCTCATCAGGGTCGGGGCCGAGGACCACGTGCTGTGCGTCGTCCTGCACCACATGCTCGGCGACGGCTGGTCGCTCAACGTCCTGCTCGACGACCTCGCCGCGCTCTACTCGGGCAGGACGCTGCCCGAACTGCCGCTGCAGTTCGGCGACGTGGCGCGCTGGCAGCTCACCCAGGACTCGATGGCCGCCTACTGGGACGACAGGCTCGACGGCAGCCAGCCGCTCGCGGTGCCCGCCGACCGTCCTCCGGCGGACGGGCCGCGAAAGGCGGCCTTCCACACGCTGACGATCCCCGTCGCGGACGTTCCCCGGGTGCGCGGCGCGACGATGTTCATGACGCTGATGGCCGCATACCAGGCCGTGCTCGCCGCCCACAGCGGGCAGCGAGACGTCTCCGTCGCGACCGTCACCTCCGGGCGCGACCGCGCCTCGCTCGACGGCGTCGTCGGCTACTTCGCCGACACCCTGGTGATCCGCGGCGACCTGACGGGCACGCCCACCTTCGGGGAGCTCGTCGAACGTATCCGCGACACGGTCATGGACGCCTTCGCCCACCAGGGGGCGCCGCTGGAGCGCGCGCCCTCGTTCGAGACCATGGCGATCCTGCACACCCAGGACGCGGGGCGGGTCCCCGCCGCCTTCGCGGGGCTGGAGGCGGAGCCGTTCCCGCACGGGTTCGCGCAGGTCAAGTTCGACCTCATGCTGGAGGCGTGGCAGGACCCCGACGAGCTGACGCTCGTCCTGTCCTACGACGCCGGGCTCTTCGGCGCCGCCACGATCGCGGCGATGGCGGCCAGGCTGGAACGCGTCCTCCTCCAGGACCCGGCGCTGCCTCCCCGGCTCCTCACCGCTGACGACCTGGCGCTCCTGCGGTCGTGGGGAACGGGTCCCGCTCTGGCCGGGGGGCCGTCCACGCCAGAGCTGCTGGCGCTCGCCGTACGCGACCATGCCGACCGTCCCGCGGTCGGCGACCTCACCTACGCCGAGCTCGACCTGCGGGTCACCGAGCTGGCCGGTCTCCTGCAGGCCAAGGGGGTACGGCCGGGCGACCTCGTGGGCGTCTGCCTCGGCCGCTCCACCGACGCCGTCGCCGCGTTGCTCGCGGTGTGGCGAGCGGGCGCCGCCTACCTGCCGCTCGATCCCGCTCATCCGGCGGCGCGCCTAGGCCACCTGCTCGCCGACAGCGGCGCGAGCCTCGTGCTCACCTCGATCGACCTGGCCGGCCGGCTCCCCGAGGGGACGCCGCTCGCCCACACCTGCGAGCCCGCCGCGCCCCTGACGCCCGTCGCGCCGTTCGAGACCGCCTACGTCCTCTACACCTCGGGCTCCACCGGCACGCCCAAGGGCGTCGTCGTCACTCACCGGAACCTGGCCGCCCGCGTCGCGTGGATGAGCCGCGAGTACGGCCTCGGCCCCGGCGACCGGATCCCGCAGTTCGCCTCGCTCGGGTTCGACACCCACGCGGAGGAGATCTATCCCGCGCTCGTCTCGGGCGCCCAGGTCGTCGCGCTGCCCGACGGCGCCGTCACCCTGCCCGACCACCTGGAGGGCGTGACCGTCCTCGACCTGCCCACGGCGTACTGGCACCACCTCGTCGACCAGATCGAGGCGATCTCCTGGCCCTCGACGCTGCGGCTGGTCATCCTCGGCGGGGAGCAGGCGCCCGCCCCGGCGGTCGCGCGCTGGCGGGCCCGCTTCGGCGACGGCGTGCGGCTGGTCAACACCTACGGCCCGACCGAGACGACGATCATCGCCACCGCGGCCGTGCTCGACGACACGCCGGGCCGGCCGCCCATCGGCCGCCCGATCGCGGGCACCACCGCCTACGTCGTGGACGCCGAGGGGCGGCTGGCGCCTCCCGGCGCGCCGGGAGAGCTGTGCGTCGGCGGTGCGGGCGTCGCCGACGGCTACCTCGGCCTGCCCGACCTGACCGCCGCCCGCTTCGTCACCTTCACCGGCGACCGCCTCGCCGGACCCGCGGACCCGGGTGAGCGCGTCTACCGGACGGGCGACAGGGTGCGGTGGCGCGGCGACGGCCTGCTGGAGTTCCTCGGCCGCCTCGACGACCAGGTGAAGATCAGGGGCCACCGGATCGAGCCAGGCGAGGTCGAGGCCCGCATCATGACGCACCCCGGCGTCGGCGCCGCCACGGTCGCGGCCGTGGGCGACACGCTCGCCGGGTATGTCACGGGCGAGGTCGACCCGCGCGAGCTGCACGACCATCTGGCGGCCACGCTGCCGCCGTACCTGATCCCCACCCGCTGGGTGCGCATGGACCGCCTGCCGCTCACGTCCAACGGCAAGGTCGACAGGGCCGCGCTGCCCGAGCCCGAGGCCGTCCACGCGGAGTACCGGCCGCCCTCCACCGACGCCGAGCACCTGGTCGCCGAGGTCTTCGCCGAGGTGCTCGGTGTGGAGAAGGCGGGAGTGCACGACGAGTTCTTCGCGCTCGGCGGCCACAGCCTGCTCGCCGTCCGCGTGGTGGCCAGGATCCGCGCCGCGATCGACCTCGACGTCCCGATCCGCACGCTCTTCGCGCGGCCGACGGTCGGAGCGCTGGCCCAGGCGGTCGAGGAGCTGCTGGTGGCCGAGCTCGACCAGATGTCCGACGAGGAGGCCGAACGCCTCGCCAGGGAGCTGACATGATCAAGGAAAGACTCGCCGAGCTGGTCGAGGAGGCCTCCGACGGCGCGCTCACCGCGCCGGAGGCGCTCTCGGCGACGGTGCCGCTGTCCGCGCTCGGACTGACGTCCGTGGGGCAGATGCGCCTCATCGACGCGATCGAGACGGAGTACGGCGTCGAGGTCGACCTGACCGATCAGGGTCTGGAGTTACTCGACGACCTGGACAGGCTGGCCACACACCTCTCGGCCCGATGAACGTCGCGTTCTCGGCGCCCGACGAGGGCGTCGCCCCGCTGACCTGGGGCCAGCGGGCCATCTGGGACGCGATACTCGCCACCGAGCCCGACGACCACTACTTCAACTTCGACAGGGTGGTGAAGGTCCCCGGCACCAGGACCGTGCCCGAGGTCCTGGCCGCCGTCAAGGCGCTCGTCGAGCGGCACGGGGCGTTCCGCACCAGGCTGGGCGAGCGGCGGGAGCCGTACCAGAGGCTGGAGCGGGAAGGGCGGCTGGACGTCACGTTCGGCGATCCACCGGCCGCCAGGTTCGACTACGAGCGGGAGTGGCCGCTGCGGGTCGGGCTCGTCACAGAAGGCGACAGGGTCACGCACGTCAAGCTGGTCTTCTGCCACCTGGCCGCCGACGGGGCGGGGGCCGAGGCGGCGGTGCGCGACCTGCGGATGCTACTGCTGGGTAGACCGCCGTCCGCGCCTGCCCCGCGCCCGCTCGACCTGGCGACGTGGCAGCGGAGCGAGGACGGCAGGCGCGTCGCCGCGACGGCGGCGGCGCACTGGGAGCGCGAGCACCGGCGCATCGCCGCCTCCATGTTCCCGACGCGGGTCCCCTCGGCCGAGCAGGACGCCGGGCCGCCCATCTGGCGCGCCCTGCTGCGCTCGCCCGCGCTCGACCTCGCGGCACGGTCCATCGCCGCCGCCCACGGCGCCTCCACCTCCACCGTGCTGCTCGCCGCCGTGGCCGAGCTGGCGGGCCGCCACACCGGGGAGGAGATCAGCTCGGTGCTGACGATCGTGAGCAACAGGTTCAGGCGCGACACGATGAACATGGTCAGCACGCTGTCCATGGAGGGTCTGTTCACGTTCGACACGGGCCGCCCGTTCGCGGACGCGCTGCGCGCCGCCGGTCCCACCGCGCTGCGGGCCTACCGCAGCGCCTACCACGACCCCGCCGACAGGGACAGGATCGTGGCGGCGGAGAGCGCCAGGCGCGGCGAGCCCGTCCACCCGCACTGCTGCTTCAACGACATGCGGTTCGCCGACCCCGGACCCGCCGCATGCGATCCCGACGAGATCGACAAGGCGCGCGCGGAGACCACGCTGACCTGGCCGCTGAGCCAGGACGAGCTCGACTGCCGCTTCTGCGTTCACGTCACCACCGAGGGCCTCTCCCTCACCGCCGACACCCGCTACCTGCCCAGGCCGATGATGGAGCGCTACCTGTTCGACCTCGAGGATCTACTCGTGGGAACGGCGACCGGATGACGGTCCGCGCCTACGCCCTCGCCACCTCGCTCGCCCAGGGCGAGACCCTTCGCTTCGTGCTCGACCGCCCCTCTCCCGTGGTCGTGACCGACGCCACGGACGACCGCGTCGTCCACACCGGCCACGCGGGCACGGACTGGTCGCTGGAGATCCCGCCCGCGTGGCCGAGCTCCCTCTACGTGGCCCGTTTCGGGCCCGCGCAGCCGTGGCCGCGCTCGCTTCCCGGCGGCGCGCCCTGCCCCGACAACGAGGTCCACTTCGTCGTACGGCAGGCAGAGCCCACCGCCTCGATCCTGGTCAGCGTGCCGTTCACCACCTGGCAGGCCTACAACAGGGCGGGCGAGCCCGACCAGAGCGTCTACTGGACCGAGTCGCCCACCCGCGCGGCCAAGGTGAGCTTCGACCGCCCCGGCGGCGGCCCGCCTCCCGAGCGGTGGGAGGAGGGCCTGATGCGCTGGCTGCGGCCATCGGGCTACGAGGTGGGCTACTGCTCCAACCTCGACCTGCACGACGGGCTCGACCTGCTGTCCAGGCACCGCCTGCTCGTGGTCAACGGCCACGACGAGTACTGGTCGGCCGAGATGCGCGACGCCGTCGAGGAGTTCGTCAGGCGCGGCGGCAACGTCGCCTTCTTCTCCGGCAACACCGCCTGGTGGCAGATGCGGCTGGAGGACGGCGGCCGCACGATGGTGTGCCATCGCGACCCCGTCTCCGACCCGGCGGCCGACCCGCTCCTGGCGACGGTCGAGTGGTCGGCGGCCTATCGCCCCGAGAACACGCTGACCGGCGTCAGCTTCCGCGCGGGCGCGGGGGCGTGGGGCGAGCACATGCCCCGCATGCTCGAGGAGTCGTACACCGCCCGGTTCGCCGGACACTGGGCCTTCGAGGGGACCGGGCTGACCGACGGCGACAAGTTCGGTCAGGGCTGCCTGGGCTACGAGACCGACGCGGCCGAGTTCGAGGAGGTCGGCGGCGTGCCGAGGGTGACGTGTCGCGACGGCACGCCGTCCTCCTTCGTCGTGCTGGCCACCGCGGACCTGAGGCACTGGAGCGCGTACGGCCAGGGCGGCGCCGCCACGATGGGCGCGTTCACCAGCGGCTGCGGCACCGTCTTCACCGTAGGCACCGTGAACTGGGGCAACACGCTGCACGACCCGGTGGTCGCGCGCATCACCCGCAACGTCCTCGACCGCCTGTCGCGGCCGCTGTCCCCGTCGTGGGAGGTGATCGGCCCTTCCGCCGACGTGCGGGCGCTCGCGGTCGTGGGCCGCACGCTGCACGCGGTGGACGGGGAAGGGGTGCTGCTGTCCCGGGAGCTGTGCGGGCAGAACCTGCCGTGGCGGCCGCTGCCAGGGCGGTCGGCGGTCGTCGGGCTCGCCGTCCCCCGGGAGGCGGCGGGCGGCGTGGGCGTCGGCCTGTACGGCGTGACGGCGTCGGGCGAGCTGCTGTACAGGGAGAGGGAGGCGTGGCGGACGGTTTGCCCGGCGCCGCGTGAGGCGGTGGGGCTGGCGGTCGCCGACTGCGCGTTCTACGTGGCGACGGTCGCCGGGGTGCTGTGGCGGCTGCCGTTCGGGTCGGCCACGTGGGAGGACGACGGATCGTCGGCGGGGGCGGTGTCGCTGGCGGGGATGAACGGCCGGCTGTACTCCCTGGACGCGTCGGGCGTCCTGCGCACGCGGATCCCCGGGGCCGCGTGGGAGGAGCACGCCGTCGCGGTGCCCGGCATGGCCCTCACGGCCCACGCGGGACTGCTGGTCACCGGCGGACCCGACGACCCCCTCCGCCGGCACCCCGCCCGCAACCCCGCCACCCGCTGACCACCGCCCTCACCCGCACCCCGGAGAGAACCCCGGAACCTCACGCCTGGAAAGAACCCCGGCCCCCGCGACTCCTAGCACACCCGAGAGAACCCCAGCCCCGTGGTCGCGTGGGCCGGGGTTCTCGAAGCGATCAGGTGAGGTCGGTCGGGCCGTACAAGGCGTGCGGGGCCCCCGTCGACATCGCCCAGTACCGGTCGCCGTACGACCAGTGCCACCACTCGGTCGGGTAGTTCACCAGCCCGACCTCCTCCAGCGCGGCCCCCAGGATCTCCCTGTGCCCGCGAGCCTCCGCCGAGATGTTGGAAGCCGCCGTGTAGCAGGTCCCCTCGCTCTGCTCGGGGTTGTCGTTGACCGCCGTCCCCATGTCGTACTCCTCCCCTTCGGGCGAGCACAACGTCAGGTCCACCGCCGCCCCCGCCGTGTGCGGGGCGACGGACACCGGCGACACGTACCGGCTGGCCGCGACATAGGCCTCATCGGCGGACATGTCAGGGAAGTCGAGGAGGAGTTGGTCCCGATACTCCTCGAAGTACGTCCGCTGCGTCGCGATCGGCCGGTACCCCTCGACGATCAGCAGCTCGAACCCCGAAGGCAAGGACGCCTTCTCCAGCCTGGCGAGCAGTCCTGCACGCAGATGCGCGTAGGCACCCTCCGCGTCCGCCAGGCGCGAGTCGATCCGCAACCTCCCCCGCACGTCCTCGAGCGGCTCGCCGCACTCCCGCACGGGAATGGTCGCCACCCGAGGGTCGGAGATCAACACGATGTCACGCATAGTCGAAAATTCTCACACAGTGTCAGAGAAGACCTGCTCCCGGGCCTGCTCCAGCGCGGCGACCAGCGCCCCGCGCAACACCGGGTTGCCGGCCACCGCCGTCGCCGCGATGCGCGGCTGGCTCGGGCACACCTTGGCCACGGCCTGCTCCACCCGTTCGGCCAGCGCCTCGCCGCCCGCCCTGCCGAGGTCGCCGCTCAGGACGATGAGCCCGGGGTCGAGGACCACGGCGACGGCGGCGACCCCGACGGCCAGCCGTCCCGCGACCTCCTTCAGGTAGGCGTCGTTGCCCTGCGCGGTCGCCGTCCGCACCTGGTCGGCGACGCTGACGCCGGCGATGCCGTACGTCTCCGCGATGGCTTCCAGCGCCTCCTTGCCGACCAGGCGCTGGAAGGAGCCGGACTGCGGATGGGAGACGTCGACGGGCAGCGGCTCGCCCGGCACGGGCAGCCAGCCGATCTCGCCCGCGCCGCCTGTGATGCCCCTGTGCAGCCGCCCGCCGAGCATGATGCCGAGCCCCTGCCCGATGCCCGCCCAGATCACCGCGAAGTCGTCGTGCCCGGCCGCGACGCCGTACCTGTGCTCGGCGAGCGCGACGAGGTTGACGTCGTTCTCGATGGTGACGGACGCGCCGAGCCTTTCGCGCAGGCTGGCCAGCACACCGACATGCCAGGACGGCAGGTCGTAGGAGAAGCGCACGTCACCGGTGCGCGGGTCGACGACGCCTCTGGTGCCGATGACGAAGGAGCGCAGCTGGGACAGGCCGATCATGGCCGAGTCGCAGGCCCGCTGGACGGCGTCGCGGACGGCTGTGACCGGGTCCCGGCCGTCGCAGGGGTCGACCCTGACCTCCACCACGATTTTACCTGTGATGTCGGCCACACCCACCGTGATGCTCTCGGGCAGCACTTCGAGACCGGCGACGTACGCGCTGGAGGGAACGACGGTGTAGAGGGCGGCGTGCGGTCCCCTACCTCCTGGGCGCTGTCCCGCGACCTCGACCAGCCCTCTCTCCTCCAGTCGGGACAACAGCTGACCTGCGGTTACCTTGGAGAGCCCGGTGCGTTCCCCCAGCTCAGCACGGGTAAGCGGCCCCTCGGACAGAAGGAGCTCCAGCGCCGTGCGGTCGTTCAATCTGCGCAACAACTGCGGGGTTCCCGGGTTCCGCGCCATGGACGGCCCCTCCTCTCGTCACGATCCGCTAACGCCCGTTTTTTTTAAGAAAGTTTCTTGTTAGTTTAGCAGCAGTCAACCGAGGCCAGCGATCAAGGCTTCGGTGATCTCTACGGCATCAAATGAGCGCAACCCCCGACGCGTTAGCCGGGAAGGGAGAACCCTAGTGAAGATCGCGAAGATCACGGCCGCCACGGCGACCACCGCCGCACTCGCGCTGGGCCTGGCAGCCTGTGGCTCGAGCGAGCCCGCACAGACCGCCGCGCCCGCCGCTTCCGGCTCCGCCGCCGCCTCCGAGGCCGGGCCCAAGTACGCGGGCAAGACCCTCAGCGTCTGGCGCCTTGGCGACAGCAACCCCGCGGCCGCCAAGTACATGGAAGAGCTGAACGCCGAGTTCAAGAAGCAGACCGGCGCCGATGTGAAGCTCGAGTGGATCCCGTGGCCGACGGTGAACGACAAGTTCGCCGCCGCCGCCACCGGCACGGGCGGCCCGGACGTCACCGAGATCGGCAACGACCAGGTGCCGCTGTGGCAGAGCCAGGATGCCCTGACCCCGGTGACCGACATCGCGCAGGCGGGCGACCAGTCGGCGATCCCGAAGAACCTGTTCGGCCTCGAGACCATCGACAACGAGGTCTACGGCGTGCCGTGGGGCGCGGGCGCGCGTGCGGTCCTCTACCGCGCCGACTGGTTCAAGGAGCTCAAGATCGAGGTTCCCAAGTCCTGGGACGAGCTCGTGACCGCGGCCAAGAAGATCCAGAAGGAGAAGGGCGCGGACGTCGACGGCTTCGCCTTCAACGGCGGCTCCGACGCCAACCACCTGCTCGGCGCGTTCGCCTGGTCCGAGGGCGGCGAGTACGCCGTCAAGGAGGGCGACAAGTGGGTCGGCAAGCTGACCGACCCGGCCTTCGCCAAGGGCTTCGAGACCTACACCGGCCTGGTGAAGGACGGCCTGTCAGGCAAGGCCCGCCTCACCCAGAACACGGTGGACATCCGCAAGCGGTTCGCCAACGACAAGGTCGGCATGTACCTGACCGCCGGTTGGGACCTGCCCGGCATCGAAGAGGACAGCAAGGGCAAGCTGAAGGGCGACAAGCTCGCCTTCTTCCCGCTGCCGGCCAAGACCGGCGGTGAGGCCCCCTCGTTCTTCGGCGGCAACGATATCGCGCTCTGGGGCAGCACGCAGCAGGCTGACCTGGGCAAGGAGTACATCAAGCTGGCCACGAGCAAGACCTGGGCGGACCGTTACGCCAAGGAGGGCGGCCTGCTGCCGATCTACCCCGACTCGCTGGCCGCACTGAACGAGGACCCGGCCCAGGGTCCGTTCGCCCGCGCGTTCGCCAAGGCCAAGGCCTTCCCCGCCGACCCGAACTGGACCGAGGCCAACGAGACCAAGGCCGTGCTCCAGAACGCGGCCAGGGCGGTCATCGAGGGCAAGAAGGACGCCGCGACGGCCCTCGGTGACGCCAACAAGGAACTCGAAGAGATCCTGAACCAGTAGTAATGACGAACACGTCTACGATCGCCCGGGGCGGGGGGAACTCCCCCGCCCCGGGGCGGCGCCGCAAGAGCTCCGCCCGCCCCGACCGGGCCAGCGGGCTCCCCACATGGGCGGTCCCGTACGTCCTGCTCGTGCCCGGACTGCTGGTGATCGCTGGACTCCTGCTCTACCCCATGGTCCAGCTGACCGTCATGGCCTTCCAGAAGGTCGGCCTGGCCCAGGTCAGGGGCACCAGGCCGGCGGAGTGGGTCGGCTGGGACAACTTCCAGAGAGTCCTCGACAACGAGATCTTCTGGTCGGCGCTCCGCAACACGGTCATCTTCGCGGTCGTGGCGGTGAGCCTCACCCTGATCGTGGGCACCGCCGTCGGGGTGCTGCTGAACAAGCTCGGCAAGAAGATGTCGCTGTTCGTCGTCATCGGCTGCATGTTCGCGTGGGCCGTGCCGCCCGTCGCGCAAGGCGTCATCTGGCGCTGGCTGTTCGACGCCGACGCGGGCATCATCAACTGGGCGCTGAACCTGCTTCCCGACGGCCTGTCCAGCCTTCTGCTCGGCAGGGCCGACTGGACGGGCGAGCCGTGGCTGAACGACGCGTTCACCCTCTACGTGGTCCTGGTCTTCTGCTTGGTGTGGGCGGGCTTCCCGTTCATCGCGGTCTCGGTGCTGGCGGGCCTGAAGGGCATTCCCGCCGAGCTCTACGAGGCGGCCAGGGTGGACGGCTCGGGCGCGTGGCGAACCTTCAGGAAGATCACCCTGCCGCTGCTGAGGCCGGTCTTCGCCGTCCTGACGGTCCTGTCGATCATCTGGGACTTCAAGGTCTTCAGCCAGCTCTACGTGCTGATGAACGGCCCGACCAACCGTGAGGCGTTCAACCTGTCGATGTACGCGGTGGCGGAGGCCTTCAAGCCGCCGCAGAAGCTCGGCAGTGGCGCCGCCATCTCCGTGATTCTGACGATCATCCTGCTGATCATCACGGTGGTGTACGTCCGGCAAATCGTGAAGCAGGAGGAAATGTCATGACTCCGATCGCCCGCAAGAGGCTCGGCAAGATCCTCCTCAACGGGGCAGGGGTCCTGGTCTTCCTCTACGCGACCTTCCCCGTGTACTGGATGGTCTCGACCGGCTTCAAGGCCAACGACCAGATCTTCACCACCGACTTCATCCCTTTCCCCACGCACTTCACCTTCGACCACTTCGCGCGGGTGCTCACCGAGGGCGTGGCCAACAACTCGATCTGGCTCTACATGCGCAACAGCGCGATCGTCGCGCTCGGCACGGTGCTGATCGGTTCGACGTTCGCGCTGCTGTCGGCCACGGCCATCGCCAGGTTCAGGTTCAAGGGCCGCGCGCCCTTCCTCATCGTGCTGCTGATCGTGCAGATGCTCCCCTCCGAGGGGCTGCTGATCCCGCTGTACATGATGGTCAAGCGCGTCGGCCTCGGCGACCAGCTGCTCGGCCTGATCGTCACGCAGGTGGCCCTCACCCTGCCCTTCGGCATCTGGATGCTGCGGACCTTCGTCGCCGCGGTGCCCAAGACCCTCGAAGAGGCGGCGTGGATCGACGGAGCCAGCCGGTTCACGACCTTCTGGAAGGTCCTGTTCCCGCTGGTCGCGCCCGGCCTGGTGGCGACGAGCATCTTCTCGTTCATCACCGCGTGGAACGATCTCGTCTTCGCGCTCTACCTCATGTCAGGCTCCGAGGGCTACACCATGCCCGTCGCCCTGCAGTTCTTCTTCGGACAGAAGGGCGTCGACTGGGGCGCGATCATGGCCGGGTCGACGCTGATGACGATCCCTGTCGTCATCTTCTTCCTTCTGGTGCAGCGCCGCATGGTCTCCGGCCTGGTGGCCGGCGCCGTGAAGGGCTGACCACCACCCCAGGTGCTCGTACGGCTGCCGCACACCCACGCGGCCGCCGTGCCTGACCCTGCCCACCAGCAGGGGGTACGGCTCGCGTCCCGGACAGCGGGCGCGCGGGCCGTACCGACTCTCCTGCCCACAGACCACACACACTCGCCCCCACCGGCTCGATCCACTCCACAACGAGAGGCATCGGACGACGAGGGGGTTCAACCGCCGAAAAGGGGAGTAAACCGATGAGTCAGAGTGATCGGGGGCTGCGCCGTCTAGCGGCCGGCACGCTGCTCGTCGCCTTCCAGGGCACCACCGCCCCGGACTGGGTCCTTCGCGAGCTGGAGGCCGGCCTCGGCGGCGTCACGCTCTTCGGCTTCAACGTCGCCGACCCCGCCCAGCTGAGCGATCTCACCACGGCGCTCAAGGCCGCGGGTGAGCCGGTCATCTCGCTGGACGAGGAGGGCGGCGACGTCACCCGCCTGGCCTATCACGTCGGCAGCCCCTATCCGGGCAACGCCGCCCTCGGCGCCGTGGACGACGTGGAGCTGACTCACCGCGTCTACCAGGCGATCGGCTCGGAGCTGGCCGCCTGCGGCGTGAACCTCGACATGGCGCCGGACGCCGACGTCAACACCGCCGACGACAACCCGGTGATCGGCACCCGCTCGTTCGGCAACGACACCGCGCTGGTCGCCAGGCACACCGTCGCCGCCGTCCGCGGCCTGCAGTCGGTGAACGTCGCCGCCTGCGTCAAGCACTTCCCGGGCCACGGCGCCACCAGGGTCGACTCCCACCTGGCCGTCCCGGTGGTCGACGTCTCCCTGGACGTGCTCCGCGAGCGGGAGCTGGTGCCCTTCCAGGCGGCGATCAAGGCGGGCGCGAAGTCCGTCATGACCGCGCACGTCGCGGTCCCGGTGATCACCGGGGACCAGCCCGCGACGCTGTCGGCCGCCGCGCTGACCGAGCTCCTCAGAGGTGAGCTCGGCTACCGGGGCGTCGTGATCACCGACGCGCTCGACATGCACGCGATCACCAAGAGCGTGGGCCTCGCCGGAGGCGCGGTCCGCACGCTGGCCGCCGGCTCCGACCTGCTGTGCCTCGGCCCGGTGCCGTCCTACGACGACGTCCGGCAGATCATCGCGGAGATCGTCGCCGCGGTGGGCGACGGGCGGCTCCCGCTGTCCCGGCTGGAGGAGGCCGCCGCCCACGTGGCCGAGCTGCGTGCCTGGTTCGGCTCGGGCACGGCCGCCGACGTCGAGGAGGGCATCGGCCTGGACGCGGCCCGCAGGGCGGTCAGCGTCACCGGCGCCACCAACCCGCTGCGCGACCCGCTGGTGATCGAGATCGACACCCCGCCCACCATCGCGGTCGGCGACGTGCCGTGGGGTCTCGACCTGCCCACGGCGGAGACCGTACGGCTCAAGCCCGCCGACGCCGACCCCGACACGCTGCTGCGCAGGGCCGACGGCCGCTCGCTCGTCGTGGTGGTGAAGGACGCGCACCGCTACACCGACAGCAGGGACCTGGTGACCGCGCTGGTGAGCGCCCGCCCCGACGCCACCGTCATCGAGATGGGCCTGCCGATCTGGCGGCCCGACAGCGCCGCCTACATCGCGACGTACGGCGCGGCGAGGGCGAACGCGCAGGCGGCCGTCGAGCTGCTGACCGCCTGATCAGGACGCGAAGACCTCCTCTCGGGCCTGGTCGAGGGCCGCGAGGACGGCGCCGCGCAGCACGGGGTTGTCCTCCACGGAGCTGGTGACGACCTCGGGCCTGATCGGGCAGATCCTGGCCACGGCCTCCTCCACCCGCGTGGTGAGCGCCGAGCCGCCCGCCTTGCCGACGTCGCCGCCGAGCACGACGAGCCCGGGGTCGAGCACCACGCACACCGAGGCCACGCCGAGCGCGAGCCGGTGGGCGATCTCGTCGAGCAGCGGCGCGCCCCGCTCTCCGGCGGCGACCGCCTCGGCGATGCCGCCGAAGCCGTAACTCTGGGCGAGCTCCTGCACCGCCACCGCGCTGACCAGCGACTGCAGGCCGCCGGCCAGGGACGGCAGCCGTCCCGGCACCGCCCTGACGTCCTCGGCGAGCGGCACGCCGGGCACGGGCAGGTAGCCGATCTCGCCCGCGCTGCCCGACCGGCCCCTGTGGAGCCTGCCGCCGAGCATCACCGCGAGGCCGAGGCCGCGCCCGGCCCACAGCAGCACGAAGTCGTCTACGCCCTTGGCCGCGCCCGACGCGCGCTCGGCCAGGGCGGCCAGGTTGACGTCGTTCTCGATCGTGACCTCGCGCTTGAGGTCTCCCGCCAGCGCCTCGTGGATGCCTTCGTGCCAGCCCGGCAGGTCGAAGGAGAAGCGCACGTCGCCGCTGCGCGGGTCGACGACGCCCGGCGTGCCGATCACCACGCCACGCAGTTTGGCCAGGCTGACCTTGCCGCTGCGGCAGGCCTTGACGACGGCGCTGTGGACGACGGAGACGGGGTCGTCGCTCCCGTTGGGCGCGACCGTCACCTCGGCGATCGTGCGGCCGTGGATGTCGGCGATAGCGGTGGAGACGAACTCGGGCCCGACGTCGAGGCCCGCGACGTAGGCGCTGGAGGCGACCACGGAGTAGAGGGCCGCGTTGGGACCGCGTCCTCCCGCCTGCTCACCGACCACCTCGACCAGACCGCGCTCCTCCAGCCTCGAGAGAGTCTGGGAGGCGGTCACCTTCGAAAGGCCGGTGTGATCGCCGATCTGGCCGCGGGTCATCGGTCCTGTCGCGAGCAGCAACTCCAGTGCGGCCCGGTCGTTGATCTCCCTCAGCAACCTGGGCACACCAGGACGTCGCTCCACGTTCAAAGCTTAGCCCTCTTGCCTGACGGCTCGCATGACGTGCGGATGGCTCATGCTCCTGCTCGCCTTAGGTCTCGCCCTCCTGTGCGACGTGCTGCGCGTCTTCCTTCCCTCGCTGATCACGCTGTTCGGCCGCGCGGGCGAGACGCCCGCCGAGCTCATGGGCCTCTACGCCGCCGCCTGGTTCGTCCTGCCGTGCCTGGCCCCGCTGCTGCGGCCCCGATGGTCTCTGCTCGGCGGCGCGGCCGTCCTGGTCGTGGCGCGGCTGGGCCTTCAGGCCTTCGACGGCGGCACACCGCAGCTCGCGCTCGCCTCGGCGGGCGTCAGCGCGGGCCTGTTCTTCCTGTACGGCTGCGCCCGCACGCTGCCCCGCGCCGCCGTCCCCACCGGCATCGCCGGCGGCCTGGCGTTCGCGGTCACCGTCCACCTGCTGCTCGACGGCGTGGACCTGGTCTGGCGCGACGGCCCCCTCCCCTGGCTCGCCGTCCTCACGCTGTGCGCCGCCTTCCTCGCCCTCGTACGGCAGGCGCCCCCGCCCTCCGGCGACCTCGCGCCCGGCACCGCCTGGTTCCTGCTCGGCCCCTCCCTGCTACTCGTCGGCATGAGCGCGGGCCTGTCCACGGCCGCGTGGCACGACCGGCCGCTGTGGCTGGCCGCCTTCGCGCTCGGCCTGGCGCTCATGGTGTGGCCGCCCGCCTTCCCCTGGTCGGCGTTCGTGTACGCGGCCCTCCTGTGCGGCGGCACCGCCGTGATGCTCAACACGGGCCAGGGCGCGCTGGTCCCGGTGGGCGTCGGTGGCCTGCTCGCGGCGGCGGGCCGCCATGGACACGTGGTCAGGCGGCCGGGCGCGGGCCTGCTCGGCGGCGGGCTGGTGTTCCTGGTGGGCGTGTTCGGCTACTACGCGGCCTACGACCTGGACCTGGGCTTCCCCAACGCCCTGGTGGTGGTCGCCGTCGCGCTGACCGCGGCCGTCACCGCCGGGGCGGGTGCGCAGGCGAAGGCGCCCACGAGCTTCTCGTGGCGGCCGCTCGTGGCGGCGATCGTGATCGCGGGGCTCGCGCTCGTGCCGGGGTGGCGGGCTTCGCCCGCCGTACAGGAGAAGCAGGGCGCCTCGTTCACGCTCGTCGCCTACAACATCAGGATGGGCTTCGGACTCGACGGGCGGCTGTCGCTGGACGAGATCGCCGCGTGGGCGGCGGGCGAGCGGCCCGACGTGGTGCTGCTCAGCGAGGTCGACAGGGGCTGGCTGCTCAACGGCGGGCACGACGACCTCGACAGGATCGCCCGCGGCCTGGGCATGCGGGCCTACTTCGCCCCGGCGGCCGACCAGGTGTGGGGCGACGCCCTGCTGACGAACCTGCCGGTGAAGCAGCTGGCCTCGCACCCGCTCGGCAAGCACGGCTACCCGACGCTCGCCCAGGCGCAGGCCGCCGTGATCGAGGTGGGCGGCAGGGAGGTCGGCATCGTCAACACCCACCTGCAGTCGCCCGCCGGGCAGGCGCCCGAGGTGGCCGCGCTGGTGCGCAACCTGGCCTCGGGCCTGAGCGCCGCCGAGGCGGGAGGCGGTGCCGCCGGACCCATGAGCGCGGGAGGGGACGCCGCGGCCGGAGCGCGGCGGCCCGTCGTCCTGGCCGGTGATCTCAACACGAGGCCTGGCGACCCCGAGATGCGCGTCATGGAGTCCGCGGGCCTGTCCGATCCGCTGACGGCATTGGGCGATCCGGCCACCTCGCCGGCTGACGCGCCCCTCGACAGGATCGACCACGTGCTGATCACCAGCGGATTGGCGGCCGAATCGGCCGAGGTACCGCGCCTGCCGTACTCGGATCATCTGCCGGTGAAGGCGACCATGCGCATAACCAGTGTTGACCAGGAGGGATAATCGACAACATGCGCCTTTCCGCTCGTGTCGACTACGCCCTCCGTGCCGCCGCCGAACTCGCCGCAGCCGGGGCAGGCCCGACCACCGTGGGCGAACTCGCCAAAGAGCAGGACATGCCGCCCAAATACCTGGAAAACATCCTGCTCCAGATGCGCCGCGCCGGGCTCGTCCGCGGCCAGCGCGGTCCCGAGGGCGGTTACGTGCTGGCCAGGCCCGCGGCGGAGATCTCCCTGGCCGACGTGATCCGCGCGGTCGACGGCCCGCTGGCCAACGTGCGCGGCGAGCGCCCCGAGCACGTCGGCTACCGCGGGCCCGCCGAGTCGCTCCAGCAGGTGTGGATCGCCCTGCGCGCGACCGAGCGGTCCATCCTCGAGGAGGTCACGCTGGATCACGTGGCCACCGGCGCGTTGCCGGAGAGCGTGCGGTCGCTGGCCGCCGACCCCGCCGCCTGGGACTGACCTCTCGCCCACCGAAACAGCGCGAGCGCGGGCCTGATGAACGACTGCCTCACCACCGGCGACCGTCCCAGGGTCGAAGCGGCCCTGGACGAGCCGACCGGCCTCGTCGACGAATGGGTGAGCGCCCATGCCGGAGGGTGACGCCGTCTACCGGACCGCGAAGCGCCTGCGCCAGGCGCTCGACGGCCGCGTGCTGACCAGATCCGACTTCAGGGTGCCGCGCCACGCCACCGCCGACCTGACAGGCCGCGCGGTCACGCGGACCGTGTCGTACGGCAAGCACCTGCTCACCAGGGTCGAGGGCGGCCTGACCGTGCACACGCACCTGCGCATGGACGGAAGCTGGGTCGTCATGCCCGAGGGACGCCGGTTCCCGCAGGACGACAGGGTGCGGCTCGTGCTGGCCAACGCCGAATGGCAGGCGGTCGGCGTCCGGCTGGGGATGGTGGACCTGCTCAGAACCGAGCACGAGGACAGCGTGGTCGGCCACCTCGGGCCCGACCTGCTCGGCCCGGACTGGAATCAGGACGAAGCGGTCGCCAGGCTGCGGAGGAATCCGGACACGACGATCGGGGAGGCGCTGCTCGACCAGCGCAACCTCGCGGGGATCGGCACGATCTACCGTGCGGAGACACTTTTCCTCAGAGGAGTGTCACCCTGGCGCCCCGTCGGCGCCATAGCCGATCTCGACGGCCTGGTCTCGCTCGCCCAGCGGCTGCTGGAGGCGAACAAGGATCACGCGGGCACCATTACCACGGGTGATCGCCGTCGCGGCTTCGAGACCTGGGTTTATGGCAGGGCTGGGAGACCCTGCCGCCGATGCGGATCTCGCATCAGGCGCGGGGAGATGGGGGCACGGCCACAGGAGCGGCTGATCCTGTGGTGTGACCGCTGCCAACCGGGCTGAGCCCAGCCGTCAGGCGGCCACCATGTCCTTGACTTCGGGGAACACCGAGTCGGAGATCGACCCGGGGACCGTCTCGGACAGTGGCAGGCGCTCTCGCTCCGGCACATCCGCCATCACAGGAGCAGCTTGGAGCTCCGCCAGCGCGAACTGGTCGGAAACCTCACGCAACACTTGCGAAAGCGGCACGCCGAGTGCGCCACAGATCGAGGCGAGCAGCTCGGACGAGGCCTCTTTCTGACCACGCTCGACCTCGGACAGGTAGCCCAGAGACACGCGCGCCAGCGTCGACACCTCACGCAGGGTGCGTCCCTGTCGCACCCTCAGCCGCCTCAGAACGTCTCCAAGAAGCTGACGCAGCAGAATCATCTGTCGCTCCCTCCCCGGCACGGTGGTCTTCTTCACCGTGCCATGCGCGATCGGATCGTGCCGCCCGTTCTTCCTCTTCGCTTCGTACATACTCCTCGCCGTCATCATCGGGCGCCTGCGCGGATCGTTGGGCCCGCCAGCGCTTGCGGGGCTTGCAGATGGCTCACGGACCTCACTCACAGCTCCACCGTACCCGTATCCACCGACACCGCGTCAGACCGTGGTTCGCATGTTCGCTCGGGACGTAACACGGTAATCACCCGGAATGTTCCCCCATGTTCGCCTTAAGCACACCTGCGAGGAGATCTACGGCCTCGTCCACGGTTCTTTGCCTGATGCGCCCGCGCGAGCCACCCCGCACCAGATCGCGGTGCCAGATTCTGCCCTCAGGGCCGCTCAGCGCCACGTGGACGGTGCCGACCGCCTTTCCGTCCTGCGGGTCAGGCCCGGCCACTCCGGTGACCGCCAGGCCGTACGTGGCGCCGCAGAGCCGCGCGACCCCCCGCGCCATGGCCGCGGCCACCTCGGGGTGCACCGCGCCCTCCCGTTCGAGCAGCTCCCCCGGTACGGCCAGCAGCTCCCGTTTCAGGTCGGTGGCGTAGCTGATGACGCCTCCCCTGAAGGCCGCGGAGGCCCCGCCCATCGCGGTGAAGGTCGCGCCAAGCAGCCCTCCGGTGAGCGACTCCGCCACGGCGAGCGTCGCCTCCTGCCGGATCAGCAGCTCGATCACGCCCGCGGCGCCCAGCACGTCGGTCCGCATCAACTCACTCCGCCCTGGCCCGCTTGGCCACCTGCCTCAGCCTGATCGCGCGGATGACGTAGTCGACGCCCGTGACGACGGTCACGACCAGCGCGGCCCCCATGGCCACCCAGCGGATCACGTCCGGCATGTCGGGAAGAAGGTAGAGGACGATCGCCGCGATCTGCAGCACGGTCTTGACCTTGCCGCCGTAGCTGGCCGGTATGACACCGTGCCTGATCACGATGAAGCGCAGCAGGGTGATGCCGAGCTCACGGCCGAGGATCACGACCGTGACCCACCACGGCAGCTCGTTCAGGATCGACAGGCTCACCAGCGCCGCTCCGGTGAGCGCCTTGTCGGCGATCGGATCGGCGATCTTCCCGAAGTCGGTGATCAGGTGGTAGCGCCTGGCCAGCTCGCCGTCGAGGTGGTCGGTGATCGAGGCCACCCCGAACACCCCCAGGGCCGCGTACCTCCAGCCGGTGCCCGGCAGGAACAGGCAGACGACGAAGAAGGGGACGAGCGCCAACCTGAGCACCGTGAGGACGTTGGCGATGTTCCACGGGCTCACCACCCGACGCTCGTCTCGGGTCATGGACCCGCGGCCTTGATCCGGGCGATCAGATCGACCCCCTCGGCATCGACCACGATCGCCCTGACGATCTGCCCAGGGACCAGGCCAATGCCCTGAACGGTGACGGAACCGTCGACCTCGGGACCCTGATGGGCCGCCCTGCCCTCGTAGCCGCCGTCGCCGAGGTCCTCGTCGATCAGCACGTCGACCTCTGTGCCGATGCGCTCCTCCGCGCGCTGCGAGGTCAGCTCCTCGGCCAGCTCGGTGAGGATGCGCACCCGCTCGTCAACGATCTCCTGCTCGACCTTCGACTCGAACGTGGCGGCCTCGGTGCCGTCCTCGTCGGAGTAGCCGAAGACGCCGATGACGTCGAGTCTGGCCTCCTCGAGGAAACCGACCAGCTCGCCGAACTCCTCGTCGGTCTCGCCGGGGAAGCCGACGATGAAGTTGGAGCGCACGCCCGCCTCGGGGGCCTTGGCCCTGACCTGCTCCAGCAGGCCGAGGAAACGCTCGGGGTCGCCGAAACGGCGCATCCTGCGCAGGACGGTGCCGCTGGCGTGCTGGAAGGACAGGTCGAAGTAGGGCGCGATGCCCTCGGTCGCGGCGATGACGTCGAGCAGCCCAGGGCGCAGCTCGGCGGGCTGTAGGTAGCTGACCCGCACCCGCTCGATCCCCTCGACCGCGGTCAGCTGCGGCAGCAGCTTCTCCAGCGCGCGCAGGTCGCCCAGGTCCTTGCCGTAGGAGGTGGAGTTCTCGCTCACCAGGACCAGTTCGCGTACCCCGCGGTGGGCCAGCCAGTCGGCCTCGGCCAGCAGCTCCTCAGGAGCGCGCGAGACGTAGGCGCCACGGAAGGCGGGGATCGCGCAGAACGAACAGCGGCGGTCGCAGCCGGAGGCCAGCTTCAGCGAGGCGACGGGGCTCTCGTCGAGGCGCTTGCGCAGCACGCGGGGGCCGCTGGCGGGCGCGAGACCCGCCGGAAGGTCGCCGTGGCCAGGGATGCTCGCCTTGGCGGCGGAGCGCTCCACCGGCGAGATCGGCAGCAGCGTACGGCGGTCGCGCGGCGTGTGCGGCTTGAGCGCCCTGCCGGCCAGCACGTCGTCGAGGCGCTCCCCGATCTCGGCGTAGTCGTCGAAGGAGATCACCGCACTGGCCTCTGGCAGCGCCTCGGCCAGCTCGTTGCCGTAGCGCTCGGCCATGCAGCCCGCGGCGACCACCTTGGCACCGGAGTCGGCGGCGGCCAGCAGCGTGTCGATGGAGTCTTTCTTCGCCGAGTCGATGAAGCCGCAGGTGTTGACGACGACGACCTCGGCGTCGTCGTCGCCCAGCTGCCAACCGGCAGCATCAAGTCGCGCGGCGAGCTCCTCGGAGTCGACCTCGTTGCGCGCACAGCCCAGAGTGATCAGCGATACGGTTCGGCGGGATGACATGGTGGACACTACGGTATCGGCACTTGGCCACTACCGACGCACCTCCCCCGCACTAGTCATCGCGGACGGGGCACAGACGGCCCGAAGGTCCTCCTGACCAGTTCGCCCTTCGCGCCGGGTGTTCCCAGGTCCTTACCGTTGACCTGGAGCGACACCGCCCCGGCGTCGTGCATGGTCATGTCGACCGTCTTCTTGGCCGTCCACGTGGAGGTCTTGCCCGCCTTCAGCGTGCCCGCGAAGAGCTTGCGCCCCTCCGCGTCGCGCACGTTGAGGTAGGACGACCGCTTGGCCTTCACCTTGACGACCACCATGTCGGTCTTCTTCTGCGTGGACAGCGCCGCCGCGCGGCGGGCCGGGCCCCCGCTCGGCGCCAGGCTCGCGTTCGGTGGCACGCTCGGCACCGAGGAGGCGGGCTGGACGTCCGCCGTGGGCACCTCGCCCGCCCCGCCCATCACCCTGACGACGCCGAAGACCACCACGATGGCCAGCGCGACGCCCAGCGCCATCGTCCAGTTGGGTCCCCTGCGCTCGCGCAGCTTCAGCCCCTTGAAGTTCTGGAAGACGGCCGCCGCCCTCAAGGGCTGCGACACGCCGCCGTGCTGCACGTCGTAGAGATGCGCCATGGCCTCGGGGTCGGCGCCCACCTCCTTGGCGATGGCCCTGACGTGGCCCCTGGCGTAGAAATCACCCCCGCACATGGAGAAGTCGTCCCGCTCGATGGCGTACAGGAGCGCCTCGCGGATCCGGGTGATCGCGCTCAGTTGGCCGACTGTCAGCCCTGCCACGTGCCTGGCCTCGGCCAATATGGCACCAATGCTCTGTTCGTTCACGACGAACGCCTCCCCGCCCCGACGTTGCGTAGTTACTCCTATTCAATCAGTAATCGTCGGCAACGGTGCGCAGGGGTCACTCTCCCCGCAAGTCGGCCAGCAATCCGGGCAGGTCGTCGGGCTTCAACAGCACCTCGCGGGCCTTGGAACCCTCGCTGGGGCCGACGACGCCGCGCGACTCCAGCAGGTCCATCAGGCGGCCCGCCTTGGCGAACCCGACCCTGAGCTTGCGCTGGAGCATCGAGGTCGAGCCGAACTGGGTGGTGACGATCAACTCGGCGGCCTGGATCAGCACGTCGAGGTCGTCGCCGATCTCCTCGTCGATCTCCTTCTTGACCGCGACGGCGGCCACGTCGTCGCGGTACTCGGCCTGCATCTGCTGCTTGCAGTGCCCGACGATCCCGGCGATCTCCTTCTCGGAGACGAACGCGTTCTGGATGCGGATCGGCTTGCTCGCGCCCATCGGCAGGAAGAGCGCGTCACCCTGGCCGACCAGCTTGTCCGCGCCGGGCTGGTCGAGGATGACCCGGGAGTCGGTGAGCGAGGACACCGCGAAGGCCAGGCGGGAGGGGACATTGGCCTTGATGAGTCCGGTGACGACGTCGACGGAGGGCCGCTGCGTGGCGATCACCAGGTGGATGCCCGCCGCGCGGGCGAGCTGGGTGATGCGGACGATGGAGTCCTCGACGTCGCGGGGGGCGACCATCATGAGGTCGGCGAGCTCGTCGACGATCACCAGCAGGTACGGGTAGGGCTGGTAGACGCGCTCGCTGCCGGGCGGCGGCACCAGCTTGCCCGCCTTGACGGCCTTGTTGAACTCGTCGACGTGCCTGAAGCCGCTGGCGGCCAGGTCGTCGTAGCGGCGGTCCATCTCGCCCACCACCCATTCGAGGGCCTCGGCGGCCTTCTTGGGGTTGGTGATGATCGGCGTGATCAGGTGGGGGATGCCCTCGTAGACCGACAGCTCCACGCGCTTGGGGTCGACGAGCACCATGCGCACCTCGTCGGGGGTGGCGCGCATCAGGATGCTGGTGATGAGGCCGTTGACGCAGACGGACTTGCCCGCGCCGGTGGCGCCCGCGATGAGCAGGTGCGGCATCTTGGCCAGGTTGGCCACGATCGTACGGCCCTCGACGTCCTTGCCGAGGCCGACGATCATCGGGTGGTGGTCGGCCTGGGCGACCTGCGCGCGCAGGACGTCGCCAAGCGCGACCAGGTCCTTGTCGGCGTTGGGGATCTCGACGCCGATCGCCGACTTGCCGGGGATGGGGGACAGGATCCTGACATCAGCCGACTTGACGGCGTAGGCGATGTTCTTGGCGAGCGCGGTGACCTTCTCCACCTTCACGGCCGGGCCGAGCTCGATCTCGTAGCGCGTGACGGTCGGGCCGCGAGTGAAGCCGATCACCTGCGCGTCGATGGCGAACTGCTCGAGAACGCTGGTCAGCGCGTTGACGACCGTGGTGTTGGCCTTGGTCTGCGGCTTGGGCGCCGTGCCAGGGCTGAGCGACTGCAGGTCGGGCAGGACATAGGGGCCCGCCTGGGGCGACAGCACCAGCTGCTCGACCTTGCGCGGCGCGGGGGTCGGCTCAGGCGGCGCGGTGGGCTGCCGCGGCGGCTCCGGCGCCTCCTGCGGCTCGTCGTCGACCAGGCCGGGGACGATCTCGGGAGAGTGCTTGTCCTTCTCCGCGATCACGGGGCTGTCGTACGGCTTGACGCTGTCGGGCAGGTCCTGCTTCTTCGTCCTGACCCGCTTCTTGCCCGTCTCGCCCTGCCTGGGCGGCGCGCTCTTGTCGAACAGCATGTGGCGCAGCTCTGCCAGCCGTTCGGGGATCCTGTGCACGGGCGTGGCGGTGATCACCAGCACGCCGAAGCCCGACAGGAGCAGCAGCAGGGGGATGGTCACCCACGCGGGCAGAATGCTGGCGGGCGGCGCGGAGATGATGAACCCGACCATGCCGCCGGCCGCCGACACCTTGTCCATGCCGTCGGTGGCGTCACCTGCCGGGTACGGCACGTCGTTGACCACGTGGATGACGCCGAGCACACCGGTCAGCAGCGCGCTCCAGCCGATCACCATGCGCCCCGTGTCGGCGTTCTGGTCGGGGTGGCGCAGGAAGCGCCAGGCCAGCAGGCCGAGCAGCAGCGGGATCGCCCACGCGAGCGAGCCGAAGACGCCGTGCACGACGACGCTGACGACTTCGGAGACCGTTCCCTTCGACTGCCGCCACGTCATGGCTGCCAGCACGATCGCGCCCGCCAGCACCGCCAGGCCCGCCCCGTCGCGCCGGTGGACGGGGTCGAGCTCGCGCGCCTGGTTGCCCAGGGCTCTGGCGGCGCTGCCTATGCCGTTGGCCACCAGCATCCACAGGCCGACGATCAGCTTGCCGATCATGGTGAAGACCCAGCTGATCGGGTCCTGGTGGGTGGCGGGGGGTCTGCGGGCCGAGGCCGTCGTCTTCGCCTTGGGTCGCGCGGACGACTGGGCTGTCGTCCGCTTGGCCGGAGTCGAGCGTGACGAGGTCGGTCGCTTCGCCGGCCCCTTCGATGCGCCTTTCGGCGTACGGGTGGCCATGATGCCAAAGGTACGTCGGAGACCACGGCGATGGCGCGGAGGCTCGCCGATGTCCCTGATGTCTAGTTCGGCATCAGCAGCCGGCGGGGAAGCGGTAGACCGTCGTCGAGGTGAAGGTCTCGCCGGGCCGCAGCACCGTCGAGGGGAAGTGCTCCTGGTTGGGCGAGTCGGGGAAGTGCTGCGTCTCCAGGCAGAACCCGGCGTGCCTGCCGTACGGCGTGGCGACCCCGTCGAGCATCCCGCCCGAGTAGAACTGGACGCCCGGCTCGGTGGTGGAGACCTCCATGACGCGCCCGCTGACCGGCTCGACGACCCTGATCCCGCCGTCGAGGACGAAGCAGTGGTCCTCCCAGCCGCCGATCGGGCGCGGCTCGGTGAAGTCGAACTCGGTGCCCTTCACGGGGGCAAGCTCGCCCGTCGGGATCTTCCCCTCGTCCACCGGGAGGTAGTGCTCGGCCTCCATCTGCAGCACATGCCCCAGCACGTCGCCGCCTCCCGCGAGGTTGAAGTAGGAGTGGTTGGTCAGGTTGAGCACGGTGGGAGCGTCGGTGGTGGCGGTGTAGTCGAGGCGCAGCGCGCGGTCGGCGAGGGTGTAGGTGATCGAGGCGGTCAGCGTGCCCGGGTAGCCCTGGTCGCCGTCGGGGCTGACCAGTTCGAGCGTGACGGCCGAGTCCGAGGCCGAGGTCACGTGCCAGATCCGCTTGTCGAAGCCGTCGGGGCCGCCGTGGAGACTGTTGTCGCCGTTGTTGACCGGCAGCCGGTGGGCGATGCCGTCGAGGGTGAAGCGGCCGCCCGCGATGCGGTTGCCGTACCTGCCGACGACGGCGCCGAAGTAGCGGCTGCGGGTGCGGTAGTCCTCGGGGTCCTCCAGGCCGAGGACCACGTTCACGCCGTCCACCTCCAGCGACTGCAGGGCCGCGCCGTAGGTCAGTACGGCCGCGCGCAGCCCCTCGCTGGACAGTTCGTGACGCTCGATGCTCACCTGCGTGCCTCTCCTGTCGATTCGCGGACGACCAGGCTGGTCTCCAGCGTCGTCACTCCCGGAGCGCCTTCGGCGTCGACGGAGTGCAGCAGCATGTCGACGGCCATACGTCCGGCGGCGGCCGTCGGCATCGCGATCGTCGTCAGCTTGGGGCTGCCGAGCCTGCCGGGCACGATGTCGTCCACCCCGATCACGCTCATGTCGCGCGGCACCACGGTGCCGCGTTCGGCCAGCCCCTCCATCAGCCCGAGGGCCACCAGGTCGTTGTAGGCGAGCACGCCCGTCGCCCCTGAGGCGAGCACGTCGGTCACCGCCGACATGCCGCCGAGCTCCGTCGGCGGGTTGGGGCCGAGGAAGACCACGTCGGCCTCGCCTGTCGCGGCGGCCGCCTGCATCTCCTTGCTCGTCCACGACCCGCTCGGCCCCGTGACCAGGGCGATCCTGCGGTGTCCGAGCCCGACCAGGTGCTCGATCGCCAGCCTGGCGCCCCTGCCGACGTCCATCAGCACGGTCGGCATGCCCTTCACCCTGCGGTTGACGACCACGAGCGGCACGTCCTCGCCGAGCCGCTCGATCGTCTTGTTCGTCAGGCGGGGGCTGCACAGCAGCACGCCGTCGACCTGCTTGGCGAAGGCCTGGATCAGCTCCTCCTCCACCTGCGGGTCCTCGTCGGTGTCGGCGACGAACACGTGGTAGTCGCGCAGCCTCGCCTGGGCCTGCGCCGCCTTGATCAACGACGAGAAGAAGGGGTTGGCGATGTCGGCCACGATCAGCCCGACATTGTGGGTCCTGCCCGTGGTCAGCGCCCTCGCCGCCCTGTTCGGCCGATAGCCGAGGTCGTCGGCCACCGCGAGCACTCTCGTACGCGTCGCGGCGTTCACCAGATGGGGCGCGGAGAAGGTGCGCGACACCGTCGACACGTGCACCCCCGACGCCCGCGCGACGTCCCGGATCGTCACCGTCACACCCGGCCTCCTCCGACCACTCGCCCGCACTCTACTGCAATCGGTTGTATCTCTGTCAACCAGCCCGATCCTGACTTACTCGCTGTCATCTCAGCCTGTTATCGCTGCTCGGCCGGGTGGTCGCGACCGCTTGACGGGTCCCGGCCCTACGCCAATACTCCAATGCAACCGGTTGCTAGACTCGACCCCAGGAGTGGTGAAGAGCCGATGACACGAACTCTGGTGACGGGCAGCGCGGGACGGCTCGGCCGCAGCGTCGTCACCGCGCTGGCGCAGGCGGGTCACGAGGTGATCGGGATCGACACCGTGCCGGGCACCCCCCCGCAGGCCGCCGCGACCCTGCCCGCCGACCTGACCGACCTGGGCGAGGCCTTTGAGGTGATGGCGCGGTTCAGGCCGGACAACGTGGTGCACCTGGCCGCCATCGCCACCCCCTTCAGCAGGACGGAGGGGGTGACCTTCCGCACCAACACCCAGCTCGCCTTCAACGTGTGCGAGGCGGCCGCGGCCACCGGCGTCGGCGGCGTCGTGGTGGCCAGCAGCCCCACCGTGATCGGGTACGGCACGCCCGCGTGGACGCCGCGCTACCTGCCGATCGACGAGGAGCACCCCACCGAGCCGTGGAACGCCTACGGCCTGTCCAAGCAGGTGGCCGAGCAGGTGATGGCCACCTTCGCGCGCGCGTCCTCCACCAGGTTCGCGGCCGTCAGACCGTGCTACGTCGTCGCGCCCGAGGAGTGGGCGGGAGCTCCCACGCAGCAGGGCCACACGATGGCCGAGCGGCTGGACAGGCCCGAGCTGGCGGGGGTCTCGCTGTTCAACTACATCGACGCCAGGGACGCCTCCGACCTCGTCGCCGCCCTCCTCGACCGGCTGCCAGGCATCCCGAGCGGCGAGGTGTTCTTCGCCGGGGCGGCCGACGCCCTGGCCCGCGCGCCGCTGGCCGAGCTGCTGCCCGAGATCGTCCCCACCACGGCGGCCGCCGCCCGCACGCTGACCAGCGCCGTACCCGCCTTCACCTCCGCCAAGGCCGAGCGGCTGCTCGGCTGGACGGCCAAGCGAAGCTGGCGCACCGAGCTGGTCGAGGCCTGATCACCGACCGACCGGCGCGTTAACCTCCGTTTGTGGCGGCCGCCTGGGATATGCAAGCGATTGCACCATCGGCCGGCACTTGGGCCTTGACGTTCCCGGCGGACGGTACCAATGTTTCATGCAATCGGTTGCAATCGAGTCCAGGTCCCCCGAGATCGCTGGAGGCGATCATGTTACGTGGCCTGTTCGTTCTCGTCCTGCTGACCCTCGGGCTCACCGCCTTGCCCGCCGAAGCCGCCGCCGAGTTCGACGTGCGCGACTACGGCGCGACGGGCAACGGCTCGACCAACGACGACGACGCCATCGACAGGGCGATCAACGCCGCCGCCGCGGCCCCTGGCGGCGTGGTGGTCTTCCCCTCCGGCACCTACAGGTCGCGCACCATCCACCTCAAGAGCGGCATCACCCTGCGCCTGGACGCGGGAGCCACGATCAAGGCCGCGGCGGGCGGCATGGACGCCCCCGAGGCCAACCCCTTCGACGACTACCAGGACTTCGGCCACAGCCACTTCCACAACTCGCTGATGTGGGGAAGCGGCATCACCGACTTCCACATCACCGGCTCCGGCGTCATCGACGGCGACGGCAAGCTGTCCACCAGCAACTCGCCGCCGTCGGGGGCGGGCAACAAGGCGATCGCCCTCACCGAGTGCGCCCGCGTGAGCCTGACCGGCATCACGATCAGGCGGGGCGGCCACTTCATGGCGCTGCTCAACGGCTGCCATGACGTCACGATCGACAACCTGAAGACCGTCAACGCCGACCAGGGCGTCCGCGACGGCATCAACCTGATCAACAGCTGGAACGTCACCGTCACCAACAGCCGCATCGAGGCCAGCGACGACGCGATCGCCCTCAAGAGCGACTACGCGCTCGGCCACACCTACACCAGCCAGAACATCCGCGTGCGTGACACGGTCGTCTACTCCCACGAGAACAACGCGCTCCAGTTCGGCTCCGAGACCTGCGGCGACTTCCGCGACGTCAGGTTCGAGAACGTCACCGTCCTGGGCGCGGGCAAGGCCGGGATCGGCATGGTCTCCATGGACGGCGCGACCATCGAGGACGTCCACTACACCAACGTCACGCTGAACAAGACGACCACGCCCGTCTTCATGAAGATCGGTGAGCGCAGGCGCTGCCCGGGCTCGCCGCCCGCGGGCCGGATCAGGAACATCCACCTCACCAACGTGACGGGCAGCAACCTGACCGCGCCCGAGCCGTCAGGCACGACCGGCGGATCCGAGTTGACCAGCACCATCACCGGCACGCCCGCCGTCGACATCGGCCCCGACCTCACCTTCACCGGCGTCAAGCTCGACGTGCCAGGCGGCCACCCCGCCTCGGACGCGAACCGCGTGCCGGGCGAGTTCCCGACCACCTACCCGCCCCGCGACTACGGCACCCGCCCCGCCTACGGGTTCTGGGCCAGGCACGTCACCGGCCTCACGTTCGACGGCGGCTCCCGGGCCACCTTCGAGGACAACGACGGCAGGCCCGGCTTCATCGTCGACGACGGCTCGAACGTCAAGCTGGAAGGCGTGGTGGCCGAGCGCGGCTCGTCCAGCGCCTACGACGTGGGCGTCAGCGGCGTCTCCGGCTACACCGTCACGGGCACCAACACCTCGGGGGGCGCCCTGCGCGTGCGCGCCACCAACTCCACCCCCATCCCGGGCAACCCCGTCACCCTGTACGGCGAGCCCGAGTCGGGCACGGTCACCGCGCCCATGCGGACCGAGTCCGACCCCGCGGCCTCAGGCCGCTCCTACGTGACGGTCGCCCCCGGCAACAACAGCAAGACGAGTGCCCCCTCCACCGGACACGCCACGCTCACCTTCGCCGTCCCCGAGCAGGGCGCCTACAAGGTCTACGCCAGGGTGATCGCCGCGAACGACGGCGACGACTCCTTCTGGGTCCGGTTGGACGGCGGCGCGTGGACGCAGTGGAACGGGATCCCGCTCGGCACCTCCTGGCACTGGGCCGAGGTCCCCGTCACCGCCGGCCTGTCCCCCGGCCCCCACACGGTCGCCTTCGCCTACCGCGAGGACGGCGCCAAGCTCGACAGGGTGGCCCTGACCAGCGACCCCGCCTTCACCCCCGAGAACTGACATCGCGGGCGGGTCACCAGCGCCCGCCCAGCTCCCGCAGGGTGAACACGCCGCCGGCCCTGTCGTGCAGGGGTTCGGTCAGGTCGGGTTCACCCTGCTCGGCGATGATCGGGGCGGCGTGCCCCTCCGAGTCGTCGCGCGACTCGTAGCCGATCGCCTTCGCCTCCTCCAGTGACCACCATCTGCGGGCGTTGTCGGACACGCCCCACACCACGTGGTACCCGTCGGCCTCCATCGCCGCCTCCAGCAGCCGCGCGCAGTCGCCCGGCGAGATCCAGGTGGCCAGCCCTCTGGTGTCGGAGGAGCCGTCGTTGCAGGTGCCGAGCCTGACGACCGTCACGTTCATGCCGAACCTGTCGTGGTACAGGCTGCCCAGCGCCTCCATCACGACCTTGCTCACGCCGTACAGGGTGTCGGGGCGGGGGAAGGCGTAGTCGGGCAGGTCGGCGCCGTCGACGGGGCGGGTGTGGAAGCCGGCCGCGTGGTGGCTGCCCATGAGCACGACGTGCCGTACCCCTTCCTGACGGGCGGCCTCCATCAGGACGTAGGTGCCGTTCATGTTGGCCTCGACGATGTCGGCCCACGGGTGCTCGCGACTCTGGCCGCCGAGGTGGATGACGGCGTCGACGCCCTTCATGGCGGCGGCCATGGCGGCGGCGTCGGTCAGGTCGGCGACGACGACCTCCTCGCCTGGACCGGCCTCCAGCGGGACCACGTCGGACAGGCGGAGGATCCGTCCATCGCGGGCGAGCAGCGGGCGGAGCAAGGTGCCGACCTTCCCGGCCGCGCCGGTGACAAGGATACGCATGGTGACTGTTGTACACGGGTATGGCCGTAATTCACATACATGGAATATTGACGTGATCTAGGCCACTGGTTACGGTCGCATGAACGCAGTACACATCTGCGATACACATCCATGTATGTGAACAAGGAGGCGGTCTGATGCCACGTCATCTGCTCGGGGCCGCGATTGTCACGGCGCTCGCCGTCACCCTGTCCGGCTGCGGCTCCGGCGGGGGTTCCGGCGACGACGCCCTGGAGATCTGGATCCGGCAGGCGCCGGACTCCGACTCCGCCAAGACAGCCGTGAAGCTGGCCGACGCGTTCACCAAGGCCAGCGGGGTCAAGACGAAGGTCGTCGCCCTCTTCGACGACTTCGAGACCAAGCTGCAGCAGCAGGCGGCGCAGAAGAACCTGCCCGACATCGTCATCAACGACACCGCCCAGCTCGGCAACATGCAGACGCAGGGCTGGCTGCGCGAGGTCGACAAGGCCAAGCTCAAGGGCGGCGACCAGCTCGCCGACCGGGCGTGGCAGGCCGCCCAGGCGGGCAACGGCAAGTACTACGCGGCGCCGTTCTCAGCCCAGGCGTTCGCGTTGATCATCAGGAAGGACTGGAGGGAGAAGGTCGGTCTGCAACCGCCGCAGACCTGGGACGATCTGGCGAAGCTCGCCAAGGCCTTCACCGAGCAGGACCCCGACGGCAACGGCCAGAAGGACACCTACGGCTTCGTCGCCCCCGCGGGCACCAAGCGCGGCTACGCCTCGTGGTATGCCTCCTCGATGATCTACGCCAACGGCGGCACCTTCCTCACCGACAGCGGCGGCGGCAAGTTCACCCCCGCGGTGGCCGACCCCAAGACCGTCGAGGCGGTCAAGTGGCTGCAGGACCAGTTCTGCGTCGCCAAGACGGTCAACCCCGGCGCGGTCAGCAACGACACGACCGTCACCCACGAGGTGTTCGAGAAGGGCCAGGGCGGCATCTACCTCGTCGGGCCCTACGTGCTGGCCAGGTTCGTCAAGAGCATCGGCACCGACAAGCTCGAGGTCGTCAAGGTGCCCAAGGGTCCCTCCGGCGGCCCCGGCACCCTCGGCGAGGGCGAGAACGTCTACCTCATGGCCGGCTCCGCCAACGAGGAGGGCCAGCAGAAGTTCGCCGAGTTCGCCGTCTCCCCCGATGGCCAGAAGATCGGCATGAACAAGGACGCCAACGGCGCGATCGTCAGGCTCCCCGTCAACAAGGGCGTGGACATGGCCGCCGAGCGGACCGACCCCCGGTGGCAGGTGTTCCAGGAGGCCTACGCCGACGCCGTCTACAGCTCCCCCGTGCCCAACTGGGCCCCCATCAGGCAGACCTCGGCCGACGCCATCAACGCGGTGTGGGCCGACTGCACCGCCGACGTGAAGGCGGGCATGGACGGCCTGGCGACCAAGCTGACCTCGGAACTGCAGGCCCAGAAGGCATCGTGACCACGACGCTCACGCGGCCCGAGCAGCGTACGGCACCGCGCCGCCGCCCCCGGCAGGGGCGGTGGCGCGGCACCGCCGTCGCGTGGCTGTTCCTCGCCCCCGCGTTGATCCTGTTCCTGTACTTCAAGTTCATCCCCATGTTCGAGGGCCTGAGGATGAGCTTCTTCAAGGTCCAGCCCTTCCTCGGCGACGAGTGGACCGGGCTCGACAACTACCGGACGATCATGTCGGACGACGCGTTCGTCGGCGCGGTCTGGCACAGCCTCGTCCTGGCCGTGGGCACGACGATCGGGTCGCTGCTCCTCGGCCTCGTGCTCGCCCTGCTCATCGAGGGTCCCGCCCGCTACCTGTGGTTCGTCAGGACCGCGGCCTTCCTGCCCGTGGTCACCACGATGGCGGCGGTGGCCGAGGTGTGGCGGATCATGTACCACCCCGGGGACACCGGCATGCTCAACAGCATCCTGGGCTGGATCGCCCTCGACCCCCAGCCGTTCCTGGCCAGCGAGCACTCCTCGCTCTGGTCGATCATGGGGATGAGCATCTGGCGCGGCACGCCGTACGACATGATGATCTTCCTGGCGGGGCTGGTCGGGATCGACAGGACCCTGTACGAAGCGGCGGCGGTGGACGGGGCGAACACCTGGTCCAGGCTGCGCCACATCACGCTGCCCGCGCTGCGGCCCGTCTTCTGGATCCTCTTCACGCTGGCGGCCATCCGGGGGCTGCGGGTGTTCGTCGAGGTGTACGTGCTCACCAACGGCGGGCCCAACGGCTCCTCCGAGGTGCTCATGACCCTCATCTACAAGCTCGGGTTCCAGCGCAGCGAGCTGGGCATCGCGGCAGCGGGAGGCATCGTGCTGTTCGCCGCCACACTGGTGCTCACCGTGCTGGTCCAGCTGATGCGCAGGAGGCAGGCGGCATGAGATTCGACAGCGCGCTCGGCCTGGAGTCCCGCAAGGGGCCGCTGGCGACGACGGGCAAGATCCTCGTCTACTCGATGATGGTGCTGGTCTTCACCGGGCCGCTGGTCGGCCTGCTTGTCAGCGCGTTCAGCAAGACGCTCGACCCGACCAGCTTCACGCTGTGGCCCGACGAGTTCACGCTGGAGAACTTCACCCAGGCGGCGGACAAGAACGTCTACCTCTACCTGTTCAACTCCTTCGTGGTCGTGGGGTTCGGGCTCGCGCTGCAGATGGTGGTGAGCGTCTTCGCCGCCTACTCGCTGGCGCGCAAGCGGTTCAGGGGCATGTCGTTCGTGATGCTGATCATGCTGGCCACGATGATGCTGCCCGAGGAGATCATCGCGATCCCGCTCTCGCTGGTGCTGGCCGACATGCCCGTCATCCACGCCAACCTGATCAACTCCTACGCGGGCATGATCCTGCCGGTCGGCGCGTGGGGCTTCTCGATCCTGGTCATGACCGAGTTCATGAAGGAGGTGCCGGTCGAGCTGGAGGAGGCAGCGAAGATCGACGGTGCGGGCGAGCTGCGCACGTTCTTCACGATCATCCTGCCGCTGTGCAAGCCGGCGCTCGGCGTGATCGGCGTCTTCGGGTTCACCAT
This sequence comes from Nonomuraea sp. NPDC049152, assembly GCF_040648355.1. Taxonomy (NCBI): domain Bacteria; kingdom Bacillati; phylum Actinomycetota; class Actinomycetes; order Streptosporangiales; family Streptosporangiaceae; genus Nonomuraea; species Nonomuraea sp. NPDC049152. The sequence goes on along the minus strand of NZ_JBEZDO010000034.1, from coordinate 18,845 downwards.
GATCTGGGACCAGTACCTGCTGCCGCTGATCGTGGCCAACGAGTCGGAACACTGGACGCTGCCGATCGCGCTGCGCTCGCTCCGCTCGGACGAGGAGGTCGGCATCGGCGTCCTGCTGGCCGCGTCACTGCTGGCGCTGCTGCCGTCCGTGATCGCCTTCCTGGCCTTCCAGCGGCAGTTCATGCGCGGTCTTACCAGCGGCGCTATCAAGGGTTAGATGTCCATGTACATGGATGGCATCCATTATTCTGGCACCCATGGAGCCCTCGATGGTCAAGTCAGCCGAGCGAACGGTCCGGATCCTCGAAACGCTGGCGGCCTCGCCGGAGCGCCTGACGCTGTCCGAGCTCCAGCAGCGCACCGGCTTCCCCCGCAGCAGCCTGCACGCCCTCATGCGCACGCTCGTCGAGCTGAAGTGGATCGAGACGGAGGCGGGCGCCTCCTCCTTCGGGATCGGTCCACACGCGCTGCTGACCGGCACCGCCTACCTGGACAAGGATCCCGCCCTGCCCCTGGCGCACGACGCGCTGGAGGACCTGAGGGAGGAGATCGGGCACACGGTCCACTTCGCCCGCCGCGACGACGGGCACGTGCTCTACCTGGCCACCAGGGAGTCGCGCGACCGGCACGCGATCTCCAGGGTGGGCCGCAGGCTGCCCGCGAGTGTCACCGCGCTCGGCCAGGCGCTGCTGGCGCAGCTGACCGACGACGAGGTGGCCGCGCTGCTGCCCGACCCGCTGCCCGCGCTCACCGAGCATTCGATCACCGACCTGGCCAAGCTCACCGACGAACTCGACCAGGTCCGTGCCCGCGGCTACGCGCTCGAACGCGAGCAGGGCACGCCTGGCGTGGCCTGCGTGGCCGTGGCCGTGGACTACCGCATCCCCGCCACCGACGCCATCAGCTGCTCGATGCCCGCGGTGCTGCCCCGGGAGGAGATCGAGCGGATCGCCGAAGCGGTCATCAGGCACACCCGCAGGTTCGCTGCCACTCTGCGCCGGGAGGGCATCCGATAACACATCATCCGGCGCGTTCTCTGGAGGAAAGAAATGCGTCTTGATGGTGTTCTCTTCTTCCCTGTGACGCCCTTCGGTGAGGACGGCTCCGTGAACGGCCACGCGCTGGCCGCCCACGTGGCCAAGGGGGTCGCGGCGGGAGCGGGAGGCGTGTTCACCGCCTGCGGCACGGGCGAGTTCAACGCCTTGGCGCTGGACGAGTACTCCGCCGTGGTGTCCACCTCCGTGTCGGCCGCCTCGGGCCAGGTGCCGGTGCTCTCCGGTGCGGGCGGGTCGCTGCCGTTCGCCCAGGAGTGCGCGCGGGCCGCCGCGGAGGCGGGCGCCGACGGGCTGCTGCTCATGCCGCCCTACCTCGTGAACGCCCCCGCCACGGGCCTGGTCTCCTACGTGCGGCAGGTCGCGGCCGTCACCGACCTGCCGATCATCGTCTACCAGCGCGGTACGGCCCGCTTCACCCCCTCGGCGGTGGTCGAGCTGACCTCGCTGCCCGGCGTCATCGGGTTCAAGGACGGGTTGGGCGACTTCGACCTGCTCCAGCGGATCATCCTCCGCGTACGGCAGGCCACGGACCGCCCGTTCACCTTCTTCAACGGGCTGCCGACGGCCGAGCTGACCGTGCCCGCGTACCGGGGGCTCGGAGTGCCGCTGTACTCCAGCGCGGTGTTCGCGTTCGCGCCGGAGATCGCGCTGGCCTTCTACAAGGCGGTGACGGGCGGGGACGAGGTGATGGTGCAGCGGCTCCTCACGAGCTTCTACCTGCCGCTGGTGGAGCTCAGGGACCTGGTGCCCGGGTACGCGGTGTCGCTGGTGAAGGCGGGGGTGCGGCTGCGGGGGCTGGAGGTGGGAAGCGTGCGCGCACCGCTGGTCGACGCCGCCCCCGAACATGTCGCCGAGTTGGAGCGCATCATCGCGGCGGGGCTGGAGCTGGCGGGGTGACCCTCGGGCGTGGCGCCGCGCCACGCCCGAAGGCCGGGGCCGAGCTCCTTTCGAGGGCGACACCGCGCCCTCGAAGGACCGGCCCCGGCCGCCGGGGTCAGCCGTCGATGCGCTGAGGGATGCCCGTGGGATTGTCGTCCCGCAGCTCCGCCGGCAGCAGGTCCTGCGGCCACCCCTGGTACGCCGTCGGACGCAGCCACCTGCGGATCGCCATCGCGCCCACCGATGTGTGCTGGGGCGCCGTGCTGGCCGGCCATGGGCCGCTGTGGTGCATCGCCCAGCACACCGCCACGCCGGTGGGCCACCCGTTCCAGATGAGCCGCCCCGCCTTCAGCGCCAGCGCCTCGGCGACCGGCTGCGCCTCCCGGGTGTCGGTGGCGTGCACGGTGGCGGTGAGGGAGCCGTCGAGCCGTACCAGCACCTCGATCAGCTCGGCGACGTCGTTGTAGGTGACCACGATCGACGAGGGCCCGAAGCACTCCTCGGCGACCGACGGCAGCTGGGCGGCGAAGGCGGCGAGGTCGATGGTGAAGACCTTGGGCGCGACCGCCCACTCCCCCTCGCCCTGCGTCCCCTCGGCCAGCAGCGTGAGCTTGGACAGGCGCTCGACGCCCTGGAGGTAGCCCTCCCTGATGCGCGAGCTCAGCATCGCCGAGCCGTTGCTGCCCGCCACCGCCGTACCGAGTGAGGCGACCAGGTCCGGGTCGTCGGGCGCGAACACCAGGCCGGGGTTGGTGCAGAACTGTCCCGCGCCGAGCGTGAGCGAGGCGGCGAAGCCGCCGGCGAGCCCCTCGCGCGCGGCCGAGGGCAGGACGACGACCGGGTTCACGCTGCCGAGCTCGCCGTAGAACGGGATCGGCTCCTCGCGCTCGCCGATGAGCGCCTGGATGGCCTTGCCGCCGGGAATCGACCCGGTGAAGCCGACCGCGGCCACCTCGGGATGCTGGACGAGCCGCTTGCCCGCCGACAGGCCGTGGACCAGACCGAGGAGCGCGGGATCGGGCAGCGCCGACCTGATGACCTCCGCCGACAGCTCGGACGTCAGCGGGTGCGCGGGGTGCGCCTTGACGACGACGGGGCATCCGGCCGCGAGCGCCGAGGCCGTGTCGCCGCCCGCCACGGAGAAGGCGAACGGGAAGTTCGACGCCGAGAAGACGCCGACGACGCCGGGCAGCGGACGGTTCATCCGGCGCACGTCCGCCTGCACCGAGATGATCGCCTCCAGGTACCCTCCGTCGCGCAGCACGTCGGCGAAGAGCCTGAACTGACTGGCCGCGCGGGCCACCTCGCCGCGCAACCTGGTCTCGCCGAGCGCGGTCTCCCTGTCGGCGACCGCCCAGAGCTCCTCGACGTTCGCCTCCAGCGCGGCGGCGACGGCCTCGAGCACCTCGGGCCTGCTCGCCGTCCGCCAGGCGGCCCCTGCCGCGAGGGCGGCCTCGACGGCGGCGTCCACCCCGAGGTCGGTGGTCTCGGGGACCCCGTCGCCGAAGACCTCGCCGGTGCGCGGATCGTATGCGTGGATCATCGCTTCACCCCTATGCAATATCACACTTCACTCTAGCGTGCCCTTGACACTCGCTCGGCCCGATTCTTACAGTACCGACAGTCGTCCACAATTCTGGCGGTTGTTCACATATATGAACATTACAGAGATCACTGTCACCCCGGTCGCCTTCCGCGACCCGCCCCTGCTCAACGCCGCCGGAGTCCACGAACCGTGGGCACTGCGCACGATCGTCGAGGTCGTCACCGACGAGGGCCTGTCAGGGCTTGGCGAGACCTACGGCGACCTGGCCCATCTGGAAAAGGTGCGCTCCGCGGCTTCTGCCCTCGTCGGCCTGGACGTACACGCCCAGAACGAGATCTACTCCCGCGTCTCCGCTCTCGTCGGCGACGTCGTCAGCGACCTGCACGGGCTGACCGGCGCGGCCACCAAGGAGAAGAGCGTCGACAGGGTCTACTCGCCGTTCGAGGTCGCCTGCCTGGACATCCGCGGCAAGGCGACGGGCCGTCCGGTGAGCGACCTGCTCGGCGGCGCCGTACGGCAGGCCGTGCCGTACAGCGCCTATCTCTTCTACAAGTGGGCGGGCCACCCCGGAGAGCCCGACGACAGGTTCGGCGCGGCGCTCGATCCCGAAGGGGTCGTGGCGCAGGCGCGGCTGCTGATCGAGGAGTACGGCTTCCGCTCCATCAAGCTCAAGGGCGGCGTGTACGAGCCCATGAGGGAGGTCGAGGCGATCCGCGCGCTGCGCGAGGCCTTCCCCGACCACCCGCTCCGCCTCGACCCGAACGCGGTCTGGTCGGTCGAGACCTCCGTCGAGGTCGCCCACGCGCTGGACGGCACGCTGGAGTACCTGGAAGACCCCACCCCCGGCATCGCCGGCATGGCGGCCGTCGCGGAGCGGGCCCCGATGCCGCTGGCGACCAACATGTGCGTGGTGACGTTCGAGCACCTGCCGCCCGCCATCAGGGAGGGGGCGATCGGAGTGCTGCTCTCCGACCACCACTACTGGGGCGGCCTGGAGCGCTCCGTGCAGCTCGCGCGGCTCTGCGAGACGTTCGGGATCTCGCTGTCGATGCATTCCAACAGCCACCTCGGGATCAGCCTGGCCGCGATGACGCACCTGGCCGCCGCGGTCCCCAACGTCGCCACCGCCTGCGACACGCACACGCCATGGCAGGACGGCCAGGACGTGGTGGCGCCGGGCGCGCTCAGGTTCGTGGACGGGGCGGTGCCCGTGCCGACGGGACCCGGCCTCGGGGTCGAGCTGGACAGGGACGCGCTCGCGGTGATGCACGAGCAGTACCTCAAGTGCGGGCTCACCTCCCGCGACGACACCGGCTACATGCGCAGGTTCGACCCCTCCTTCGTCAACAGCCGTCCCCGGTGGTGACGCCGGTGAACATCGCCTACGTCTACCCCTGGGACATCGTCGGCGACCCGGCCGCGCCCGCCAGGATCGCCGCGCTGGGCGTCGACGAGGTCGCGCTGGCCGCCTCCTACCACTCCACCCGCGCCGCCACCCCCTTCCACCCCGCGCACCGGGTGCTCGACGTGCCCTACTCCGCCTTCTACCTCCCGGTACGGCAGGCGGCGTGGGGCCGGCTCGTCCCGCCGAACCCGACATGGGCCCCGCCCGACTCCTTCCTTCAGGCCCGCGACGCGCTCAGAGCGGTCGGCCTGCCCGTGCACGCGTGGACCGTCCTGACCCACAGCAGCCACCTCGGCGCCACGCACCCCGACCTGGTCGTGCGCAACGCCTTCGGCGACCCGTACCCCTACGCCCTGTGTCCCTCTCACGAGGACGTCGGCGAGTACTGCGAGCGGCTGGTACGGGAGATCGTCTCGGTGGGAGCGCCCGACGGGATCATCCTGGAGGCGTGCGGGCCGATGGGGTTCGGCCACCAGAGCGTCCACGAGAAGACCGGCGGCGCCGACTGGACGTCCGTGCACGCGGCGCTGCTCTCGCTCTGCTTCTGTACGGCATGCGTTCCCGGCCACGCCGACGCCGACCAGCTGAGAGCGCTGGTCCGGACGGCGATCGACGGCCGGCCCGAGTCGGTGGAGGAGGCGCTCCCTGAGTTCGCCGAGGGCGTGCGGGAGCGGCGGACGGGACTGGCGGCCTCGCTGCGTGCCAGGCTCGTCGACGCGGTGCGGGAGCTGTCCCCCGATCTGCCGATCAGGACCCACGCCAATCCCGACCCGTGGGCGGCGGGCCCGTTCGCCACCCTCCACGCCGGCGACCCCTCGTTCGACGGACTGGTGGCGATGTGCTGGGGCACCCAGGAGGAGGCCACCGCCAACCTCGAACGGCTGTCCGCCGACCTCGCGGAGGGGCAGCGGCTCGGCGCTTACGCGCTGTTCCTGCCGCCCAAGCCCACCGACGCAGGGGAGCTGGCCGCGTCGTTCTCCGCGTACGCGAAGGCAGGGGCGGACGAGCTGCACCTGTACCACGTGGGGCTCGCCTCGGCCGCGCGGCTGGCCGCCCTCACCGAGGCCATTCGGCTCTTCGCGCCCTGACCGCCCGTCCTTCACGCCACTCCAGCCGGACTCCGGCCCCGCCCGTAACGTCGCGCCGGACAGACCGGCGCCCGAGCCGTGGAGACAGACGGTGGAGGAACCGGGCGGCCGCGATGACGGACCGCCCGAGACCCGGACGCGACAGTAGACGGACCCCAAGGGAACCGGACGGGCAGGAGGGGGTCGGGGGGTGGTCAGCGGACCTGGGAGAGGTAGGGCAGGTGGGTGGCACCGTCGAACGGGGCGAGGCGATCCGTGACGGCCTTCGTGAGCGCCGCCGCCGCGCTCTCCGCCCGCGCGATCACCTCAGGCGGGTAGCCCAGCAGCACCTGGTGGTCGGCGAACTCGTCCTCGTCGTCCACGAACACCCGCCCCTCCCGCGTGCGCACCACGTCGAGGTCCAGGTCGACCATCGTCACCTCACCGTCGCTCCACTCGGGCACCGTGGTGATGTCGACGTAGACGTCCAGTTTGTGGCCCTCGTCGTTGAACAGCGCGACCCACCACTCGTTCCTCGGGAACAGCATCACGAACGCGCGCTCCCACACCACCTGCGGACCGTCGCCCTTGGCCCCCGTCGTGCCTGCCTCGCATCCCACCCACACACCGTGTACGTCCTCGCCGAGTAGCCTGGCCGGGTGGTGCCAGTGGAGGGAGCCGCCGTACTTGCGGAAAACGACCTTCATGTCCCCGACCGTACAACGAGCCCGCTTTCGTACGCCGCGATGACCAACTGGGCCCTGTCGCGGGCGCCGAGCTTGGTCAGCAGGCGGCCGATGTGCGTCTTGACGGTGGCCATGCTGAGGTGCAGGCGTTCGGTGATCTCGGTGTTGGACAGGCCGCGGGCGATCAGCGTCAGCACCTCGCGCTCCCTGTCGGTGATCCCTTCGAGCCCGCGCACCGAGGGGCGGGCGTACTCCTCGATGAGCCTGCGCGTGACCGTGGGCGCGAGCAGCGCCTCCCCCGCCGCGACGACCCTGATCGCCGCCAGCAGGTCGGCGGGAGGGGTGTCCTTGAGCAGGAATCCCGACGCCCCCGCCCGCAGCGCCGCGTAGACGTAGGCGTCGAGGTCGAACATGGTCACGATCAGCACCTTGGCCGTGTCGCCGATCCTGCGGGTGGCCTCGATGCCGTCCATCTCCGGCATCCTGACGTCCATCAGCACCACGTCGGGTCGCGTGGCGATGGCGAGCTCGACCGCCCGCGCGCCGGTTCCCGCCTCGCCGACCACGCTGAGGTCGGGCTCGTTGTCCACCAGCACCCTGAAGCTGCCGCGCAGCAGGACCTGGTCGTCGGCGATGAGGACGCGGATCATACGTAGGGAATGGTCGCGGCCACGCGGAAGCCGCCCTCGGGACGCGGCCCCGCCGAGAACGCTCCGCCGTACATCGTGACCCTCTCCCTCATTCCGACCAGGCCGTGTCCCTGGCCCTTCTGCGACAGCACCCCATGGCCTGGGCCGTCGTCCGTCACCTCGACGTGCGCCCGCCCGCCGTCCGCCGCCACCGTCACCGTCACCGTGCAGCGGGCGGGGGCGGCGTGCTTGACGACGTTCGTGAGCGCCTCCTGAACGATACGGTGGACGGCGAGCCGTACACCGTCCGGAAGCCCTTCCAGCCCTGACGCCGCCAGCTCGACCTTCACGCCCGCGAGTCCGGCGCGCTCGGCCAGTTCTCCGAGCTCGGGCACGGGACGCAGGTCCGGCGGCTCGGTGCGCAGCACCCCCAGCAGGTGGCGCATCTCCGTGAGCGCGTCGCGGCTGGCGGTCTCGATCACCTTCAAAGCGTCGTGCGCCTCTTCGGGCCTGGTGCGCATCACGTGGTTGGCGACGCCCGCCTTGACCGCGATGAGGCCCATGCTGTGCGCGACGACGTCGTGCAACTCGCGGGCGATGCGCAGCCGCTCCTCCGTCACCAGCCGCTCGGCCGCGCGCGCCGCGTAGATCCGCCGCTCGCGTACGGCCCGCCCGACGGTCCACGACCCGCCCAGCGCGGCGATCCCCATGACGACGTCTCCCGCCCCGCGCGCCCAGCCCACCGGCGCGCCGGCCACGGCCAGTGAGAGGACCGCCACCACGGTGACGACCGCGATCGCGGTGGTGGGCGCCCTGCCCGAGCGGGACAGCGCCACCGTGTAGAGCGCGTAGGCGGGCGCGACGTAGGCGCCGCTCACCACGCCCGAGAAGCCGGCCGCCAGCCCCACCGCGAAGACCACGACGAAGACCCCGACCGGCCACAGCCTGCGCACCGCCAGCGGAACCCCCAGGCCGAGCGCGAGGGCCGCCTTTCCCCACAGCGGCACCGGCGCGGCGGCCGCGGACGTCATGGCGACCGACGCGACGATCCATCCGGCCACGCAGTCGAGCGCGATGAGCTGGCCGCGGGTCAGCCGCCTGGTGAAGTCCACGCCCCGCACGCTATCCGGCGGCCGGCTCGTGCCGCGTCATACCCAGGTCCGATGTGCGGGGCGCGGGCCGTACCCGACCGTGAGGGGGTGATCGAAGTGAGAGAACTGACCAAGAAGTACGGCGCGACGCGCGCCGTCGACCGCCTGTCGTTCACCGTCGAACCAGGACACGTCACCGGCTTCCTCGGCCCGAACGGCGCGGGCAAGTCCACCACGATGCGGGTGGTCCTCGGCCTCGACGCGCCCACCTCCGGCGAGGCCCTGGTCAACGGCCGCCGCTACACGAGCCTGCGCAGGCCGTTGCACGAGGTGGGCGCGCTGCTCGACGCCAACGCCCTGCACCCGGGAAGAAGCGCCTACAACCACCTGCTCAGCCTGGCCCTCACCAACGGGATCGGGCCCATGCGCGTCGCCGAGGTCCTCGAACGCGTCGGGCTCTCGGGCGTGGCCCGCAAGAAGGCCGGCGGGTTCTCGCTCGGCATGAAGCAGCGGCTCGGCATCGCCGCCGCTCTGCTCGGCGACCCGGGCGTGCTGATGTTCGACGAGCCGGTCAACGGGCTCGACCCCGACGGGGTGCGCTGGATCCGCGACCTGATGCGCTCGCTGGCGGCCGAGGGCAGGACCGTCCTGCTGTCCAGCCACCTCATGAGCGAGATGGCGCTGACGGCCGACAGGATCGTCATCGTCGGCAGGGGCCGCCTGATCGTCGAGTCCGCCATGAAGGACCTCACCGACGGCTACGACTCCCTGGAGTCGGCCTACCTCGCCCTCACCGCCGGCTGCGTCGAGTACGGAGCCACCCTGTGATCGCCTCGGAGTGGCTGAAGCTCCGCTCGGTCGCCTCCACCCACTACGCCGTCGGCGCCGCCGCGCTCATGGTCGTCCTCGGCACCGCATGGAGCCTCTACGTCGGGACGCTCGCCGATCAGCGCGGCTCGATCAGGGCCGCGGCTCCCGAGGAGGGGTTCCTCCCGCTGGTCCAGATCAGCCTGGCCGTGATCGGCGTGCTGGCCATCACCGCCGAGTACGGCACGGGCACCATCCGCCCCTCGCTCACCGCCGTGCCCCGCCGACGGACACTGCTGCTGGCCAAGACGGCCGTGGTGGCGGCCACGACGTCGGTCACGGCGATCGTCGTGATCTTCACGACCTACGCCGTCAGCCACCTCGTCGCGGGCGACCGCGCGGTCGGCTACAACGCGGGCTCGCTCGGGGACGACCTGCCGCTGCTGCTCGGGTCGGTGCTGTCGGTGACGGTGCCGGCGCTGGTCGGGCTCGGACTCGGCGTGATCACCCGATCGACGGCCGCGGCGATCGGATCCGTCGTCGGGCTGCTGTTCGTGCTGCCCGGGATCGCGCCCTACCTGCCGCCGCCGTGGAACGTCAGGGTCGGCGCGTGGATGCTGCCGAACCTGGTGCCGCAGATCGCGGGCGACCGGATCTCCACGCGACTCGACGGGTTGCTGCCTCCTGCGGTGGCGGTGGCCGTACTCGTCGGATACGCGGCGATCGCGCTGGCCGCCGCGTTCGTGGCCTTCGATCGGAAAGACGCCTGATGACGCCCGCCCCTCCCGGCAGGAGGGACTCGTGAAGACGCCCGCCCCACCCCGCCGGAGCAACCCATGAAGGTGCTCGCCCCACCCCACCGGAGGGACTCGTGAAGGTGCTCGCCTCGGAGTGGGTGAAGATCCGCTCGATCCGGTCCAGCCACCTACTCGTGGGGCTCAGCCTCGGGGCGATCCTGCTCGCGGTCGCGGTGGCGTTCTCGGCGATCGGCATGTACGACAGCGCTCCCGCTTCGATGCGGCGCAGCGCGCGGATCGCGGAGCTCGAGGAGGTGGTGCTGATCGTCCCCCAGCTGTGCATGGGGATCATGGGCGTGCTGACGATCACCTCCGAGTACGCCACAGGGCTGATCAGGACCAGTCTCGCCCTCGTGCCGCGACGCTGGCCCGTGCTGATGGCCAAGTCCGCGGTCGTGGGCGGGCTCGGGCTCGTCGTCGGCCCCATCGTGGTGTTCGTGACGTATGCGATGGCCAAGGCGATGCTGGAGAGCCGGTATCCCGTGGCGTCGTTCGGCGAGCGGTTCCCGACGCTGGTGACCTCGTCGGTGACGGTGGCGGTGTTCGCGCTGATCGGCCTGGGGCTCGGCGCGGCATTCCGCTCCGCGGCGGGGGCGATCGCGGTGCTCGTGGGATTGGTGTACGTGATCCCGATCGTGGTGGGGAACCTGCCTGAGCCCTGGAGCGAGCGGCTCGGGTCCGTGATGATCGGCGCGCTTCCCCGGGAGATCTCGGGCGCGGACCTGACATCGTCGGTGTACGGGGCGCTGCTGCCTCCGGTGGTGGCGGGGGTGGTGCTGGCGCTGTACGCGGTTGTGCCGCTCCTGGCGGGCGCGCTGCTCCTCCGCCGCCGCGACGCCTGACCGCTCGCCGACCGCTGCGGTTCTCCGGAGCCCATGCGCGTGGGACAGGGGCTGACGTTCTGCGGGAAGACGGGAACGGCGGGCAGCCACCGCGTCTCGACCGCTCCGCCGTACGATGCCCGAAACCCCAGCTCGCGAACGCCCCGAGATTAGATTCTTCGGGTGGGCAGCCCCTGGAACCGCGGGCGGCGTCGAAATGGACCCCCGGGAACCCCGGGCCGCGTCCCACCGGCCGGCGGGCGTGGGGGACGGGCCTGGGGTTCTGCGAGGAGACGGGGTCAGACCTCGACGACCACCGGGATGATCATCGGGCGGCGGCGGTAGGTGTCGCTCACCCAGCGTCCGACCGTCCTGCGGACTATGCGGCGGATCTGCTGGATGTCCACCACGCCATCGGCGGCGTTCTGCTCGATCGCCTTCTCGATCACCGGGATGATCTCCTCGAACCGCTCCGGGTCGATGCCCGACCCGCGCGCGTGGATCTCTGGCCCCGCGGTGAGCTTGCCGGTGTTGGAGTCGACCACCACCACGACCGACACGAACCCCTCGTCACCGAGAATGCGCCGGTCCTTCAGCGACGTGTCGGTGATCTCGCCGACCGAGGTGCCGTCCACGTAGACGTACCCGGCCTGCACGGCGCCGGTGATCTTGGCTCGGCCGTCGACCAGGTCGACCACGACGCCGTCCTCGGCGATCACGATGTGATCGTCCGGCACGCCGGTCAGCGCGGCCAGCTTGGCGTGCGCCCGCAGGTGCCGCCACTCGCCGTGCACGGGCATGAAGTTCGAGGGACGCGTCAGGTTGAGCACATACAGCAGCTCACCGGCCGCCGCGTGCCCCGACACGTGCACCTTCGCGTTGCCCTTGTGGACCACGCGGGCGCCCCACCTGGTCAGTCCGTTGATGACCTTGTTGACCGCGGTCTCGTTGCCCGGCACCAGCGAGGACGCCAGCAGCACGGTGTCGCCGGCCGCGATGCGGATCGCGTGGTCGCGGTCGGCCATGCGCGACAGCGCCGCCATCGGCTCGCCCTGCGAGCCCGTGCAGATCAGCACGACGTCCTCCGGCGGCCACAGCTCGAGGTCGCGCGGGTCGACGATCAGACCCGGCGGAACGCGCAAGTAGCCGAGGTCGCGGGCCACGCCCATGTTGCGCACCATCGAGCGGCCGACGAGCGCGACCTTGCGGCCGTGCTTCTCGGCGGCGTCGATCACCTGCTGGACGCGGTGAACGTGAGAGGCGAAGCTCGCCACGATCACGCGCTTGGTCGAGGTGCGGATCACCTCGTCGATGACGGGGGCGATCTCCTGCTCGGAGGTGACGAACCCCGACACCTCGGCGTTGGTCGAGTCGGACATCAGCAGGTCGACGCCCTCGCTGCCGAGCCTGGCGAACCCGCCCAGGTCGGTCAGCCGCCCGTCGCTGGGCAGCTGGTCCATCTTGAAGTCGCCGGTGTGCAGGACGATGCCCGCGGGCGTGCGCACGGCGACGGCGAGCGCGTCGGGGATGGAGTGGTTGACCGCGAGGAACTCGCACTCGAACGGCCCGAACTGGTGCCGTTCCCCCTCCACGACCTGCACCTTCTCCGGCTGGATGCGGTGCTCGGTCAGCTTGGCCTCGATGAAGGCCAGCGTCAGCTTCGACCCGACGAGCGGGATGTCGCGCCGCTCACGCAGGAGGTAGGGCACGGCGCCGATGTGGTCCTCGTGGCCGTGCGTCAGGATCAGCGCCTCGATGTCGTCGAGGCGGTCCCTGATGTATTCGAAGTCGGGCAGGATCAGGTCGACGCCCGGCTGCTCGGGATCGGGGAACAGGACCCCGCAGTCGATGATCAGCAGGCGGCCGCCATACTCGAAGACCGCCATGTTCCGGCCGATCTCACCGAGACCGCCGAGTGCCACGATGCGCAACCCACCATCGGGTAGCCGCAGCGGGGGACCGAGTTCCGGATGCGGGTGGCTCATACGCTGCCCCCAGGTCGGTTAAATCGTGAGCTCAATATCTCCGTTCCTCCCCGTTTCCATTAGTCAACCAACTTCACTCCGCCGGCCACGAGACATGCTCGCAGCTCGGCGATCTGCTCTTGGGTGGCCTCCACCAGTGGAGGCCGCATCGGGCCGACAGAGCGGCCCGTCAGGTTGAGCGCCGCCTTGACCATGATCGCGCCGCCGGCGCGGTTCATGATGCCGTCGATCACGGGCAACAACTGCCGGTGAACGGCCGTCGCCTGCGCGACCTCGCCCGCCCTGTGAAGCTCGATCATCCTGGCCAGCTCGGCGCCCACCACGTGGCCGACCACGCTCACGAACCCGGCCGCGCCCACCGACAGCCACGGCAGGTTCAGCGCGTCGTCACCCGAGTAGAAGACCAGGTCGGTGGCGGTCATCACCATGGAACCCGCGAAGAAGTCGCCCTTGGCGTCCTTCACGGCCACGATCCGCTCGTGCTGCGACAACCTGATCAGCGTATCGGTGTGGATGGGGACGCCGGTGCGGCCGGGAATGTCATAGAGCATCACGGGCAGCGGCGTCACGTCCGCGACGGCCGCGAAGTGCCGGTAGATACCCTCTTGCGGCGGCTTGTTGTAGTACGGCGTCACGACGAGCAGGCCGTGGGCGCCGGCCCTCGCGGCCTGCCTGGCCAACTCGATGCTGTGGTGGGTGTCGTTCGTGCCGACACCCGCGACGACGGTCGCCCTGTCTCCGACGGCCTCCAGCACGACCCGCAGCAGACGCTCCTTCTCCGCGTCACTGGTGGTCGGCGACTCCCCCGTGGTGCCACTGACGATCAGACCGTCGTTGCGCTGCTCGTCGACCAGGTAGGTCGCCAGTTTGCGTGCGTTGTCGTAGTCGACGGCGCCGTCGGCGGTGAACGGCGTGACCATGGCGGTCAGCATGCGGCCGAAGGGGGCTTCGGAGGTGCGTGAGGGCGATGCCATAGTGCGAACGGTACCCGGATTCCCTCATGTCCCGAACCCCGCCACCCCCATAACGCCATTTCCGAGCCGTTGCCCCACTCCGCCCGGACCCGCCCGTTCTTCCGCCAAGGGAGCCACCGCTCCGGCCTGCCCCCGCGCCGCTGCCTCGGTCCGCCCCCCGTGCGCGGGGCCATCGCCTTGACCCACGCCCCTGTGCGCGGGGCCATCGCTCTTCGCCCGCACCCCCGTGCGCGGGGCCACCGCTCTTCGCCCGCACCGCCGTGGGTGGGGCCGTCGACGGCTCCCACATCCGCGCGCTGAAAGGGGGGACCACGTCGGCCCCTCACCCGTCGACCGAGGCCCTCCCGGCTCCAAGCACCACCTGATCGTCGACACCCACAACAAGCCGGTTGTCAGTGGTTAAGGATTTTGCCGAAGGCGGTCTGCGGGGAGCTGATGCCGAACTGGCTGGGATGGAACACCTGGGTGCCACTGTCGGAGATGCGGGGGAGGGTGAGCACGGTGGTCAGGGCGAGAACGGCCATCGGCCACGTCATCTTGTTCACGCGCATGATCACAGGATCGAGAACGTGACTTGCAGCTCGGTTGGGCCCCAATGAGAGGCAGGACATTGGGACTACTGCCGCCCTCCGGACTGACTACCCGGAAGCATGAAGCGGGCAAGGCCCGGAACTCGCGACACCGGCGTTGGCGTCCCGCTCAGGTGCGGCTGACGGGCGACGATCGGATAGGGCGTGGTGACCACGAGCCGCCGGGCTCCGCTCTCGGTCATGGCCTGGATGACGGTGCGGGTGGCCTGGGCCGCGTGGTGCGGGTCGCGGCTGTCGCCGCCGTTGATGATGGAGATCACGGCGTCGGCGCCCGCCACGGCCGCGCATCTTCTCCAGGTCGCGGCCGTCGCCCACGACGGCGTACGGCTGCACTTCCAGGGCGGCGGCGTTGCGGGTGACGGCGGTGACCTGGTGGCCGCGGCGCAGCGCCTCGGCCAGGACGTGGCGGCCGGTGCGGCCGGTGGAGCCGATGAGGGTGACGTTCACGGGTTGGCGGTCCTGGTGATCGAGTCGACGCGGCGGACCCGCCCGTCGGGGGCGAGCTGGGCGAACAGGTAGACCTCGATCTGCAGGGTCTTGTCCTTCCTGGTCCGGACGGTCATGGTGTAGCGGGCGGCGGCCCGGTCGCCGTCGAGCAGTGTCTCGTGGACCTGGATGTTCAGCTCACGGGAATTCTTGCGGGCCGGGCCGGCGTGGTCGATCAGCCGCTGGCGGTCGAGGGTGATGCCGTCGTTGCGGTATTCGAGGTCGGGGGTGTAGTAGCGGTCCACGATCGTGGCCGGGTCCTCCTGGCTGAAGGCCAGCTCGTACGGCAGCCGCGTCAGGAAGGCGTGGAAGTCGGGCATCAGACCACCTCGAACGTGCTCATCATGGCCATGTCCTCGTGTTCGAGGTTGTGGCAGTGCAGGACGTAGCGGCCCCGGTAGCCGGTGAACCGGGTGATGATCTCCACGGTCTGCGCCTCCCGCAGCTCGACGGTGTCCTTCCATTCGGGCGGCCCGATCGGTCTTTCGCCGCCGGCCGACAGCACCTGGAAGGGCGCCAGGTGCAGGTGGACGGGGTGGGCGACGTCGCTGGTGAGCCGCCAGATCTCCACCTGGCCGAGCTTGGGCCTGGCATCGGCGCGACGGGCGTCGAAGGGCTTGCCGTTGATCAGCCAGCCGGTGTGGCCGTGCAGGTCGCCGCTGGTGAACTCGAAGTCGCGGGTCACCGCGGCCGTGGCCGGGTCGAGAGGCTCGATGTGCGAGAGCGTTTCCGGGATCGCCGAGTCGTCGTGGGCGTCGCGCTCGACGGTGAAGCGCATCACCCTGGCCTGCGGCCCTTCCCCCAGGAGGTTGCGCAGCTCGATGTGGTCACCGACCCGGTAGGCGGCGAAGTCGACGATCACGTCCGCGCGCTCGCCCGGCGCCAGCCGTACTCGCTCCAAAGAACGGGGCGCCGCAAGCAGCCCGCCGTCGCTGCCGATCTGGGTCAGGGTGCCGCCGGGGGAGAGTGCCAGCTCGTAGGTGCGGGCGTTGGAGCCGTTGAGCAGCCGCAGCCGGTAGCGGGCCCGATCGACCCCGAACTGTGGCCAGGGCGCGCCGTTGACCAGGATGACGTCGCCCAGCACGCCGCCCATGAACGCCTCGCGGGCGCCGGGGCCGTCGTGCCTGCCCGGGTAGGGCATGGCGCCGTCGGCGTCGAAGGACCGGTCACAGATCAGCAGCGGCACGTCCCGCTCTCCCGACGGGAGCGGCAGCTTGTCTTGCTCGTCGTCGCCGACGAGGAAGAACCCGGCCAGGCCGCGCCAGACCTGCGGCCCGGTGAAGTCCATGCGGTGGTCGTGGTACCAGAGCGTGGCCGCCCGCTGCTCCAGAGGGAAGACGTAGTCGCGGTGGGCACCCGGCTGGACCAGGTCGGTGGGATAGCCGTCGGACTCCGGCGGGGTGTGACCGCCGTGCAGGTGGGTGACCGTTGGCGCGGCCAGGCGGTTGGTGACGCGCACGACGGTCCGCCGGCCGGTGCGCGCCCGGATGGTGGGGCCGGGGAACTGCCCGCCGTACCCCCAGATCGGGGTGCGCAGGCCCGGCAGGATCTCCACCTCGGCGGAGCGCTGGACGAGTTCGTAGTAGTCGGTGCTCGCGTCGGCCCGATACGGCTTGGCCACCGCGGGAAACGGCAGCGGCACCATGTATGGCTTGGGCAGCGGCGCGCCGCTCGTCAGGAGTTGGGGAAGCGGGGTACGGCCCAGCAGCGAGCAGCCCGAGACGCTCAGCGCCGCGCCCACGCCGAACAGCCGCAGCGCCTGCCGTCTGGTCATCGTCATGCCGACGCCGTCTGAGTGCGGCTGACGGACCAGAGCCGTGCCAGCTGCGCCATGCTCACGCCGAACATCAGCACGCCGAGCGGCACATGCAGGCTCTTCACGTGCGCCATGCCCAGCGCCACCTGGGCCAGCGTCATCACCAGCATGCCGGCGGCGGGCAGGATGGCGCCCACCCGCCGCGACACCAGCGCGGCGACCAGGTGCAGCAGCACGGTGACCACGACACCGACGGCCGTGGCGCTGTGCGCCATCCGGCCGCCGGGCGAGGTTAGCAGCAGCCCGGCGGTGACCGCCTGGAGCAGCAGGGCGACGGTCTGCGCGGTGATCGCGATACGCAAGAACATGATCTTTCCTTAGCGGGTAGAGGGCCGGGCAACGACGGCGACAGTGACGATCAGGACGAAAGCGGCCAGCGCGGTCAGGGTGCGCAGGGTGTGGAACAGCTCCCACCGCTGGAAGATCTCGGTGTAGCCGTCCGGGACCGGGCCGGCGGCCGTACATCCAGCGGGACAGCCCCGAACGTGGGGATCACGTTGGCCGCGCCGTACCCGAACGCGCCCGCGAGCAGCCCGGTGGCCAGCAGCGCCGCACCGTGGATGTACCTGACTGGGGTTCTCATGACCGGCAATCGTCGTCGAGCCGGGGCTCCACGGCGTCCCACACGCGGGGTATCCGCCGCTACCCCACCGGGATCAGCGACCCGCCGGACTACGACGCCGGGAGTAGTCCCGCAATACTGCACCGCAGGGATGAGCGGATTCCGGTTCGCCCGTACAGTGCCGGGGGCGCGGTTCGACCTGAGAGGGCACACAAGCGTGCCCGGGCACTCGCGTCGGCGCGGGTCCTCGCCCGGTCCGGGCGTTACGGCAAGCACCCCGAGAGGCCACCGTGGTCACCGCTGAACCGCCCGTCCATCACGCCACTGCGGCAGGACTCCGGCGGGCCGCCGTCACGTCGCCCGTCGCTCAGCGTGACCGTTTTCCCATGGGGAGAACCATTCGTCGGGATGGGCTCCCGTTGGGAGGACCTTCCGTTGGGGTGCCCGGCCACGCGCGCTCGGTGACGCGTATCCCTGGACAGACGCCGGCCACGTGCCAGGGGTGACGGTGGGGGCGGCTTGCCGTACGGGATAGGCGGTTTGGAGGGAAAGCTCCGCGCATGGAAGAGGTCGCCGATATGTGCTCGGGGGTACACACATCGACGACCTCTACCGGAGAATCGCCGCACCTTACGCCCGCGTTACAGAGATCTCAGAATTATTTTCCGACCAATCCAAAGTTGGAACTCCAAGTCCATTCGATGACGGTGGGTTACCTGCCGAATACGGCAACATGGGGCAACGCCTCACAGCAACCTCAGGGATGGACTAGTGGCAAGTTCCGATCCGGTCTACCTGCGCGTCGTCGAAGACATTCGGCGGCAGATCAACGACGGCACCCTTCCCCCCGGCGCGCCCATCCCCTCACGGGCGCAGCTGACCCGCAAGTACCAGGTCGGCGAGACCGCCGCCCGCCACGCGCTCCGCGTACTGGCCGGCGAAGGGCTCATCTTCGGTCGGGTGGGTTCGGGACACTACGTCAGGGAGCGCCCGGACCTCGCTCCCCTGCATCGTTGGCGCTTCCACGATCATCAGGCCCCGTTCGCGGCCGACCTGCAGAGCCAGGGCAGGCGCGTCACATGGGACTGGCACAGCGAACCCGTGGAAGCCACCCCCGAGATCGCCCAACGTCTCCGCGTCGAGGAGTCGACCACCCTCACCAGAACCCACTACGTGTTCCGCGGCGACGGCAAACCCCTCCAGCTCGCCACCTCCTACGAACCGCTCGAGTTCGCCCCCCACTCGGACGAGGAACGGCGCAGCTTGATCGGCAGGCTCTCCTCCTACGGGATCAAGGTGACCGAGATCATCGAGAGCGTGCACACCCGGGTCCCCCGGCCCGCCGAGATCGACGCCCTCGACCTGTCGGCGGGAGTCCACGTCCTGCACCTCAAACGCACCCACTGGGCGGGCGAACGTCCCGTGGAAACGAGCGACATCGTGCTTCCCGGCGACCGCTTCGAAATCGTCTACAGCATGGCCGTTCACCTGTAGTCCCATCCCCGAGCGACACCCGGGCGGCGCCTCCCTCGCGCCGCCCCGGCGCCCCCCCCCCCCCCCCCCCCCCCCCCCCCCCCCCCGCCCCCCCCCCCCCCCCCCCCCCCCCCCCCCCCCGCGGCCCCCCCCCCCGCCCCCCCCCCCCCCCCCCC
>NZ_JBEZDO010000033.1:81323-112674 GCF_040648355.1 Nonomuraea sp. NPDC049152 | reverse complement strand
CTGAGTGGCGGTCTTGTGGGGCGAGCCGGCGACATCGGCGGCGGCCAGCAGCGAGACGGCGCCGTAGGCGGCGGTGCGCAGGGTGGCCTTGTCCTAGTCGGTCAGGGTGAGGGACATGGTGGTGTGCTCCTTCGGGAGTCTGTGTCGGGGAGTCGCTCTTGCTTGTGCTCAGAGCATTGCCAACCGCCCTGATACGGGGTCGTTGCCGGGCTGACGCGGCCGCTGACACGGCGCCTAGGCGGTGACGAGGGTCTGTGGCTCGCCGGCGGCGTGTGCGCCGATCTTGCGGCCGCGCGGCAGGAGCAGGGCCAGTACGGCGGCGCCGAGAAAGGCGGTGGACATGGCCGCGTCGTAGGCCTGGCGGGCGGCCGCGGCCAGGGACAGGTCGGTCACGGCGGCCAGGATCAGCCACCGACGGGGATGTTGGTTCATGAAAGCTCCTGCGAATACTGTTCTCGGATGCGTACGCCGTGCGCAGAGGGCGCGGCGTACGTAAATCTCGGTGTGATTCTCTGGGTCAGCCCCTGGAGGGCGGGATCCACTCCACAAGCTGGACCACGACGCCGTTGGGGTCGGTGAGTCGCAGCACCCACTCGCCCCACGGCTCGTGCTGCAGCGGGGCGGTGATGTTCGCGCCCTCCTCGCGTAGCCGCTCATACTCGGCGGCGATGTCGGTGACCGCGAACGACACGATGACATCCGCGAGCCCGGGGCTGGGCGGTTCCTCGGGCGAGCGCTGCTGCAACAGGATGTCGGCCGCACCGTCGTCGCGGCTCAGCGCCACGAAGTCCTCACGGCTGAGCGCTTCGCGAAAGCCCAGGTGGGTGGTGAAGAACATGCTGGACGCGGCCACGTCGCCCACATTCAGTGCCACAGTCGTGGCGACGATGTTCATAGCGTTATCCCGTTCCTTTGGCGACAGGGACAAGCATTCAGCCTTGTCACGGAGGGAATAACGGGAGATCACGCAACGGATCATTAACCCAGCGGTTCATGGATCTCAAGACGGTACGCACGCTGAACCGGCGCCGCCTGACGGACTGATGGCGTATCGAGGAATTGAGCAGCGGGTGCTGACTGCCTTCAACGGCAGTTGCCCGGTGATGATCCACACCTGCTTCGCCGTACGTACGAAGTGAAGCTGCTCCAGCACCGCCCTCCCTCATTGAGCGCAACTAAACGATCGTAGTGCGATCGTGCGTTGATCCACCCCGCCTCGGAGCAGGATCGTGGAGGCATCTCCCCGGTGACCAGCGAGAACCTGGGACGGGGATTCCGATAGGAGTGCTCTCATGACCGTTACCCGCAAGATCGTGGCAGGACTGTTCATGTCGCTGGACGGTGTCGTGGAGGCGCCAGAGACGTGGCACTTCCCGTACCTGAACGAGGAGCTGACCGCAGCGATCGGAGAGACGCACGCCGAGGCGGACACCCTGCTATTGGGGCGGGCGACCTACGAGTCCTTCGCCGCGGTCTGGCCGCACCAGAGCGGCGAGCTGGCCGACCAGCTCAACAGCATGAGCAAGCTGGTCGTCTCCACCACCCTGGACAAGGCCGACTGGCAGAACTCGACCGTCATCGACGGTGACATCGCCGCCGCGCTCAGACAACTCAAGCAGCGGCCGGGCAGAAACATCGCTCTCTCCGGCAGCATCAGCCTGACTCGCGGCCTGCTGCAAGCCGGGCTCATCGACGAACTACGGCTGCTGGTGCATCCGATCGTGCTGGGCACCGGGCAACGGCTCTTCGCCGAAGGCGTCGGCCAGGTGCCCCTCAAGCTCGCCCGCGCCGCCACCTTCACCACCGGCGTGCTGGACCTGACCTACCAGCCCGCCTGACGGCTTTATGCCATGACATATCCATGAAGCACCTATCGCATGGTTTACGGCGATTGGCGCAGCAGGCTTGTTCGCAGGACCGACAGGCCTGAACGAGGAAGGCGCTCCCATGACCCACACGATCACCGGCACTCGCCCCCCACCCGCGACGCGTCCAACTGCTCGGCTCCTGCTGGTCGGCGGCATCGCGGCAGGGCCGCTGTTCCTTGGCGCGGGGCTGATCCAGGGGCTGACCCGCGACGGCTTCGACTTCACCCGCAATGCCATCAGCCAGCTCAGCCTCGGTGACCTGGGCTGGATCCAGATGACCAGTTTCCTGCTCACCGGGGCGCTGGCCATCGTCGGCGCCATCGGCATCCGGCGCACCCTTTCCGGCCGGCCGGGCGGCACCTGGGCCCCGCGTCTGGTCGCCGTGTTCGGCATCTCGTTCCTGGCCAACGCGATGTTCAGTGCCGATCCCGGCGCGGGATTCCCCACCGGCGCCCCCGCAGGCCCGGCCACCGCACTCAGCACGACCGGCGCTATCCACCTGCTCAGCGCCGCGATCGGCTTCCTGGCCCTGTGCGCTGCCTTCGTCGTCCTGGCCCGCCACTTCGCCGCCCAGGGGCAACGCGGCTGGGCCGTACTCTCCCGCGTCGTGCCCGTAGGCGTCCTTGCCGGGTTCGCCGGCTCCTCCGCCACCGTCATGGCCTTCACCGCGGGCGCCGCCCTGGGTCTGGTGTGGCTCAGCGTGACGACCATCCAGCTGATCACTGAGCCACCAGCGGAACAGTAGCCGCCCCAGGCGGGCCCCTATGACGGTGTGTCCCTCATGGACCCTGAGACGCACGACCTCTCAAGGAATGGATTGATACCTATGGCCAAATTTGACTCCGTGCAGGACTACCTCAACGCCCTGCCCGAACCCCAACAGCAGATCACCGACGAACTCCTGCCGATCATCGAGGCGGCCCTCCCAGGAACCGGTGCCCTGTACCAGGGACACCCGGTGTGGAGCGCGGGAGAAAAGCCCGGCAAGTCCCCGGTCTGCTACGTCAAGGCCTACTCCTCCTACGTGACCTTCGGCTTCTGGAAGGGCCAGATGCTGACCGACCCGTCCGGCCGACTTGATGCCGGCACCCGGGGGATGGCCGGTATCAAGCTCCGCTCGCTCGCCGACATCGACGCCGACCTGTTCACCGACTGGCTGCACCAGGCACGAGCCATGGAAGCGACCACCGGAAGCTGACCCAGGACGCCAGCGCCACAGGCGTGCTCTGACGTACGACTGTGCCGAGTAATCCACTTCACTCAAACCTAAGGAAATCGAACATGAGCCTGCAGACCGTCGTCTCCAAGGACGGCACCGAGATCGCCTACGACCGCTCCGGCAGCGGCCCCGCGATCATCATGATGGCCGCAGGGCCGACCGACCGCTGGGCCCTGGCGGGGATCGCCGAACTCCTCGCCAGGGACTTCACCGTCTTCAACTACGACCGGCGCGGCCGCGGCGACAGCGGCGACACCGCGCCCTACGCAGCTGAGCGCGAGTACGAGGACCTGCAGGCGCTCATCACGGCGGCGGGCGGGAACGCCGGGGTCTACGGCTCGTCCGGCGGCGGGATCCTCGCCCTTCAGGCCGCCGTGTGGGGCGCCGACATCGGCCGTCTCGCCGTATGGGAAGCACCGTTCATCCTCGAGGGCAGCCGGCCGCCGGTCCGCGCCGACTACCGGCAGAACCTGGAGAAGCTCCTGGCCGAGGGCCGTCGCGGCGAGATGCTCGACTCCTTCATGATCGACGCCGTCGGCATGCCCGCCGAGTTCGTCACTCCCATGCACGACCTGCCCATGTGGCCCGGCATGGAACGCATCGCGCACACCCTGGTCTATGACTCGATCATCACCGGCGACTTTTCCATGCCTGCGGGACTGCCCGAGCTCACCGTGCCGACACTCGTCCTCGAGGGTGGCACGACCCCGTGGATGACCCAAGCCGCCAAGGCGCTCACCCAGGCACTTCCCCAAGCCCGCCACACGGTTCTGCCTGGACAGACCCACGACGTCCAACCAGCGGCCATCGCTCCGGTGCTGGCCGAGTTCTTCTCCTGATCCGGCCACGTCCCTGTCCAGGGCCGTTCAGCGCCTTCGTCCCCTCCGGGACGGGGGCGCTGTCTGTTGCCACGCCCCGGGGGTGGCAGAGCAAGGAGCAGGTGTGCCGGTCAGCGGGCTGTTGTGGGCGGCGGGCTTCGGCGTGGACGCGCTGGTCCAGCTGGTCGGCCGAAGCTTGTCGATGACATGCCGTACGGCAGTGGCCGGCGTCGCGTCTCCTGCTGAGGTCGAGGATCGTCATGCTCATCGTGCATGTGGGCTCCGTAATGATCGCCGGACTCTGTCAGAGCGCCCGGACGGGTCATGAGTTCGCCGCGAATCTCCCTGCCGTGAGCCGTGCGGGCAAGCTGGTCGGATGCCGGAGTTGATCAATCCGACCACCAGGCTGCGGTTGCACCTCACACCTTTGCGCCGCACACCACCCTGGGTGGCCGCTCGCCGTACAAGTCAGACGGTTGCGCCCGGCCGCTGTCGCACCCGCAACCCGGCTCGTTCGTCACCAAGCTGGGGCAATTGCCGGTGGAGGCAGGCTCGCGCCATCTGCACAATGGTCGCCATGGACGAGAACATCAAGAACGAAGCGTGGTGGAGGCGGCAAGCCGCCGCACAAGGAGAATGGTGGAAGAAACGGGCGGCAGCACAGCAGGAGGAGTCCCTCCGGCAGAACAACCTCATGTACGGCGGCTTGATCGGTATCGGAGCCGTCTTGGTGCAGCCGTTCCTGACCTCGGGAGCCGCTTCCCTTGATCTGTCCGCCAAGATCTGCGTGATCGCCTTCTCCTTGGCCATCCCGCTCTTGTCAGCTCTTATCGTGTTGAACCGGCAGGAAACCTATCGTCGGCGCATGACGAGTTCCGTTCTCGTGCTGGTGGCGCGGCAGGCCGCGCTCGGGCTCGGGTTCGTCGGGGTGGTCGCCGGCTTCTGGCACATCATGACGATCGCCGGGATCGCGATCCTGGTTGGCGCGAGCTTGGGTGTGGCCGTTCATGGCGCGGGTTGGGTGCGGGTGGAGGAAGAAGACGCCCAAGCCACACCAGATGCGGAGCAACTACCCCAACTGTAAATCCGCTGACGTCCACGGCCGGACTGAGATCGTCCGCCGAATCACGACGCAGTCGAGCCCATCATCCCCGTCGCACCATCAAGCCCACCCAACCCTCAACCCGCGCGGCCCTACCCCGCCCAACGGGACCCAGCCCGACGGGACCCAAGCGCACAGGATCACATGGCGTACGGCACCCGCGGCCTACGGGACCCCCGCGTACGAGACCCCGTGTACAGACCTCAGATCCGCTGGCCGGCCGTATTCCTGCCAACACCGCCATGACCGCGCTCACCATGGACATCCTGTCTGAAAGCAGGCTCCTGCTCGGGCTCGGCGTCTCGGTGCCGTGGATCGTCGAGGGCTGGCACGGCGTGCCGTACAGGAAACCGCTGGGGCGTACGCGCGAGTACGTCGAGATCCTGCGCAAGGAGCGATCCGCTGCGACGAGCGCGTCACCCACGACGGCGAGTACTACTCGCTGCCATACGGGGAGAACCGTCCGGTCAAGGCGTTGATCGACCCTGCCAGAACCGGGCGAAGCGCCGCTGACGCTGGCGTGGCCTGACGTCCTTCTCTGGCTGGGCGACGAGACCTCGGTCGCCACCGACATCGCCGGGGTGGGAAGCGATGAGGAATTCGAGTTCGGGCTAAAGATGCTTCTGGACGGCATCGCGGTCGCGGTCCGCGGTACGACCGATCAGCTCGATCTCTGACGTGGGTCCGGCGGGGTGCCGGTACCACGACGTCGGCCCATGACTCTGCTGGAGCGTGGTCTTCAGCGTCGGAGTCCCATCCCATCTGATCTATTTTCCAGGGTATGTGCTGCCAGGCACCGGCTCTTGAAGGCCAGCGCTTCATGAAGGCCGTGTGCTCCGAAATCAGGCCAGGGGCAAGCGCCGGGGCGACACACTTGTCAGCGTGACCGAACCGGAGATGACCGCAGACGATGCCCAGGAGCTTCTGTCCCTGATCGACAGCTTGGGAATCCGCGTATGGCTGGACGCCGGCTGGGCGGTGGACACGTGTCTCGGTTCCCAAACGCGGCCACATGCCGATCTGGACATCGTCGTGCAAGAGCACGATGTTCCGGCGGTCACCGCCGCTCTGCGAGACCGCGGATACCGGCCGAGCATCTGGGCGAGGTCATGAGGTGAAGTGGGGCGACCAAGCGATGAGAAAACGTGGCCGCGTATTTGCCGTGACTGGCCGGAGATCGCCGTAGGAAGCCGTAGACAGCCGGACCGAACAAGAAAGGTCCCTCACCGCGTTTCCGCTGATGAGGGACCTTTCCTTGCTGGTGTGGCAGGTCCAGGGTTCGAACCTGGGTAGGCTAAGCCGACGGATTTACAGTCCTGTGGCGAATGCGTTTTGACCAGCTGGTTCCCGAATCCACAGCCAAGATGGGAACGCATTGGGAGCGGTCGGGATGGATGGCCTGATGGCGAGCCACATTCACCGCCTGAATAGTGCTGGACGCCGCCGACGGGAACGCGTTCATGCTCCATAGTTCCCATGACGGGAACTGTTGCGAAACATCTGGACGACCTCACCAAGGCCGGTGACTCGGCTCGCCCCTTCATGAAATCTCGACTTCTTATCGAAGAAATCATGAAAGGAGGAAAGCCTGTAATCGACCCCAGAGGGGTATCCACTGCACTAAGGTGGGACGTGGCTGGCAAGTTTAGGGGGAGGAGTGGCACCTGGGAGCTTGTCATTGATGCGCGCACCAATACAATTCTTCATTTCAACTTCGTGGGACGCAAATAGTGGTAGAGATAAAGTATCGGCACGGCGTTCCTCTTTCTGGAACTCTCCGATATGTGAGTGACGAATACAGTTTCACTTTCGACCCCTTGGAGCCAGAAGAACTTGCAGGCCGTTCAGAGGGCGGAGTAACCAGTATCGTCATTGACACACTTCAGATCGAGGTCGGAGTGGATCAGGGGAACGCTCTATACGTCTGGGGCTATCGTCCAAAGCTATCGTGGCAGATATCGAGCCTGCCAACCCCTGAGAGCATCCCAGGGGTTGCAGTAGTAGTCGGATGCGAGTTGGAGGCTGGCATTTCAATCGCAGTCCCAGGCGGAGATGCGTGGCACACGGAATACAGTCCAGAGAATGGTTGGATTTGCGTGTCCCCTGATAATGCGATTGGTGATCGCCTAGTCGAGATTGCCGATGGTATTCTGTTGGGCGAACGTCGAGGGCTGCTTAGCTCGGTTTGGCTACGCCCGGTTTTCGATTAGGGTATCGATCGCACAATTTGCATTGTGCTCATGCTCTCTGCGAGGAACAAGGGCCACGCTGAGATTGAAGAGTGGTTTGACGGCTGCATTGACGGCTATGGTGGTCGTGATCGTTTTCTGACGGCTACGGTTCGGGGTGGTCGCCGAGTGCACCGGACATGCGTGCGATGGCGTCGCGTTGGAGGCGGAGTCGGACGTGGGCGTAGACGTCGGCGGTGATGGTGATGTGGGCATGGCCGAGGAGTTCCTGATCACGATGAGGTCCACGCCTGGTCGAGTAGGAGCGAGGCGCAGGAGTGTCTGATGTCGTGGAAGCGGATCTTGCGTAGTCGGGCTCCCCGGAGGAGTTGGTGGAAGTCGCGGTTGACGTTGCTCGGGTGGAGTGGTGCGCCGGTCTTGGTGGTGAAGACCAGGCCGGTATCAGTCCAGGCGGGGCCTGCCACGTCGCGGTCGGCGTCCTGATGGGCTCGGTGGCGGGTCAGGGAGGCGATGGCCTCACGGGGTAGGGCGATGCGGCGTTCGGAGCTGGGGGTCTTGGTAGCGCCGATGACGAGGCCGGTGCCGTCGACGTCGCGGAGAAGGCCGCCCGTACGGCAAGCAGCGCGCGAGGGGAGGCCGCACCCGAGGCCATCGCCGAGGCGCAGAGCGCCGCCTTGTCTGTGGAAGGCATCAAGGTGCCTGTCCTGCCTCGGCTCGTGGCCGACGACATCACCCCGGAGACGGCCGCGAGCCTGCTCACCGAGCAGGGCGGGCGGCTGGCCGTACTGTCCGCCGAGGGCGGGATCTTCGCCACGCTCGCCGGCCGCTACTCGGGCACACCGAACCTGGACCTGTTCCTCAAGGGGCACGCCGGAGACGCGCTGATCGTCGATCGGCGAGGCCGCACGGAACGGGTGGACAGCGCCGCCCTGACCATGGGCCTGGCCGTGCAACCCGAGATCATCGCCGACATCGCCAGCATGCCAGGGTTTCGGGGCAAGGGCCTGCTCGGCCGCATCCTCTACAGCCTGCCCAAGAGCAACGTCGGATACCGGCGCATCGACCCGCCGCCCGTGCCCGAACCCGTCGCCGCTCGCTACGACGTCAACCTTCAGCGGCTCACCATCGGCATGCACGACTGGGACGACCCCGCCCGTCTGGTCCTGTCCGCCGAGGCGGACGAGGTCTTCACCGAGCACCGCCGACGGACCGAGACGCGCCTACGGCCGGACTCGGGCGACCTCGGCCACATCCCCGACTGGGCAGGCAAGTTCGACGGCGCGGTCATGCGCCTGGCCGGCCTGATCCACCTGGCCGCCCACGTTGACGATGGCTGGCGACGCCCAATCAACGCTGACACCGTCAACGCCGCCATCGCCCTCGGGGAGTACTTCACCGCTCACGCGCTGGCCACTTTCGACGCCATGGGCGCCGACTCCGACGTGGACGGCGCCCGCATCGTCCAGGCCTGGCTGGAGCGCACCCGTACCGCCCGCTTCACCGTCCGCGAAGCCTTCACCGCGCTCTCCCGTAGCCGCTTCCGCAAGGTGGCCGAGCTGGAGGCGCCGCTGGAACTGCTCGAACAGCTCGGGTGGATCAGGCGCGAGCCCGAACCGCCCCGCAGCGGGCCAGGCCGCCGCCCTTCACCGGCCTACCGAGTTCACCCCGACCTAGCTGGAAGGGAAGCCGCCTGATGGCCGCCACTGACGAGAAGCTCACCGTCCCCGAGGTGTGCGAGGAACTCAAGATCGCACAGTCCACCTTCTACGAGTGGCGCGCGAAGAGGCGTGGTCCACGCTGCATCACCTTGGCCAATCGGCAGCTACGCGTACGTCGTTCCGAACTGGACCGCTGGCTCAACGAGCGAGAGGACGCCGCCTGATGAACATCAGCTACGACGTGCGTATTCACAACATCGAGAAGCGGCGGAACAGCGCGGGTCAGATCACGTCCTGCCGTGTCTCCTGGAAGGTGAACGGCGTTCCGTGGAAGGAGCGCTTCAGTACGTTCGCCCTGGCCGACACCTTCCGCTCCGAGCTGATGGCTGCCGCCCGTAAGGGGGAGGCGTTCGACGTCGCGACCGGACGGCCGGTCTCCTGGAAGCGGGAGGAGTCCGCTCTGACGTGGTTTGCGTTCACGCTGGCCTACGCGGAGGCCAAGTGGAAGCACGCTTCCCCGAACCACCGCCGTGGGATTGCGGAAGCGTTGACGGACGCCACAGAGGCGCTCCTGCTCGAAGAGGAGAAGGGGCCTGACAGGGAGAGTCGTCGTGCGGCTCTCCGCTGGGCGTACAGCAACCGCATTCGCGATGGTCTGGTAGAGCCACCTGCGAGCCTGGCAACGGCGTATCGATGGCTGGAGTCCAACACCATCCTCATGACGGCCTTTGAGGAAGCGTCCGGCAAGGGGTCGGTCCTCGCCCGCAGTGTGCTGGACAGGATCAGCAGCACGAAAAGAGGCAAGATCGCTGCCGCCGCGACGACAACCCGTAAGCGCGCGACCGTGAACAACGCCATGGAATACGCCATCGAGATCGGCGCGCTGCCCAGCAACCCTCTCAAGGCCGTGAAGTGGACTCGGCCGCGGTTGCTCGCCAGCGTCGACCCGCGTGTGGTCATCAACATCGGGCAGGCCCGACACTTCCTCGGCGCCGTGGAGCAACGCGCGGAGCGTGGCAAGCGGATGAAGGCGTTCTTTGGCTGTATGTACTTCGCAGCACTACGCCCCGAAG
Organism: Nonomuraea sp. NPDC049152; assembly: GCF_040648355.1. Taxonomy (NCBI): domain Bacteria; kingdom Bacillati; phylum Actinomycetota; class Actinomycetes; order Streptosporangiales; family Streptosporangiaceae; genus Nonomuraea; species Nonomuraea sp. NPDC049152. The sequence continues at coordinate 102,747 of NZ_JBEZDO010000033.1, read as the reverse complement.
AGGTGGTCGATCTGCGCGAGGAGCACTTGGCCAGCCTTCCCGTGGGCGCATGGATGCAGCTCACCAACGCTGAACCTCGCGCGGGAAGTCGCTGGACCGACAGCGGCAGAGTTCGAGAGCGGCGCGGCCTCAAGCATCGGGCCGAGGGCGACACTCGCTCTGTCCCGATCCATCCTGAGCTGGGGGCGCTGCTCAGAGCCCACATCGACGAGTTCGGGACCGGCCCAGGCGGTCGGATCTTCATCGGCCCGCGCGGCGGGCTCATGACAGATCGCGCCTACCTCAAGGTGTTCCATGAGGCGCGAGAGAAGGCGTTCACCGAGGCGGAGGCGAAGTCGCCGCTCATGGCGGTTCCCTACGACCTCCGCCACGCTGCCGTTTCCACGTGGCTCAACGCCGGGGTGCCGGCACCACAGGTGGCCCAATGGGCGGGGCACAGCGTGGACGTTCTTCTGCGCGTCTACGCGAAGTGCATTCACGGGCAGCAGGACGCGGCTATGAAGCGCATCTGGGACGCCACTCGGGACTAATCCCGTGGGAACGGAGTGGGAACGATCAACCGTGAATGGCCGTAGGAAGCCGTAACCAATCGGAGTAAACAAGAGAGGCTCGCCACCGCGTTTCCGCTGATGGCGAGCCTCTCTCGCTGGTGTGGCAGGTCCAGGGTTCGAACCTGGGTAGGCTAAGCCGACGGATTTACAGTCCGCTCCCATTGGCCACTCGGGCAACCTGCCGTGTCATCCGCTCGCGGCGACAGACAGAAGAATAGCGGACTTTCGAGGTGTGCGTGACATCGGTTTGTCCCATGCCCGATCCCCACCTCAGCCCCTCGTGGTCGCTAAGGTCGGAGGGGACGAAGAGAGGACACCCACACCGATGGCCGACAGCAGCTTTGACATCGTCAGCAAGATCGACCGCCAGGAGGTCGACAACGCGCTGAACCAGACGGTCAAGGAGATCGGACACCGCTTCGACTTCAAGGGCACTGGAGCAGCGATCAGCTGGTCCGGGCAGAACAACATCGAGCTCAAGGCCAATAGCGAGGAGCGGGTCAACGCCGCGCTCGACGTCTTCAAGGAGAAGGTGGTCAAGCGTGGCCTCTCCCTGAAGATCCTCGACGCCGACGAGCCGAAGCTGTCCGGCAAGGAGTACCGGATGCTGGTCGCCCTCAAGGAGGGCATCGACCAGGAGCACGCCAAGAAGATCTCGAAGATCATCAGGGACGAGGGTCCCAAGGGGATCAAGGCCCAGATCCAGGGCGAGGAGCTCAGGGTCAGTTCCAAGAAGAAGGACGAGCTGCAGGACGTCATCTCGCTGCTCAAGGGCAAGGATCTCGACATCGCCCTGCAGTTCACGAACTACCGCTGAATCGCGGGATGATCATGGCTCTGACGTGGGCGGATACCGCTGGGAAGAGCCAGGAGGGCACGTCCGGGGCACACGGCCGAGAGCGCCGTCCACGAGGGCACGCGTCTTCTCGTGTGCCTCGGGCCACCCCCTGACGTGGATGCCGTCCCCGACGCGGGATCATCGAGGTCGGGTGGCCGAGGGTGGGCTGCCGAGGCGACCTTGTGGATCGGCGGTTCGCGGTGCGGGCCGATACGCGGCGGGATGCGTGCTGTCGGGCTGTTGGTGGTCAGACGTGCGACCACGTCGCACGATGCCCGTCCGCTGGGCGAGGCCAGGTGGTGATGCCGCGGTTCAAGAAGAAGTCAGAAGCTCGACTTTCGGTAAGGCGAGTGGGTAGGCGTGAAGGCATGAGTGATGCGCCGAGACACGTCGTCGAGCTCGCCGAACGGCGGGCCAAGTCCAGGGCGGAGCGGGACTACGCGACCGCCGACGCGCTCAGGCGCGAGATCGAGCACGCTGGTTGGCTGGTTCGTGACTCGGGGCAGGGGTTCGAGCTGACGGTGAAGCCGCTGTTCGAGGTGTGGCCGTTGGTGCGGTCGATCCCGATCAGCGCGGTGACGGACGATCGTGGGCAGTCCGGCGGGAAGCTGTCGCCTATCAATCCCGCGGCCGAGCTGGGGTTCTCGGGGGATCCGGCGCAGCGAGGGGATCCGGGGAAGAGCGGCGGGCCGGCGGAGAGCGGCGGGTTCGTCGAAGGCGGGGAGTCACATCCGGAGTCGCCGCATCCTGAGCCGCCGCACACGTGGCATCCGCATGAGGTGGCCGAGGACATGGTGCACGCCCAGCAGATCTGGGACGCCTCGCTGGCCGTCAACCGGCTCGACGAGGCGGGCATCGATCTGGAGCGGCAGCGGGTCGAGACCGCCGACGTGAGGGTCGGGGTGGGCCTGGTGGTCGACGGGTGGGGTGAGGACGTGCGGCGGTGCGTGACCGCGCTGCTCGAGCACACCAGTGCCAAGATCCTCGCTCTCGACCTGGGCAACCAGGAGGACGCGGGCCTGGTGCTGCACGAGCTCGCGGAGGACCATCACGAGAGGCTCACGGTGTGGCACGTGGCGGAGGCGCCGCACTGGCGAGGGGGTACGGCGGAGTGGGGCGCTTGCCGTACGACATTGCTGCGGCTGGACGCCTCGGACGTGCACGTGCTGATGGAGACCTCCACAGTCCTGGAGGGTGACGCGCTGACGCCGCTGGTCGCGTTGATCAAGGACGGTGCGGTGGCGGCGGGGTGGAAGGGCGTCGAACCGGCAGCGGGCGGGATGGAGTGGCATGAAGCGGGTCCTGGCCAGGTTCGGGCGTTGCTGGGGTATTTGATGGCGGTACGGCGGAGCGCCGCGCTCGGCGCGTTCCCCGAGAAGGCGCGCTACTACCGCAACGCCGACCTGGAGCTGTCGCTCGCGCTGGAGGGCCCGCTGGTCGTCCCCGAGAAGCGGCTTCCGGTACGGCAGGAGCGCCACCACGGCTACCACGACGTTCCCGCCGACTACAGGGACAAGGAGTCGCGCAGAACCTACGACCGGGTCCTGCGCATGCTGCGTTCCTCGTAGGCTTGGGGCTTATGGGAGTTCAGAGGCTGCTTGCTCCGTACACCACGCTTGGCCTGGGCGGGCCCGCGCGCGCCTACGAGGAGGCGACGACAGCGGAGGAACTGGTGTCCCTGGTGGCCGACGCGGACCGCCGTGAGCTGCCGACGCTGGTTCTGGGCGGCGGCAGCAACCTGGTGGTGTCCGACGACGGCTTCGACGGGTTGGTCGTCAAGGTCTCCACGCGCGGCGTGACGGTCTCGCGCGACGGTGACCAGGTGGTGGTCGAGGTCGCGGCGGGCGAGGACTGGGATTCGCTGGTGGCGCGCGCGGTGGCCGAGGGCTGGGCCGGTATGGAGTGCATGTCGGGCATCCCCGGGCAGACCGGATCGACGCCTATCCAGAACGTCGGGGCGTACGGGCAGGAAGTGTCGCAGACGGTGCGCTGCGTGCGGATCTACGACCGGCGCACGCGCGAGGTGCGCGACGTCGAGGCGCGGCGGTGCGGCTTCGCCTACCGGACGAGCGCCTTCAAGCAGGACCTCGGCAGGTATGTGGTGCTCGGCGTGACCTTCCTGCTGGATACCTCGGAAATGTCGGGTGTGCTCACCTACAAGGAGCTGGTCAACAAGATCGGCGAGCGGGCGCCGCTGTCCGAGGTGCGCGAAGCCGTACTCCAGCTGCGCAGGGGCAAGGGCATGGTGCTCGACCCCGCCGACCCCGACACGCGTAGCGCCGGCTCGTTCTTCACCAACCCGATCGTGTCCGCGAAGGAGGCCGCCGCGCTCGGAGAGGGCACGCCGCGGTGGGACATGCCCGACGGAACGGTCAAGGTGTCCGCGGCCTGGCTGATCGAGCAGGCCGGGTTCCCGAAGGGCTACGCGCGCGGCCCCGTGCGGATCTCCACCAAGCACACGCTCGCCCTGACCAACCCCAACGGCGGGGGCACCACGGCCGACCTGCTCGCGCTGGCCCGTGAGGTGCGCGAAGGGGTGCGGGAGAAGTTCGGCGTCACGCTCGTCAACGAGCCCACGATGATCGGCTGCGCGCTCTAGCCGCGCATCCAGCGGGTGTCGGAGATCACCCAGTACTCCACGAACCTGCCGTCCTCGGCGCGCAGGATGTCGTGCCCGCTGAAGGTGATTCCGGTCACTCCCACGCCGGGGATGACGCCCGTGTGGTCGCCCGAGAACGTCCAGCGGGCCGCCACCGTGTCGCCGTCGACGATCGGGCCCACATCCAGCGTGACCTTCACGTTCGCGAACGGCTCGAAGCCCTGCGCCAGCGCGCCTTTCAGCCCCTCGGGCCCGTGCACGTCCATGCCCGGCCAGTGCCCGACGAAATCAGGGGAGACCAGTTCGTCGGCCAGGTCGAAGTCGCCGTTCCACATCTCCAGCAGCCAGCGACGGTACAGCTCGTCCATGGGATAAACTCACTCCAAATACCGAAGGGGAGTAGTCCTCAATTCGCGTGGTCGACATGCTGGCTTCTGCCCGGTCACGCGGGCCTGTAACAGGCGGACGAGACCTTCGGCCTGGCAATCTTGCCGGGCCGAAGTCGTGCTGCCCTTTTTGAGTCGCTTCAGGTCCGGCCTTAAGGAAGAGGACCGTTGGAAGCGTTCTGGATCAGCCTTGGCGTGATCTTCGTCGCCGAGCTGGGCGACAAGAGCCAGTTGATGGCGATGACGTTCGCCACCCGTTTCAAGCCATGGCCGGTGCTGGCCGGCATCACGATCGCGACCACCGCGGTCCACCTGGTGAGCGTCGCCGTCGGCGGCCTGATCGGCGACGCGCTGCCGACCACCGCCATCTCGATCATCGCGGGCATCGCGTTCCTCGGATTCGCGCTGTGGACGCTGCGCGGCGACGAACTGACCGAGGAAGAGTCGCAGAAGGCCAAGCGGACCACCCGCAACGCGCTGATCGCGGTGACGGTGGCATTCTTCCTGAGCGAACTGGGCGACAAGACGATGCTGGCCACGATCACGCTGGCCACGCAGCACGGCTGGCTCGGCACGTGGATCGGGTCGACCGTGGGCATGGTCGCCGCCGACGCTCTGGCCATCGTGGTCGGGCGGCTGCTCGGCCGGCACCTGCCGGAGAAGGCCATCCGGTACGGCGCGGCCGCCGCGTTCGCCGTGTTCGGCGTCCTGCTCCTGGTGCAGCCCCTCCTATAGGGGATTCCCGCCTGGCAGCATGGTCGCCCGCCTCCGGGCTCGGGACCGCCCCCGGAGGCTCCCACCCCGTCAACCGCGCTTGCAGGCCCCGACCGATGCGCATCGAGGCAGGGGCCTGAAGCGGCGCGGGGCAGGGCGCGTTCGCCGCGGCTTCCCCTCAGTGCGAGGTGGTGCGGTAGCGGGCGCGGAACTCCGCGAGCAGTTCGTCCGTCACCTCGGCGCCCGCGGCCACGGCGGCGTGCACCTCGCGAAAGTACCCCTCGTATCCGGCGGGAGTGTAGAGACACAGGGCCCGTACCGTCCCCGTGCCCGCGTTGCGAAAGCCGTGCGGCGTCCCGCGCACCGCGGACAGCAGGTTCCCCGGCCCTACCGTGACCTCCCCGTCTCCGTTGTGCAGGGTCAACTCGCCGTCCAAGACGTAGAAGTACTCGTCATGCCCAGCGTGTACGTGCGGACGCGCCCCGACGATCCCCGCCCCCAGGGTGAACTCCTCGAAGGCGAAGCGCCCACCCGTGTGTTCGCCGGTCAGCCGGAAGAAGTGCGCCACCCCGGCGACATCGATCAGCTCACCGTCCTCAGGCCGACGCAACAGCGGACGCGGAGCAGGAACCTCTTGTTCGATCATGGCCGCATTCTGGCAGAACGGCCGGATCCCAACCCGTCGTGGCCCCGGTACTCGGCCACGACGGCCCGGACGATCGATATCGAGCTGCGCGCAGAACTGCCGATCCACCATGATTTCCGGATGGTGGTCGAGACGAACCGCAGTGGAAGACAGGGACCGCTGGCGAACCGGGTCGCGGTGGTGACAGGCGTGAGCCGCCGGGCGGGGATCGGCTTCGCCGTAGCGCGCGAGTTGCTCGCCTCCGGGGCGATGGTGGTGGTGCAATCGTGGGCCCGGCATGACGCCGACCAGCCGTGGGGTAGCGATCCCGTGGGTATGGGAGGCGTGCTGGAGGCGCTGGGCGGTGTGGGGAACGATCTGCACCACGTGGAGGCGGACTTCGCCGATCCGGCGGCGCCGGCGTGGGTGATCGAGCAGGCGGTCACCCGGTTCGGACATGTCGATGTGCTGGTTGCCAACCACGCCCGCAGTTCCGAGCAGTCGTTGACCGAAGTGAGCGCGTCGGAGCTCGACCTGGCGTGGGCGGTCAACGCTCGAGCCAGCGTGCTGCTGACCCAGGCGTTCGCCGCTCAGCACGACGATCAGCGTCCCGGTGGCCGGGTGATCCTGTTCACCTCCGGTCAGCACCTGGGCCCGATGCCCGCGGAACTGCCGTATGCGATCAGCAAGGGCGCGATCCACCAGATGACGCTCAGCCTCGCCGACGCGCTCGCCGATCGCGGCATCACGGTCAACTGCGTCAATCCCGGGCCGGTCGACACCGGTTGGGCGAGCCCTGAACTCGCCCGGCAGGTCGCGCATGCTCTGCCGGCGGGCCGATGGGGCAGACCGGAGGAGGCCGCCCGCCTGGTTCGCTGGCTGGTTTCGGATGAAGGCGCCTGGATCTCCGGCCAAGTGATCAACTCTGAGGGCGGATTCCGGCGCTGGGTGAAGTAGTCAGACCGAGAGCAGTGCCAGGCGGTGGGCGGCCGCGGTGGCCTCGCCTCTGGTCGAGACGCGGAGCTTGCCCAGGATGTTGGACACGTGCACGCTCACCGTCTTGGCCGAGATGAACAGCTCGCCGGCGATGTCCCTGTTGGTCCTGCCGAGGGCGACCAGCCGGAGCACCTCCAGCTCGCGCGGGGTGAGCAGCTCGGGAGAAGGGGCGCTCTCCTCCACGAGGGCGATGCCGAGGCGGCGGGACAGGCCCTCGATCTCGGCGATCAGCGGCGCGGCGGGCAGCGCGGTGGCCAGGGGGTAGGCGGCGCGCAGCCGTACGGCGGCGCCTTCCTTGTCGCCGGAGTGGGCGTGCGCGGAGGCGGCCCGCAGCAGTGACTTGGCGTGGGAGTGGGGCCTGCCGAGCCGCTCCCACGCGGCGGAGGCCGCGTCGAAGTCGCCGACGAAGGTGAGCCGGTACGCCTCGGAGACCGGGCCGATGACCGCGAGTGTGGACGCGACCTCGGTGGCCAGGGAGTGGACGACGGCCGCCCTTTCGGGAACCGCGGGGGCGGCGGCGTCGCACACGGTGCGGATGAGGGAAAGCAGCCGCCAGGCCAGGCCCGCCTTGCTCGCCTGGGTGGGCCTGCTGAGCATGCGTTCGGCGACGGCGAGCGCGCTGTGGGGTTCGCCCTTGAGCAGGTGCCAGCCGATGTGCAGGCGGGTGCTGTTGGTGATGTCCTGCATGAAGGTCTCGGGGCGCTCGCTGAGCACGCCGAGCTCGGACAGGATGCCCTCCAGCAGGTCCACTTCGCCTCTGGCCAGCGCGATGTCGGCGCGGCCTCGCATGAGGTGGTAGCGGGTGCTGATGGTGGGGCCGAGGCTGAGCGCGTGCTCGAGGACCTGGACGGCCTCGTCCCACCTGCCCAGCGATTCCAGGCATTCGGCGAGGTTGTTGAGGATGAACGTGCCCGAGGCCCTGACCCTGCCGTACTTCTTGGCCAGCAGCTCGCCCTTGCGGGCCAGTTTGATGGCTTCGGCGGTGCGGCCGAGGTCGTTCAGCGCGTCGATGTTGTTGGCCATCGCGCGCAGGACGAGCCGGCCGGAGCCGACCTGCTCGCCGATGCGCATGGCGCGCAGGTTCGCCTCGAAGGTGCGCTCGATCTCGCCGTCGAGGGAGTAGCCGAGGGCCAGGTTCATGATCAGGTCGCCCTCGTTGACCTGGAGCCCGAGTGCCCTGGCCAGCGCCAGGCCCTCCTCGGCGAGCGCGGTGCCCTCGGCGACCTCGCCGGTGAGCATGAGGTGGCCGCTGAGCTTCACCAGCACGTCGGCGCGGGCGGGGCCGGGCTCGGGGACCAGGCTGAGGGCCTGACGGAACTTCTCCAGCGCCCCCGGCTTGGCCTTGGCCAGTTGGAAGTTGCCCCAGCGGACCAGCAGGGCGGCCACCCGCTCAGGTTCGGCGTGCTCGTCGAGCTGGTCGAGCGCGGCCTTGACGAACTTCACGCCCCTGTCGATGTCGGCGCAGGCGTGGCTGGCCTCGGAGGCGCGTTCGAGGACGGTGGTGTGGTCCACGCCGATGTCGCCGCAGGCTCCCGGCACCTTGTCCCACAGCATGAGGACGCGTTCGAGCAGGGGGATGGCCTCGGTGTAGGCGAACGCCCCGAACGACTTCTGCGCCGCCTCCCACGCCGAGATGAGCGCCCACTGGTCGTCGCGCGCGCCGTACCAGTGGTGGGCGATCTCGACGGCCGCCCTGCCAGGCGGCACCAGGGCGCGGTCGCGGGAGATCTCCTCGGCGTAGCGCGCGTGCAGGCGTTGGTGCTCGCCGGGCAGCAGTTCGTCGTGTACGGCTTCGCGGATCAGCGCGTGCCTGAAGACGTAGGCCCTGTTGTCGGCGATCTGCAGCACGTTGCCCGCGATGGCGGGGCGCAGCGCGGTCTCCAGTTCGATGTCCGACAGCCCGCTGACCGCCGAAAGGAGGGCGTGGCCGACGCGGATGCCGCCCGCGGCGGCGATGCGCAGGACGCGCTGGGTGTCCTCGGGGAGGCGTTCGACCGAGCCGAGGATCAGGTCGGTGAGGGAGTCGGGCACCTCGCCCGCGCCGTTGTCGCACTCCATCAGGGCTTCGACGAACAGCGGGATGCCCTGGCTACGCTGGTAGACGGTCTCGATGCGGGAGTACTGAGGAGTGGCGCCGAGTATGCCGGCCATCTGCTCGGCGACCTCGTCGCGTGAGAGGCGCGGCAGGTCGAGCCGTAGCACGCCCGCCACCCTGCCGAGCTCGGCCAGGACGGGCCTGAGGGGATGCTGGCGGTGCAGGTCGTCCGAGCGATAGGTCAGGACCATGAGCAACTGCGCCTCGCGCAGGTTGCGGCTGAGGAAGGCGATCAGGTCGCGGCTGGACCTGTCGGCCCAGTGGACGTCCTCGATGACCAGGACGACGGGACGCGACTCGGAGAGCCGTTCGAGCAGGGTGAGGAACTGCTCGAAGAGCCTGGCCCTGCCGGTGTCGGTCTCTCCGTCGGCGCTCGGCTCGCCGAATTCGGGCAGCAGCCTGGCCAGGTCGCGCTCCGCGCCGTCAGGCAGCAGCGCGCCGATCCTGGCCGTGCCCATCTCCCTGACGAGCTGGCGCAGCGCGGCGGTGAAAGGTGCGTACGCCAAACCGTCGGTGGACAGCTCGACGCAGCCACCGACCAGCACCTGCGCGCCGTCGTTCGCGGCGCGCTCGGCGAAACTCTGCACCAGTCTGGTCTTGCCGACTCCTGCTTCTCCGCCCAGGAGCACGGCGGTCGCCGCACCCTTGCGGGCCTCGTCGAAGGACTCGGTCAGGACCGACAGCTCTGCGTCCCGTCCCACGAAGACGGGACTTACGGAACGCCCCAACACGTCCTCAAGCATGTCATATGACCCTTGGTGGTTTAGGGGGGTTGAGAGGCCCGGCCGCGAGGGAGGATGCGGCCGGGCTCTCGTGGGGTGGTCATGACTTGCGGAGCTTGCCGAAGACCGAGCGGTGGCGACGCTCGGTCTCGCCGGACTTCTGGGCCTCCCGTACTCGACGGTGGGTGGCGGCCGCCTGGCGGAGCTCTCGCGCGTGGGACTGGATGAGCTGGTACTCAATTTCCGGGTTCATTGCTGATTTCTCCTGTTCATTGCTGACATGTTCAAGATTCGTCCTAAGGCCCACCCCTTCACATCGGTCGGATGCCTTATCTCTGCCGAACCTTCGGCTTAGGACTACCTAGGACACGCCTGAACACCGCCTTAGACAGGCCACCATGGTGCGGCGTGAAGCTATGGACGATCATCGCGACGGCCGGCGCGCTACTCGTCGCGGGCGCTCCCGTCGCAGCTCAGGACCGGGAATGGCACGTCTCGGCCGCGGCTGAGGCGAGCATTTGGGGTGGCCTCGGCGCGGTAGGGGCCACCGGCCAGGACGACGCGTGGGTCGTCCGCTCGGGGTTGCCGCTCATGCGGTGGAACGGCGTGGCATGGCGGGACGAGACGGATCCGGCGGTGCCGTACCTGGTGACGGCCGCGGGACCCGGGATGAGCTGGAGGTTCGCCGAGAACCCCGACCAGATCGAGGTCCACCGTCTCGCGGCAGGGAAGTGGAGCAGCCTGCCGATCGTCGTGGAGTCCGCGCACGTGACGGCGGCCGCGACCACCGGTCCCGACGACTGCTGGGCGGCGGGGCTGCGGTTCGGGCCGCACGGCATGTCGGACGTGCTCTGGCACTGGTCCGGTACGGCATGGCGGACGGTGGCCGCGCCGTACCCGATCAGCGACTTCGCCGCCGTGTCCGCGCAGCAGGTGTGGGCGCTGAGCAGCCCGGGCGAGGACAAGCTCGGCTACGACGGCGAGCGCGCCGCCTCGATCCTGCGGTGGAACGGCAGGGAGTGGACGAGCACGCCGCTTCCCCCTATAGAGCTGCCCGAGGGCGGCTACCTGGAGCTCAACGACATCGCCATGCCGTACAGGAACCTGGGGTACGCGGTCGGGGCGATCACGGTGGGCGGCCTGCCTCGCGAGGCGGTCGTGCTGCGCTGGGACGGCACGTCATGGCAGCGGCTCGACCACCGCACGCCCTCGACCGCGTACACCTACGTCGCCACGGACGGAGGAAGCGGGCTGTGGCTGGGCGCGGCGCGGCCGCGGCAGCCGGACGCGCTCGTCCGTTTCGTCGACGGCACGTGGTCGGAGGTCCCCGTGACCCCGCAGGGCACGACACGCGCGGAGATCAGAGGGCTGACCAACGTGCCGGGCTCCACGCGGATGTGGGCGACGGTCGAGGCGAGCGCCCCCACGGGGGTACGGCAATTGGTGCTGACCTATCAATGAACATTCCGGCAGGTCCGGTTTGGAACTACCCGTCCCGGTCGGCGATGCTGTGATGGTGTCAACTGTGACTACCTCGCTCGTGGACGTGGCCTCCTCCGATGCCACGCTGCGAGCCTTCCTGCACGGCCTGCCCGGTGTCGACCGGGTGGGCGCGGACCAGCGGGCTGCGATGCTCTCCACCCGCTCCATCAAGACGACCGCCAAGGCGGAGGCCATCGACCTGGCCATCTCCATGGTCGACCTGACCACCCTGGAGGGCGCCGACACCGCCGGCAAGGTCAGGGCGATGTGCGCCAAGGCGATGTACACCGCCGCGGGAGCGCCGAGGGTGGCCGCGGTCTGCGTCTACCCCGACCTGGTGCCGGTGGCGGTCGAGGCGCTGGGCGGTTCGGGGGTGAAGGTCGCCTCGGTGGCCACCGCGTTCCCCAGCGGCCGTTCCTCGCTCGAGGTGAAGGTGAGCGACACCGCGCTGGCCGTCGCCGCGGGCGCGGACGAGATCGACATGGTGATCGACAGGGGCGCGTTCCTGTCCGGCGGCTACATGAAGGTGTTCGAGGAGATCGTCGCGGTGAAGGCCGCCTGCGGCGACGCCCACCTCAAGGTGATCCTGGAGACGGGCGAGCTGGCGACCTACGACAACGTACGGCGGGCCTCGTGGCTGGCCATGATCGCCGGGGCCGACTTCATCAAGACCTCCACCGGCAAGGTCGCCCCCGCGGCCACGCTCCCGGTGACGCTGGTCATGCTCGAGGCCGTGCGCGACTTCCGCGCGCGGACGGGCCGGCAGGTAGGCGTGAAGCCCGCCGGCGGGATCCGCACGACCAAGGACGCGATCAAGAACCTCGTGCTGGTCAACGAGACCGTCGGCGAGGACTGGCTGAACCCCGACTGGTTCAGGCTGGGCGCCTCCTCGCTGCTGAACGACCTGCTGATGCAGCGGCAGAAGCTCGCCACAGGCCGGTATGCCGGTCCCGACTACTTCACCCTGGACTGATCACGATGGTGTTCGAGTACGCCCCCGCACCCGAGTCGCGTGACGTCGTCGACATCAAGGCGTCGTACGGGCTGTTCATCAACGGCGAGTTCGTGGACGGCACGGGTCCCGCGTTCAAGACGGTCAACCCGGCCACCGAGGAGACGCTGGCCGAGATCGCCTCGGCCTCCTCCGACGATGTGGACCGAGCGGTGCAGGCGGCCCGCAAGGCGTTCGGCGTCTGGTCGTCGCTGCCGGGCTCCGAGCGCGCCAAGTACCTGTTCAGGATCGCCAGGATCATCCAGGAGCGGGCCCGCGAGCTGGCCGTCCTGGAGTCGCTCGACAACGGCAAGCCGATCCGCGAGTCGCGGGACGTCGACGTGCCGCTCGTCGCCGCGCACTTCTTCTACTACGCCGGCTGGGCCGACAAGCTCGCCTACGCGGGCTTCGGCGACAAGCCGCTGGGCGTGGCGGGCCAGGTCATCCCGTGGAACTTCCCGCTGCTGATGCTGGCCTGGAAGATCGCTCCCGCGCTGGCGTGCGGCAACACGGTCGTCCTCAAACCCGCCGAGACCACGCCGCTGAGCGCGCTGCTGTTCGCCGAGATCTGCCAGCAGGCCGAGCTGCCGCCGGGCGTCGTCAACATCGTCACAGGCGCGGGCGAGACCGGCGCCGCCGTCGTCGCGCACCCCGACGTGAACAAGGTCGCCTTCACCGGCTCGACCGAGGTGGGCAGGATCATCGCCCGTACGGTGGCCGGCACGTCCAAGAAGCTCACGCTGGAGCTCGGCGGCAAGGCCGCCAACATCGTCTTCGACGACGCCGCGATCGACCAGGCGGTCGAGGGCATCGTCAACGGCATCTTCTTCAACCAGGGACACGTGTGCTGCGCCGGATCCCGGCTGCTGGTGCAGGAGTCGGTGCAGGACGAACTACTCGACTCGCTCAAGCGCCGGCTGTCCACGCTCCGCCTCGGCGACCCGCTGGACAAGAACACCGACATCGGGGCGATCAACTCCGCCGAGCAGCTCGCCAAGATCAAAGAACTGTCCCAGGCAGGGGAGTCGGAGGGCGCCGAGCGCTGGTCGCCCGCCTGCCCGCTGCCCGACAAGGGCTTCTGGTTCCCCCCGACGATCTTCACGGGTGTGGCGCAGTCGCACCGCGTCGCGCGCGAGGAGATCTTCGGCCCCGTGCTGTCGGTGCTGACGTTCCGCACCCCCGCCGAAGCGGTCGAGAAGGCGAACAACACGCCCTACGGCCTCTCCGCGGGCGTGTGGACGGAGAAGGGGTCGCGCATCCTGTGGATGGCCGACCGGCTGCGAGCCGGCGTCGTCTGGGCCAACACCTTCAACAAGTTCGACCCGACCTCGCCCTTCGGCGGCTACAAGGAGTCGGGATACGGCCGTGAAGGCGGTCTCGCGGGTCTGGAGGCCTACCTTGCTGTGTGATCATCGCCTGCGGCGCAGGCGGGCCAGGCGCGCCCACGCCACTCGCGGACACGCCTACGCCCGCGCGGGCCGCCCCTTGCGGACCGGCTGGTTCGCCCACCGCTGCGGAGTCAGCCGCTGCGGCCAGATCTTCGTTCCCGTACGGCCGGCGGAGGAGAAGCGATGAGCAGGCTGACCGTTCGCAAGACCTACAAGCTGTTCATCGGCGGGGCGTTCCCGCGTTCCGAGAGCGGGAGGTCGTACGTCGTGACGTCCCCGAAGGGCGACTTCCTGGCCAACGCGTCCAGGGCCTCGCGCAAGGACGCGCGCGACGCCGTGACGGCCGCGCGCAAGGCGTTCCCCGGATGGTCGTCGGCCACGCCGTACAACAGGGGGCAGATCCTCTACCGCGTCGCCGAGATGCTGGAAGGCCGCCGCGCCCAGTTCGTCGAGGAGATCGGCGGGGGTAAGAAGGCGGCGCTCGAGCAGGTGGACGCGGCCGTCGACCGGCTGGTCTGGTACGCGGGCTGGTCCGACAAGATCGCCTCGGTGCGGGGGTCGGCCAACCCCGTGGCAGGGCCGTACTTCAACCTGTCCTCGCCCGAGCCGACCGGCGTGGTCGCGGTGATCGCGCCCGCCGACCCGCTGCTCGGGCTGGTCTCGGTCGTCGCGCCGGCCATCGTCACGGGCAACACGTGCGTGGTGGTGGCCTCGGAGAGCTCGCCGCTGGCTTCGATCACGCTGGCCGAGGTGCTGGCCACGTCCGACCTGCCCGGCGGGGTGGTCAACGTCCTCACCGGGCGGCAGGCGGAGATCGCGCCCTGGCTGGCGGCCCACATGGACGTCAACGGGCTCGACCTGACCGGAGTGACGGACGCGGACCTGGCGCTGCGGTGCGAGCAGGAGGCGGCGGAGAACCTCAAGCGGGTGCTCAGGCCTGCTGAGGGCGACTGGGGCGCGGACCCTGGTATCGGACGGATGACGGCGTTCCTGGAGACCAAGACGGTGTGGCACCCGGCGGGCGTCTAAGAGCATCGTCCCTCTTCCCAGGGGGCTCCCGCCCCCTTCCCGCGCCCGTTGACCACACGGATTCGGCCGGTGACGTACGAGTGTCACCGGCCTGCCCGCTCTTACGCGCTGGTGCGTGATGGCGATCGTCCGCGCGGACATCCGGTCTGCCTGAGCGTCAGGTCGAGTTGACCGACCGTCGAGCGGTAGGCAGAGCCGATCTTCGGTTACGCATCCAGATGCCCGACGGAGGCGATGTCCACCACCAGTTGCCCGTTCAGGGTGGTGATCGCGCAAGGCGGTACTCCGTTGTCCGCAAGGTCGCCGGGTCTTGGCGGCTAGAAGGTGTAGGTGCGGGTGATCGCGAGGAGGTCGCCGTCCTCGCGGGTGGCCGCCACCAGGTCCGGCGGCCGAGGGACGAAGCCGGGCACCGCGGACAGGCCGTCCGTCTCGGCGATCGCGGTGAGGCGGATGCGGCTCGCGCCCGGCACCCGCAGCGTGATCTGAGCGCCCCGCGCGGGGATCCCACGGAAGCGGATCTCGGCGGGCCAGGTGTTGACCCGCGTGCCCGTGACGGGGACGGTCACCTGGCCGATCCCGCCGGTCGCCGCGGTCGCCGCGGTCGCCGCGGTCGCCTCGGTGATCGGCTGATCGACCCGCAGCGTCACCGAACGTGCGCCCTGCCCGGCGGTCACGCGCAGCTTGATCGTGTCCGCGTCGCGCGCCAGCATGGCGACCCTGGGGCCGTCGGCCTTGATCGACGGCGCGGTGCCGGTCCACAGCGTGCCCCGCGCGTATCCCTCCGGCAGCCCTGTGACGTCGTGGCCGGACACGTACCGCCTGGTCCACTCGCCAGGATCGGCGTCAGCGCTGACCCATCGGGCGGCCCGGGTGTCGGCGTCCATGACGTACGCCAGGTGCGTGCGCCGCGGATGGTCCGCGTCGAACGTGTCCGTCGCCAGTCCGGCGCCGACCAGCGCCATCGCGAGCCCCACGGCCACCAGGGGCACGGCGAACACGGCGCCGCGGCCGGGCCTGCGGCCTGGCTCGGGCAGGAACAGCTCCGCGATCGGCAGCGCGGTCAGCCCGAACAGCGCCAGCACCAGCGCGCTCGCCCCGCCGAGCGCGAGCCCCATCCCGTCGAAGGCGTTCCTGGCCAGGGCGGGCAGCAGCGTCGCGGCCATCACCGTGCCCAGCGTCGTCGCCGCGACCCGCGCCCAGGCAGGTCCGGGAAGCACGAGAACGGCCAGCCCGCCGAGCGCGCAGAACAGCGCGGGCAGGGTGAACATGTAGGACATCCCGGGCGCGACCTGCGCGCACAGCACACCGAGCCCGGCAGGCCACACCAGCGCGCCGACGCCCAGCGCCGCGGGCCCGAGCCTGCGCCGCAGCGGCAGGTACCAGCCCAGCAGCGCCAGCCCGGACAGGACCGCGATGGCCGCCTGGAACCCCTGCGGGCGGTGCAGCAGCCCGCCCATCCCGTCGTACGCGGGCCGCCAGGCCACCAGCACCTCCCACAGCCCCTGTGCCAGAACCACCGACACCACCAGCGGCACGACGGCCGACACGGCGCCGATGAGCAGCCGGGGAACGCTCACCAGCCGCCTCCTGCGCGCGACCAGAGCCAGCCCCAGCAGCGCGAGCACGGCCAGCAGCGCCAGCGGCCAGACGAGCGCAACAGGGTAGGTGACCATGATTCCGAAGATCCGGAAGTACGTGACGTCATGGTCGGAGGCCAGCGCGGGCAGATCGGCGCCGCCGAGGGCGCGGGCCAGCGCCAGCATGTTCTCGCCGTGATGTTGCAGGCTGCCGCGATCGAGGTTGGCGATGGAGTCGCCGGCCGTGTGGTAGTACGAGGAGCGCTCGATATAGGCGAAGTTCAGGCCGGTGAATCCGGCCTTCGTCAGCGGGGTGAAGTCGGTGTTGTTCGGCAGCAGCCGGTACAGCTCGCCCATGGAGGAGTCGCCGCGCGGATGCGGCACGCCGTTCACGAACGTCTCGACCAGCCCGGCGTTGTCCCTGGAGGTCTGGAACATCAGCGAGGGGCCGCCGACCCCGCGGGCCTCCCAGTTCAGCAGCACGCCGCCCTTACGGCCCAGCGGGTGTTGGCGCACGAACGCCTCGGCGCCCAGCACGCCGTCCTCCTCGCCGTCCGACATCAGCAGGACGATGTCGTTGCGCAGGCCCTCGCCGCCGCCCGCCTGTAGCGCCCTGACGGTCTCCACCATCGCCGCGACCGCCGCCCCGTCGTCGGATGCGCCGGGACCCATGGCCGCGGAGTCGTAGTGCGCGGCGATCAGCACCGTGCCGGTCGAGTCCGTGCCGGGCAGGGTGGCCACGATGTTGTCCACCCGCCCGAACGTGGCCAGCCCCCTCGACGCCCACGCCCCGACGGAACGCTGGATCTCGACCGTGAGTCCCGCGGCACGCAGCTGTCCTGCCAAATAGTCCCTGGCACGGTCGCCGGCGGGGCTGCCGAGCGGGCGCGGCACGGTGGCGAACTTCTCGAGGTGGACCAGGGCCCGCTCGGCGCTGAACTCCTGGCTCGGCGCGGAGGCCGGGCGCGGCTGCGGCGTACTGTCCGTCATGGCGGTCAGCATGATCACCACGGCGAGCGCGAGCAGGGCGGACACCCCTGCCGCCACTCGGCGCGGGACGTCGAACAACTTTCCCATCATGGGGAGAAACGCTAGATTTCGCCGCTCGGCCGCCGTAATGATGCGCGTACCCGGAAATACCTGCGGTTTTCCGCAGGTTCGGGCGCAGTCCGGGTGATCTTCAGTCCGCCGCCATCCCAGGAACGCGGCCGTGTCGTCGAAGTCATCCCTTTCTCAGATTCTTTGCGCGCTCCGCTACCAGCTCGAGGAACTCGGCTCCGGAACTGGCGAACTTCACGGTGCCCTTCCTCGGATCGGTCGCCACGAAGTACAGCCAGGACCCGGTGGCGGGCCGCAGCGCGGCCTCGATGGCGTCGGCCCCCGGGTTGCCGATGGGGCCGGGCGGCAGCCCCGCATGGGTGTAGGTGTTGTACGGCGAAGACGTTCTGAGGTCCTCATTCGAGGCCGCCCTGCCGAACTTGCCCGCGCCGTACAGGACCGTGCCGTCCAACTGCAGCTTCATCCGGGGTGTCCGGTTCAGCCGGTTGTAGATGACCCGCGCGACCTTCGGCATGTCGCGCTTGTCGTACGTCTCGGCCTCGATGATGCTCGCGACGGTCACGACCTCCAGCGGCGTACGGTGAAGTCGCCTGGCCCCCTCCACCAGCCCGCTGTCCTCGGCGGCGCGCTCGAAGCGGGTCACCATCGACGCGAGGATCCCGCTCGGGCTCGACGAGGGCGGCACCTCGTAGGTCCCTGGGAAGGCGAACCCCTCCAGCCTGCCCTTGGCGTACGTGGGGAGGCCGAGCGCCTCGCCGTCCTCGGCCGCGCGCCTGAACTCCCTCACGGGCTTGCCGGTGACGGCCGACAGCTGCTCGAAGATCTGCGAGAGCCGTAGCCCTTGCTTCACGGTCAGGGTGGGCGGCCGCAGGCGATCGGGGCTCGGACGCGAGCTCTGTCCCGTGGGGTTCCCCGGTCCTCGGGAGGACAGGCCCTGGACCGCGAGCGCGGATCCGGCCGCCAGTACGGCGACGGCCGCCGCCGCAGCCGTGGCCAGAACGAGCCCTCGGCGCGGTCGGCGCCCCCGGGCCTGGAGGAAGCGGCCCGGCGGGGGCGGCTGCTCCTCCACGGCCATGTCGGACAGGGTCTCGCGCAGCAGGTCCTCGATGTTCATCCGAACTCCTTCACGGCGTTGAGCTCAGGCGCGGCCTTCTTCAGACGCTCCAGCGAGCGGTAGATCTGACTGCGTACGGAACCCACACCGATCCCGAGCAGTCCCGCGATCTCGGTTTCCGACAGGTCCTCGAAGTAGCGCAGCACGAGCACGGTCCGCTGCCTGGGCGTCAGCCGGGCGAGCGCCGCGCGCATCACCAGGCGCAGGTCCGCGGCCTCCGCGTGCCCGTCGCCGACCTGGTCGGGCAGCCATGCGGCCGACACTTCCGCGACCCGGGAACGGCGCCGCCACCAGCTCACGCGCTCGTGGTACATGACGCGGCGGACGTAACCCTCGATCGCCGCGGGGTCGCGAAGACCGCGCCACCTGGCGGCCGTCTTCGTCAGCGCCGACTGCACGAGGTCCTCGGCGGCGTGCCGGTCGCCGGTCAGCAGGTACGCGGTACGGAACAGCGCCTCCGACCGATCGATGACGAACTGACGGAAGTCCGCCTCGAATCCTGGATCCACCTGTCCTCCTCGCGATGTCACCAAGCAAGGACGCAGGCGCCGCGTCGATCTATGCCAACGCGCCCGAAGTGGCCGACCCTGCCCATGGCGCTCCGCTCTGGGGTGATCGGCCGAGGGATCGAAGGCTCGGCCGCGCATCCGATCCTCTTGTGAGCTATCGTAGTGATATCACTTCGATACCAAGGGGATGTGCATGGAGAGAAGAGCTTTCCGGCTGAACGGTTTCCTCGTCCTCGCCGTGCTGATCGGGCTCGGCGTCCTGGCCGCCATCGTCGGCCTGGGAAGGGGCGAAGCCGCGACGGCCGTCCTCGCGATCGCGTGGGCCGTGGTGGCGATCGTCGTCCTGACCGGACTGACCGTGATCAACCCCAACGAGGCCAAGGTCGTCCAGTTCCTCGGGCGCTACGTCGGCTCGATCGCCGACGCGGGGTTCCAGTGGGTGCTGCCCTTCACCAGCAAGCGTAAGATCACGCTCAGGGTGCGCAACTTCGAGACGGCCAAGCTCAAGGTCAACGACGCCGACGGCAACCCGGTGGAGATCGCCGCGGTGGTCGTCTACAAGGTCGTGGAGACGGCGAGGGCGACGTTCTCCGTCGACGACTACGAGGAGTACGTCGCGATCCAGTCGGAGGCCGCGGTGCGGCACCTGGCCACCACGCACCCGTACGACTCGCACGAGCCCGCCCGCACCAGCCTGCGCGACGGCGCGGAGGTGGCCACCGAGCTGACGACGGAGCTGCGTGAGCGGACCGAGCTGGCGGGTGTCGAGGTGCTGGAGGCCCGCATCACCCACCTCGCCTACGCGCCGGAGATCGCCCAGGCCATGCTCGTGCGGCAGCAGGCCGCCCAGGTCGTCGCCGCCCGGACGCGGATCGTCGAGGGCGCGGTCGGCATGGTCCACCTCGCGCTCGACAGGCTGGCCGCCGAGGGCGTCGTCGACCTGGACGAGGAGCGCAAGGCGCAGATGGTGTCCAACCTCCTGGTCGTCCTCTGCGGCGACCGGGCGATCCAGCCGGTGGTGAACACCGGCAGCCTGTATGCCTGACACGGACGACGAGCAGGGCCCGGCGACGCGGGGCGCGCGAGCGTCCGAGCGGAAGAAGCTCCTGCTCCGTCTCGACCCCGCGGTCCACGAGGCGATCGCCAAGTGGGCCGCGGACGACCTGCGGAGCATCAACGCGCAGATCGAGTACGCCCTGCGCCTCGCTCTGAAGCAGGCAGGAAGGGAGCCTCGGTCGTGATCTCGCTCCGGCTCCCGCCGGTGACGTGAGCCGGAGCGCGGGCGTCGGCGCGTAGTAACCGGGCGCTGCCTCTGGTGAAGGCGTTCCGCTGAGGACAGAATCGGTGCATGGTGTGGGCAGGCAGGTCCGCGATCGAGATCGCGGCGGCCGTACGCCAGGGGGAGGCATCGGCCGTCGCGGTCGTCGAGGAGCACCTCCACGCGATCGCCGAACGCGATGTCGAGATCGGCGCGTTCAGACTCGTCAGGGAGCAGGCGGTCGACGAGGCGCGGGCCGTGCAGAAGAGAACGGATCTGAGCGGGCTGCCGCTGGCGGGGGTGCCCGTCGCGGTGAAGGACAACCTGGCGGTCGCAGGAGAGAGCACGCGCAACGGGTCGAAGGCGACGTCGGCGGCGCCCGCCAGGGAGGACCACCCGGCGGTGGTGCGGCTGCGGGCGGCGGGCGCGGTGGTGGTCGGGCTGACGAACGTGCCGGGCGGGAGCGCGGCGGCGGTGGCGGCGGGGATGGTGCCCGTCGCGCTCGGGAACGACGGCCTCGGTTCGCTCAGGATCCCGGCGGCCGGTTGCGGGGTGCTCGCGCTGAAGCCGGGCCCTGGGGTGGTGCCTGCGCCCACGCATGACTGGCGAGGAATGTCGGAGAACGGACCGTTGGCGCGATCGGCGGCCGACCTGGCGCTGACGCTCTCGGTGCTGGCGGGCGAGCCGGGTTTCGCCATGGCGTGGAAGGAATGGCAACCCGCGCACCTGGTCGAGGACGACGAGGATGACGACGACGAGGACTGGCTGCTCAGGCCGCCCCGCGCCCTCGAACCAGGGCAGGCGGGCCTGCGCGTCGCCTACGCCCCGCAGCCGCTCCCGAAAGGGTTCGGGATGGACGGCGAGTTCGCCAAGGCGGTCGTCTCCGCCGCCGCACGGCTGCGCGAAGCGGGACACACCGTCGTCGAGCACCCGACGAGACTGCCCGCGACGCTCGGCCCCGCGGCGGTGGCGACGTGGCTGGCGTGCGCCGCGGACGAGGCCGCCCACGTCGACCGGCGCCTCATGGGGCGTCGCACTCGCGCCCTCGCCCGCGCGGGCCGTGTCCTCGGCAGGCTCGGCCTGGACGGTCGCAGGGTCCGCGACCGCTGGCGCGACTACGGCGCCGACCAGTGGTTAGGCAACGCCGACGTGCTGCTCACCCCGACCCTCGCGACGCTGCCGCCGCCGGCGAGCGGCTGGGGTTCGCGCGGGCTGCTTCGCGACGTCCTGGCGAGTGCCGCCACCGCCCCGTGGAACCTCGCGGGCTGGCCCGCCCTGTCGCTGCCCTTCGGCAGCCACTCCAGCGGGCTGCCCATCGGCCTCCAGCTGATCTCCCCGCCCGCCGGCGAGCCGCACCTGCTGCTGCTCGCCGCCCAGCTCACCACTCCTTCCACCCCTTCCACCCCTTCCACCCCTTCCACCCCTTCCACCCCTTCCACCCCTTCCACCCCTTCCACCCCTTCCACCCCTTCCACCCCTTCCACCCCTTCC
>NZ_JBEZDO010000033.1:0-81225 GCF_040648355.1 Nonomuraea sp. NPDC049152 | reverse complement strand
CCAGCCCGTACGGCAAGCAGGGTCGAGGCCACCGCGGTCACCGGTGACCGCCCGTCCATCACGCGTGCTCCAGCAGGACTCCGGCCACCCGCCGCAACGCCGCCCCCAACCTGCAGCCGCCATCACCGCGGGCAGGCCGCGGCACGCGGTGGGTGGGCTCGGGCGGTGCGGGGTGTCAGCGGGGTTTGGTGCGGCGGGTGGGGGGCGCGGTGAGCGGGTCCTCGGGCCAGGGGTGCTTCGGGTAGCGTCCGCGCAGTTCGGCGCGGACGGCGCGGTAGCCGTTCCGCCAGAAGGAGGCCAGGTCGGAGGTGACGGCGGCGGGCCGCCCTGCCGGGGACAGCAGGTGGATCAGCAGCGGGACCCCGGACACGCGCGGCGCCTCCTGCCAGCCGAACAGCTCCTGCAGCTTGACGGCCAGCACCGGCTGCTCGCCCGAGTAGTCCACGCGGATGCGCGAGCCGCTGGGCACCTCGATGTGCGAGGGCGCGTCGTCGTCCAGGCGGCGGCTCCACGGGACGAGCCGTCTGAGGGCGCCGGCCACGTCGAGCCGTTCGAGGTCGGCGCGGCGGCGGGCGCGGGACAGCTCGGGTTCGAGCCACTGGTCGGCGAGGTCGATCAGGTCGTCCATCGACGGCCACGGGTCGCCGATGGCGCGATGGCAGAACGCCATCCTGTCCCTGACGGCGAGCGCCTCACGGGTCCAGGTGAGGACGTTCTCGGTCCGCAGGCCGTACAGGAGGGCCGGTCGGACGTCGGCGTCCTTCAGCGGGGTGACGGACAGTTCGATGGCGCCGAGCCGTTCCACGACCCGGGCGGAGACGTCGCCGCGGCGCCACGCGACCTCCTTCTGTACGGTCACCGGCACCACCCGCCTGGCGAGGTCCTCGTCGATGACGACGGCCTGCCTGATCCTGGCGGAGGCCGCGCCGGTGGGACGGTCGGCGACGGCGATCGCCAGCCATTCGGCGGTGCCGAGCCGGGAACCTTCGGGGAGTTGCGCCCTGGTGCCCGAGGACATGAGGTAACCGCCGCCGCTCCTTCTGGCCACCCGCTCGGGGAAGGCCATGGCGACCGCCAGGCCCGCCGCCTCGTCGTCGGGGCCCTGGATCCTGGCGCCGGTGAGGCGTTTGACCTCGCGGAGCCAGCGGGGGTCGCGTTCGCGGGCCGCCTTGCGCCAGATGTCGACGAGGTCGTCTCCGGCGTCTCGGGGGAGCTGGTCGGACAGGAGCGCGACCACCTCGGCGGCGCGCGGGCCCGCGTCGAGAAGGGCCCTGGCCAGGCGCGGGTGCACCCCGGCGGCGGCCATCCGCCGCCCTCTGTCCGTCACCCGAACCCGCCGCCTCACGACCTCCTCCACCGGACTCCCGCCCGTCGGACTTCCGCCCGCTGGACGCCCGCCCACCAGGACGCCCTCGGGACCGTCGGTCTCCTGAGGCCGATCACCCGGAGAGCCGTCTCCGACCGTGCGGCCGTCGGAGGTCGCTTCCTCGGAGCCGCCCGCCGGGCGGACGTTATCGGGAACCCGGTCATGCGACGGGCGTTGGTTAGGAGCCCGGTGACGCGTCGGGCGCTCCGCGAGGGTGCCGGTTTCGGGGGGCCACTCGTCGGAATCGCCGTCGAGTGGTTCGACGGCGCCGAGGCCGCGGAGTGTGCGGGTCGCGGCCGACATCGCGGCGGCCGGTGGACGGTCGAGCAGGGCGAGGTCGGACGCGTCGGGTGAACCCCAGCACGCCGCCTGCAACGCGAACCCCGTCAGGTCGGCCAGGAGGATCTCCGGTGGCGCCTGCGGGGCGAGCCGCGCGTGGGTGGCGGCCGTCCAGCACCGGTAGACGGTCCCCGGCCCTTCGCGTCCGGCCCGCCCGGCCCGCTGGTCGGCCGAGGCGCGGGAGACGTGGACGGTGGTCAGTGAGCCGAGCCCCCGCGCGTGATCGGTCCTCGGCTCCCTGGCCAGCCCCGAGTCCACCACCACCCGCACGCCGGGCACGGTCAGGCTGGACTCGGCGACCGAGGGGGCCAGCACGACCCGCCTGTCCGGAGCGGGCCTGAGCACGGCGTCCTGGACGTGGGCGGGCGCCTGGCCGTGGACCTGGAGGACGTCGACGGACGTGCCGAGCATGCCGGCCACCCGGGAGATCTCGCCGACTCCTGGCAGGAAGCACAGCACGTCTCCTTCCCGCTCGGCCAGCGCTCGCCGTACGACATCGGCCACGTGGGCCAGCAGCGCCGGGTCGACGCGCAGCCCGTGCGGGGGTGCGACGGGCCGCGGCGGCGGCGCCCAGACGATCTCGACGGGGTGGGCGACGCCGGAGGCGGAGATCACGGGAGCGTCCCCGAGCAGCCGCGACCACGGCGCGGTGTCGGCGGTGGCGGAGGCGGCGACCAGGCGCAGGTCGGGACGGAGCGTCTCACGGACGTCGATCAGGAAGGCCAGCGCGGTGTCGGCGTCGAGGTGCCGCTCGTGACATTCGTCGATCATGACGAGGTCGACGCCCGGCAGCTCCTGGTCGCGCTGGAGCCGCTGCAGCAGCACGCCGGTGGTGACCACTTCGACGCCTGGACGGCGGCCCTGGCGGTGCTCGCCGCGGATGGTGTAGGCGACGTCCATCCGGCGCGCCGCCGCCCGCACGGCGAGCCTGCGCGGCTCGGCGACCAGCACTCGCAGGCCCGCCTCGGCGAGCGCGAGCGGCACGACCGTGGTCTTGCCCGTGCCGGGCGGAGCGGTCAGTACGGCACGGCCGCCGTCGTCGAGCGCCCGCAGCAGCGAGGGCAGCGCGGCGTGGATCGGCAGCATCAGCGCGTGGCGCCGACGACGGCGTCGAGGACGGCGTCGAGCAGGCCGGGGAAGCGCTGGTCGAGGTCGGCCTTGCGTAGCGTCATGAACTTCTGCCTGCCCTCCTGCCGGGTGGAGACGACCCCTGAATCGCGCAGGACCCGATAGTGGTGGGACATCGTCGACTTGTGCAGCCCGATCGACTCGCCGACGCCGCTGCACGTCAGCTCGAACTCGGCGGCCAGCTGGGTGACGACATCGAGCCGCGCGGGGTCGGAGAGCGCGTGCAGTACCTCGGTGAGCTGGATGTCGTCGACCGCCGGTTGAGGTAGCAAGCGCATGCGTCCACCCTGCCCCTCCGTTTGAAGGTTTGACAACAATCCAACTATACGCGAGTTTGGTCTCCATGACCCACAAGCTGTACGCGCTTGCCCTGGGGAACTTCTCCGTGGGCACCGGCATGTTCGTCACCGCGGGCCTGGTCCTGCCCATCGCCCACGACCTGGCCATCTCCCCCTCAGCGGCGGGTCAGCTCATGACCGTGTTCGCGCTGGCCTACGCGATCCTCTCGCCGATCCTGGCCGCGCTGACCGCCCAGTTGTCGAAGAAGCGGCTGCTGCTCATCGGCCTCGGCGTACTGGCCGTGGGCAACGCGCTGACGGCGCTGGCGCCGACGTTCACCCTCATGCTGGCCACCAGGGTGATCGCCGCGGCGGGCGCGGCCATGGTGACCCCCGTCGCCTCCGCCGTGGCGACCGCGCTGTCCGAGCCCGAACGCAGGGGCCGCGCGCTGTCGGTGGTGATGGGCGGCCTGACGGTGGCGTCGGCGGTCGGCGTGCCGCTCGGGACGTGGATGGGCGGCGCCGCGGGATGGCGCGCGGCGGTGTGGATGGTGGTGGTGCTCGCGGTGATCGGGTTCGCGGCCATCGCCGTCGTGGTGCCCGAGGTGCGGTTGCCTGCCTCGACCAGGATCAGGGACCGCTTCACCCCGCTCGCCGACAGGGGCGTGCTGGCCGTCCTGCTGACCCAGCTGCTGATCTTCGCGGCCGCCTTCACCGCCTACACCTACATCGGATCGCTGCTCGATCTGCCGCTGGCGGCGGTGCTGTGGGCGTGGGGCATCGGCGGCGTGGTCGGCAACGCGGTCGGCGGGCGCCTCACCGACGCCTACGGCCCGCGCAGGATGGTCTTCATCGGCATCGCGGGGGCGACCGTGCTGCTCGGCCTCGTCCCCGTGGCGAACCTCAACCTCGGCGTCGCGCTGGTGTGGGCGTTCGCGTGGGGCGCCCTCGGCTGGCTGATCGGTCCCTCGCAGCAGTTCAGGACGGTGGCCGCGGTGCCGGGCAACGTGCCCGTCGGGCTCGGGCTGCTGGCCTCCAGCCAGTACCTCGGGCTGTTCGTGGCGGGCATCGCCGGAGGTCTCGCCCTCGACCTGTACGGCAGGACGGGTGTGACCGTGCTGGCGACCGCGCTCGGCGCGGTGACCCTGCTGTTCACGCTGGCCACCTACCGCCCGGCCAGGGCCACGGTGGCGGCATAGACCAAAGACGAATGTCCCGGTGGGAGGCGGCTCGCCAGAATGGGGCGGTGACCGATCCACGTGACGAGCCCGCCCCGTTCGGCCCGATCGTGTTGCTGACCACGCTGTCGGCGGTGGCTCTGGCGGTGCTCCAGTACGTCGTGGCCGAGCGGCTCAATCTCAAGATGCTGCTGCTCGGCCCGATCGCGCTGGTGGTCCTCGAAGTGGTCGTCCACGAGGTGTGGTGGCGGCGCTGGTGGGGCGCCGTTCCCGGCGCTCTCGTGGGGCTGGCTGTCTACTTCGAGGGGCGCGAGATGGTGTGGGAGCCCGTGGCGTACGTCGCCGGATGGGCGCTGTTCGCGGTGATCTTCTGTCTGGCCGGCCGCGTCGCGCTGGGGGATCCGCGGGGCCGGCGGGCCGGCCCCGCGGGCTCAGGCCTGGATCCAGCCGAATGACACGGCGGCGATGACGAAGACGCCCAGCAGGATGCGGTAGACGACGAAGCCGGTGAACCGGTGCGTGCTGATGTACTTCAGGAACCACGCCACCGCCGCGTAGCCCACGACGAACGAGATGATCGTGGCCAGGATGGTCGGCTCCCAGTCGGGCGCCTGCCCGTCGCCGATCTCGAAGAGCTCCAGCAGGCCTGACGACAGCACCGCGGGGATCGCCAGCAGGAAGGAGTACTTCGCCGCCTCCTCTCGCCGGTAGTCGAGCAGCAGGCCCGCCGTGATCGTGCCGCCCGACCTCGACACTCCGGGGATCAGCGCGAGCGCCTGCGCGAAGCCGTAGATCAGGGCGTGGGGGAACGACAGGTGCTTCTCCAGCGTCAGCTTGGTGCGCGCCGTGCGGTCGGCGAACCACAGGACGAGGCCGAAGACGATCAGGGTCGTGCCGATCAGGCGCAGGTCGCGGAAGACGGTCTCGATCTCGTCCTTGAACGTCACGCCGAGGACGGCGATGGGGATCGTGCCGACGATGACGTACCAGCCCATCCGCGCGGGGAACTCCCGGCGCAGCGAGGGCGTCCACAGGGAGCGGGTCCAGGTGGAGATGATCTCCCAGAGCTCCTTGCGGAAGTAGATGAGCACCGCGGCCTCGGTGCCGAGCTGGATGACCGCGGTGAAGGCCGCGCCGGGGTCCTGCCAGCCGAAGAACGCCGAGACGACTCTGATGTGCGCGCTCGAGGAGATCGGCAGGAATTCCGTGAGCCCTTGGAGCAGCCCGAGGACCACCGCTTCGAACCAGCCGATCACGAGACGCACCTTCCGTTGACGAGCGAGGTGTTGGCCAAACGATTCCTGAGTTTGGCACGTGATCGTCATGGCCGCGTCATGGGCCGGTATGTCGCCCTGCCCCCGGGCACCGAGGCCGGGCAGAAATCAGGCTCAGGCGGCTGTCATCCGGAACCGCATGCTCTTGACGTAATAGTGGGCATGGAAGAAGGTTTCGCCGACTATGTGGCCCAGCGGCACGGGAGGCTGCGCCGTACGGCGTATCTGCTGACCGGCAACTGGGCGACGGCCGAGGACCTCGTGCAGACGGCGCTGGCCAGGGCGTGGCTGGCGTGGCGGCGGATCGAGGGCGACCCCGACCCCTACGTCTACCGGATCCTCACCAACACGCACGCCTCGTGGTGGCGGCGGCGCTGGCGCGGCGAACTGCCCATGCCGGAGCTGCCCGACCGGGCCGACCCGGCCGACTTCGCGCAGCAGGCGGGGGAGCGTGACGCGCTGTGGGCGGCCATCGGCGGGCTGTCGAAGAGGCAGCGGGCGGTCATCGTCCTGCACTACTTCGAGGACCTCACCGTCCCCCAGTGCGCCACCGCGCTCGGCTGCTCGCTCGGCACGGTGAAGACGCAGCTCACCAGGGCGCTGGCGAAACTGCGCGTACATCCGGAGATCCAGCTGACGGGAGCGGGACGATGACGTACACGGAGGACGACCTGCGCACCCTGCTCGCCGAGCGGTCGGCCGACGATCCGGGAGGTCCACCCCAGACCGCCACGATCGTACGGCGGGGCCGCGGCATCAGGCTGCGCCGCGGGCTGACGAGCGCGGTACTGGTGGGGGCGGTGACGTTCGGCGCGTTCTGGGTGGTGCAGCGGCCTGAACCGGTCGTGACGCCGGTGACGCCCGCGACACGGATCCCGCTGCCTGCCACCGCGCAGGGGATGCCGCTGGTGAAGAGCGTGCAGGGCAAGGACTTCCACGCCACGGTGCCGGTGGAGAACGGCCGCAAGGCGGTGCTCGTCAAGTGTGCCGACCCCAGGGCGTGGGTGGTCAGGACGGAGGGGAACGGCGGCGTCGGCACCGTTGGCCACTGCTTCCCCGAGACGGTGGACCAGACGGGGCCGGAACGGACAAATGAGATCTGGGTCCTGCCGAAGGATGCGCCTGTCGCCTCCATGCCACCGGGCGAGGCGAGGAAGAAGGGGTGCGAGCTGATGTGCGAGGGCAAGTACCTCGCAGCCGAGCTGTTGAAGCCAGGCGTGGTGCAGAAGGTGATCGCCGAGCTGGGGCCGGAGCGGGCGCCCGCGTTCGCCGTCGGGGTCTACGCGGGCGACCGGATCCTTCCGGACACCATCAAGGACGGCAGGTTCGTCCTGGGCTCCGCGCACTGGGCGGAGACGATGGGCACGCATGGCCGGATTCCGATCTTTCCGGGGAAGGGCGGAATTGCTCAGGTCGTGAAATGTCAGGACCCAGCGGCCTGGGTGTTCCGCGCTTACGGCGGAGAGCGCGCGGGTCTCGTCGGACGCTGCGGCGAGCAACGCACACCGATCTGGCGTCACCCAAATCACCCGAAATACGTTGACGTGTGGGTCTTCCCCGCCGACGCGCCAATCCGCGGCAGCATCGACAGGGCGGAAGCGGACCGCCTCCGTAAGAAGCTAGGCCCGAGCGAGGGTGCCTGGGTCTATGGCATCTACTACGAGCCTCAGCGGGACTGAAGGGCGTCGAGCGCGACCGCCATGGCGATCACCAGCCGCCGATCCGTACGCGGATCGCGGATGTCGACGACGTAGCGGTCGCGCAGCCCCCACTTCTTGACGACGGAGAAGACGTCGCCGAAGTCGAAGTGGTACGGCAGCCACGACAGCGAGTCCACGAACCTGCGCAGCACCGCGACCCACGCGCTGCGCTCCTGCCCGGTGAGCGTCGGGAAGCCCGGCTGGTCGAGGTGCCAGGTGGAGCGGATCAGCGACTGGGCGAAGTTCTTGCGGAACAGCCCGATGGGCCGTCCGGCCTCGTCGAAGACGTCGTAGCCGCTGCCGAGGTCGATGACGTTGCGCGCCCTGAAGCTCGCCAGTGCCCTGGTCCTCGACTCGTCGGCGAAGAGGACCACCTCTTCCTTCAGCTTCATGCGCTTCTGCTCGGCGAAGGCGACCATGGGGCCCTCGGAGCCGTCGGGGTTGGCGATGCTGACCACGTACCGGTTCACCATCATGGTGACCTTCTGGCGTACCAGGAAACGGGTTTGCGCTTGGAGCGAGTGCGGATCCATGCAGGGCACCCTAGGGTAAAACGGGTGAAGCCCCTGCTGCTCGTGGATGTAGACGGTGTGCTCAATCCGTTCGGCCGTCCGAACGCGCACTTCAGGCGCTACACGTGCACGGTCGGCGCCGACTCGTACACCGTGCACCTCAACTCCCGCCACGGCGCCAGGCTCATGGAGCTGGCCCTCAAGACCCAGTCCGAGCTGGTGTGGGCGACCACGTGGGAGCACAGCGCCAACGAATGGATCGCACCCAGGGTCGGCCTGCCCCGGTTGCCCGTCGTGCCCATGACGCCCAGGCAGCCGAGCGAGCGGGGCGAGTCGTTCAAGACCCCCTGCGTCGCCGACTACGTGGGCCGCAGGCCGTTCGTGTGGTTCGACGACCATCTGTGGGTCGCCGACGAGGAGTACCTCAGGGCGCATCAGGGAGTCGAGGACTTCCTGCTCGTGCCGGTCGACCCGCGCCACGGCCTGACCATGCGACATCTGGCCATGGCGGAGCGGTGGCTGACCCTGTCAGGGTTCAATCAGGGTCGCGGCTAGGAACGCTGATCGAGGGCAGGGACGTTGAACCAGGTGAATCGACACCACACGGAGGAGCTCGATGCACCGCTCGAGAGAACACCGAATCATCGCCGGCGTCTGCGGCGGGATCGCCGACCGTCTGGGCCTGCCGCCCACCTTCGTCAGGATCGTGTGGCTGCTGCTCTCGCTCATCCCCGGACCGCTGTGGGTCCTCTACGTGATCCTCTGGATCATCATGCCCAACGGACCCGAGCGCTACTGACCACGCTTATCCTCGAAGCATGAGGGAACGGCCGCTGACGCTCATCCAGGACGAGCTCGTCGACTACGAGAAGGCCATGGAACGCATGACGGACCTGGTCGGCGAGCGTCAACGCGATGAGCGTCCCGACACCTTGTGGCTGCTGAGCCATCCCTCGGTCTTCACCGTCGGCAGGCGCACGCCGCTTCACCACCTGCCCGACCCCGCCCACGGCATCCCCGTGGTGGAGACGGGCAGGGGCGGTCAACTGACCTACCACGGCCCCGGCCAGCTGGTCGGCTACCTCATCGTCAAGCTCGGCGAGGACGAGGGGATCGTCGACTACGTGCGCGAGGTCGAGCTGCGCCTGGTCTCGGCGCTGGCCGAGCTCGGGCTGCAGGCCGAGCGCCGCGACACCCCGCCGGGTTCCGAGCTGCTCACCGGCGTCTGGACGACCGAGAC
The DNA here is from genome assembly GCF_040648355.1 of Nonomuraea sp. NPDC049152. Classification (NCBI taxonomy): domain Bacteria; kingdom Bacillati; phylum Actinomycetota; class Actinomycetes; order Streptosporangiales; family Streptosporangiaceae; genus Nonomuraea; species Nonomuraea sp. NPDC049152. The sequence goes on along the minus strand of NZ_JBEZDO010000033.1, from coordinate 72,210 downwards.
CGGCCGCAAGGTCGTCTCCATCGGCATGCGTCAGTCGCGCGGCGTCACCAGCCACGGCTTCGCCCTCAACGTCGACGGCGATCTCGAGCCGTGGCACTGGGCGATCCCGTGCGGCATGCCCGAGGCGGACATGACCTCCCTCCTGCGCGAGCGCGGTTCGGCCGACCTGAGTGAGGTCCGCGCCGCCGTCGCCGCGGCCTTCGACGCCTCCTAGCGCGGAAAGACCCGCACCTCTGCGTCGTGGGCGCTGCCGGCAAGCTTTCCGTCGCACGTGATCAGTGGCGCCTCCAGGGCCTCGGCGAGCGCGAGGTAGCACGCGTCGGAGGCGGTGTAGTTGTGCCTCAACTCCCACACTCGCTCCGTGAGTCCCTTGATCTCGTAGCGGGAGATGTGCAGTGCCAGATAGTCAGCACGGGCTTCTTCGGCCGACTTCTTCGACAGCTTTCCCCCCAGTTCGAGTCCGCGCAGCGTGGAGAGGACTTCGACGTCCAGAAGATGGGGGGCGTGGATGCTGCCCTGGAGGGTGTCGAGCAGCTCAAGGTCAGCGTCTCGGCCCGTGAGGGCCTCCACCATCGCCGAAGAGTCGATGACGATCATCGGCGGTCCTGCGTGACGGCTTCGAGGATGTCGGCCGTCGAGGGGCCGTCCCTGCGATCTCGGGACTTCAAGCGCTCGACGATCTCGGCGTTGGTCGGCCGGGCGGCGAGGTCGGCAAGTTCCCTGGCGACATAGGCGGACAGGGACATCCCGACCGCTGCCGCCCGTTCCTTCAGGGATTCGGCAACGGCCTCTGGAACGTCGCGAATGTAAAGAGTGGCCATGTCCTCCATGCTAGCAATCTGCAAGCGTTCAGGGGTACGGCACGCCGTACCCCTGAAGACCGTCAGACCAGCGTCTCGTCGACGTTGCGGCGAGGGCCGGTGAACCACTTCTTGGCCGACAGCGTCCACCACAGGGCGATGCCGATCAGGACGCCGCCGATGGCCAAGGGTGAGTAGTTCACCGCCGTCCAGGTGAAGTCGGGGTTCCCCGGCACGCCCGCGGGCGACAGCGGCATGATGAAGTAGATCGAGATGATCGCGATCTCGATGACGGCGATCCACCCGAGCACCTTGTACTTGCCGCCGAGCGTCCACGGGCCTGGCGTGAAGTTGTCGCCCATCCGCAGCCGTAGGTAGATCGGGATGAGGAAGGCCAGGTAGAGGCCGATCACCGCGATCGAGACGACGGCGTAGAACGCGATCGGCGTGCCGAGGCCGGCCGGGGCGTAGAGGGCGGGCAGGGTGATCAGGCCGGCGGCCAGGCACCCGGCGATGATGGCGTTCACCGGCGTGCGGTTGCGGTCGACCTTCGACCACATCTTCCAGCCGGGGACGGCGCCGTCGCGGGAGAAGGCGTAGGTCATGCGCGACATCGAGGTCACGCAGCTCATCCCGCAGAAGAACTGGCCGATCGTGGAGATCGCGAAGATCGCCGTGGCCAGGCCGGCGGGCAGCGCCGTGTCGAAGATCGCGCCGACGAAACCGAACTGCTTGTTGATCTCGTCGACGTTCGTGGCGGCGAACAGGAACGCCAGCAGCAGGATCCAGCCGCCGATCGCCGAGTAGAAGATCGACTGCCACAGGCCCCTGGCCGCCGACAGCGACGCTCCATGGGTCTCCTCGGAGACGTGGGCGCACGCGTCGAACCCGGTGATCGTGTACTGCGTGAGCAGGAAGCCCAGCGGCAGCACGTAGAACCAGAACGACGAGTCCGAGAAGCCCGAGTTGTTGATCGTCTCGGTGAACACGAACCGGAGCGTCTGGTGCTCGCTCGGCGCGAAGGCCAGGATGGCGACCACGATCGCCGCGCCCGCCACGTGCCACCAGACGGAGACGTTCTGCAGGAGCGAGATGAGTCGATGGCTGTAGATGTTGATCAACGCGTGCAGGATCAGGACGATCACGAACAGCAGGAACGCGTTCGTGAGAGTGGCCTCCCATGCCCCGCCCGTGAAGCGGTTGATCGTGATGTTCAGGAAGGTCGCGCAGCCGTAGTCGACCGACGCGGTGACGGCGATCAGCCCGATGAGGTTCAGCCAGCCGGTGAACCAGCCGTGGATCGGCTTGCCCATCTTGGCGGCCCACCAGTAGATGCCGCCCGCCGTCGGGTACGCCGACACCAGCTCCGACATGCAGAAGCCGATGATGAGGATGAACATCGAGATCAGCGGCCAGCCCCAGGAGATGGCGATGGGACCGCCGTTGTTCCATGCCTGGCCGAACGTGGTGAAGCACCCGGCCAGGATCGAGATGATCGAGAAAGAGATCGCGAAGTTGGAGAAGCCGCTCCAGCTCCTCGACAGCTCCTGCTTGTAACCGAGCTCGGCGAGTCGCCGGGAATCCTCGTCTAGTGTCATGGAATCTCCTCGGGTTGTGCTAGTGCCTCCGGACGTCGTCGATCAGACGGCCGACACCGTCCAGGTCTCGTAGGGCTCGCGCGAACTTGCCGGCCGCTTCGGCCTCGTAGTCGAAGTCGGCCTGCCGTGCGAGGAGGCCGTGATGGACCGAGAACCACAGGGTCCACGTCACGTTCGACATGATCTGGAAGAGACGGACGCGGGAGTCGTGGTCGCCGTTGTTGAAGTAGGCCCTGGCCAGGCGCGCGGTCTGGTCGGGGTCGAGGTCCGCTTCGGCGGCGATGTCGCCGAGCTCGAAGGCGGGGTCGTTGTTGCCCGAGAGCTGGTAGTCGACGATGCGGATCTCGTCGCCCTGGGCGATGAAGTTCTCGGCCAGCAGGTCGTTGTGGCACGGAACGGCGGGGACCGCGGGGATGGCCCGCTCGATGTCCGCCACCGCGGGAAGGATGTCATCGTAGCCGGGAGGAACTCCCAGGTCATGGGTGTGACAGCGGTCGCGGAACTCGCGCAGCTTGTCGAAGATGGAGAAGTCGTTGACGAAGCGGGGACCTGCGTGGAGTCGTCGGCAAGCGACAGCGATCTTTTCCAGGTTTTTACTGATTTGCCCGGCGTTAAGCGTGATTCCGTCCAGGTATTCGATCAACAGGGCGTGTGCCTCGGGGAAGTGGTGGATCACTTTCGGGCCGACGCCTGTCTCGGCGGCCCTGATCGTGTTCTCGATTTCCTGGTCCATCGGGATGCCCAGACCGGCCGCGCAGACGGCCGGATCGAGCACGCGCAGCAGCCATCGCTCGCCGTCCCCTGTCTCGACCTTGGCGATCAGGTGACTGAGCCCACCCTTGATGGGGGTCTGACTGACCGGCCGCCCGGCCCAGTCGGAGACCAATGCGATCACGTCTGGCATGCGCGACTCCCTTTGGCCTACATTTAGACCATTCCGATCCTGCGGGCAAGGTGGCTTATGAGAATCGTGCTCATCCGACCGCCGCCACACGTCCGCGCCAGACACGGGTCCTGGTGGCGGTCCACCTAGCACGTTTCTCATACGTACATGGCGGTTTCGATCATGGGAATACCTGATTCGGCACAAGCGATAGTGATCGGCGGCGGTGTGGCGGGCTGCAGCGTGGCCTACCATCTGGCCCGTCTCGGCTGGCAGGACGTCGTGCTCGTCGAGCGGCACGAGCTCACCGAGGGCACCACGTGGCACTCGGCCGGGTTCGTCGGCCAGCTGCGCTCCACGGTCACCCAGACACGCATGATCATGTATTCGGCCGGGCTCTACCCCGAGCTGGCCGAGCTGACCGGCCTCGATCCCGGCTGGCACGGCGTCGGCGGGCTGCGGCTCGCGACCACGCACGACAGGGTGGAGGAGCTCGTCAGGCAGGCGGGCGCCGCCGAGACGTACGGCCTGGACATGTCGCTGCTGTCGGGCAGGCAGACCAACGACCTGATGCCCATGCTGAACGACGAGGACGTCCTCGCCTCCCTGTGGCTGCCGGGTGACGGATGGCTGGACCCCGCGTCGCTGGCGCGCGCTCTGGCCGAGGGCGCGGCGAAGCTCGGCGTCCGGATCGTCACCGGGGTTCGGGTCACCGGGATCGACGTGGCCGATGGCTCGGTCCGCGGGGTCCGTCTCGCCCCCACCACGGGCGAGGGCGACGAATGGGTCGTCAGCACCGAGACCATCGTGAACTGCGCGGGCGCGGCGGCGGGGAAGGTGGGCGCGCTGGCAGGGGTGGACGTGCCGATCGTGCCCATCAAGCACCAGTACGTCGTGACCCACCCGGCGGACATCCCCTCGTCCACGCCGACGGTGCGCGACCCCGACAACATCGTCTACTTCCGCGAGCACGAGGGCGGGATCCTGGTCGGCGGCTACATCCGCACGCCGGAGATCTGGGAGGCGGCCGACCCGCTGGCGGAGTCGCGGCTGCTCTTCGAGCCGAACCTGCCCAAGTTCAGGGAGTCGTGGGCGTCGGCCCGCCACAGGCTGCCCGTCATCGCCAAGCGCACCACGGACGACTTCGACAAGAGCCAGGTGGCCCGGATCGTGCACGGGCCCGAGGCGTTCACTCCCGACGGAGAGTTCCTGCTGGGCGAGACCGCGGTGCGTGGGTTCTGGGTCGCGGCGGGATTCTGCGTCCACGGGCTGGCGGCCGCCGGAGGCGTCGGCAAGGTGATGGCCGAGTGGATCGTCGACGGCGTGCCCGAGTACGACCTGTTCGGGATGGACGTCAGGCGGTTCGGCGGCTACGCGGGATCGGAGCGCTGGGCTCGGACGAAGGCGCTCGACTCGTACTCGAAGTACTACGACGTCGTCTATCCGGGCGAGGAGCGCACCGCCGCCAGGCCGTTGCGCCGTTCACCCGCCTGGCCCAGGCACGCCGACCTCGACGCGGCGTTCGGCGAGAAGGCTGGGTGGGAGCGGGTCAACTGGTTCGGCTCCAACGCGTCCGGTGACGGGCCACGGCCGCTGGGATGGGCGGGCCGGGTGTGGTCGCCCGCCGTACGGGAGGAGTGCCTGGCCACCAGGGACGCGGCGGGGCTGTTCGACCAGACCTCGTTCGCGAAACTGGAGGTGTCGGGGCCCGGCGTGCTCGACCGGCTCCAGCGGCTGTGCGCCAACCAGATCGACAAGAAGGTCGGCGCGGTCGTCTACACCCAGTTGCTCAACCACCGGGGCGGCATTGAGGCCGACCTGACCGTCACCCGGCTCGGCGAGGACAGGTTCCGCCTGGTCACGGGCACCGCGTACGGCACGCACGACGCCGCGTGGCTGCGCCGCAACGGCCTCGACGTCACGGACGTCACCTCCGCGTACGCCTGCTACTGCCTGTGGGGCCCGCAGGCGGGCGCGATCCTGGAGCGGATCTGCGACGACGACCTCGGCTTCCCGTACCTGCAGGCCAGGCAGATCAGCGTCGCGTCCGTGCCGGTGCTGGCGCAGCGGGTGACGTTCGTGGGCGAGTACGGCTGGGAGCTGTACTGCCCGGCCGAGTACGGCCTGACCCTGTGGGACGCGCTCATGGCGGCGGGCCTGCCGTACGGCATGCGTCCCGGCGGTTACCGGGCCATCGACTCGATGCGGCTGGAGAAGGGCTATCGGGTCTGGGGGCTGGACATCACCCCCGAGACCACGCCGTACGAGGCGGGGCTCGGCTTCGCCGTACAGGCGGGCAAGGACTTCCTGGGCAAGGACGCCTTGGATCCCGCGCCCGAGCGGACGCTGCGCTGCCTGGTGCTGCGGGATCCGCGGCGGGTGTGCCTGGGCGGGGAGCCCGTGCGCGTGGACGGCGTGCCCACGAGCCGCGTGACGAGCGGCGGCTACGGGCACCGGGTGGACGCCTCGATCGCCTACGCCTACCTGCGGGGAGATCCGGGGGAGGTGACCGTCGGCGTGGACGGGACGTGGGTGGAGGCCACGATCGAGGAGCGGCCGCCGTACGACCCGGGACACGAGCGGATCAGGTCACGTCCAGCACGATCTTCCCCCTGACCTGCCCGCTGAAGAGCGCGTCGGCGGCCTCTCCGGCGCGCTCCCACGGGCCGCGCCAGCCGATCGACGGCGACAGCAGGCCGCGATCGACGAGGTCGACGAGGGTCGCCAGGTCGGGGCCTGGCTCGGAGACGTCGCCGAACGAGTGGATCGACCTGGCGGCGCCGAGCGCGAACAGCGAGGTGAACGCGGCGGGCTCGCCCGAGGACCAGCCGATGCTCTGCAGGTTGCCGCCGGGGGCGAGCAGCTCCCACGCCCTGACCAGGTGAGGGCCGCCGAGCAGTTCGAGCACCACGTCGACGGGCTCGACGCCGTCGAGTGAGGGGAGCACCTCGTCGGCGCCCAGCTCGCGCAGCCCTTCGCCGCGGCGGGCGGCGGCGATCACGTGCGCTCCCGCGCGGTGGGCCAGCTGGACGGCCAGCCTGCCGACGCCGCCCGACGCGCCGGTGATCAGCACGCGCCTGCCGAGCAGGGGTCCGGCGGCCCTGAGCGTGCGCAGCGCGGTGAGGCCCGCCATCGGCAGGGCCGCGGCGTCCGCGAGGTCCACGCCGTCGGGCACGGCGGCCACGGACGACGCGGGGAAGACCGCCCGCTCCGCCCACGCGCCCGCCCCGAACGCCACGACCCTGCCGCCCTTGCCCTGGCCCTCCACGATGATGCCCGCGGCGTCGTGGCCGCCGATGTGCGGGTATTTGAGCTCGCTGTGGTTCGCTGAGACGTGGCGGACCTCGACGAGCACCTCGCCAGGACCCGGCACGGGCTCGGGCGCCTCGACCAGCTTCAGCTCTCGCAACGCGCGCATGACTCTCCTTCAAACGGACTGTCGGTCCGCTTGATAGTATGGGGACCGTCAGTCCGCTTACAAGGGGGGTCACCGTGATGCGATCCGACGCGACCAGGAACCGCGAGGCGATCCTGCGGGCAGTCGAAGAGCTGCTCGCCGCGGGCGAGAGCGTCTCGCTCGATCGCGTCGCCGAGGCCGCCGGCGTGGGCAAGGGCACGGTGTTCCGCAGGTTCGGCAGCCGCACGGGGCTGTTCCAGGAGCTGCTGGCCGAGCGGGCCGAACGGCTGGCCGCCAGGATCGCCGCCGAGGACCCAGCCCTCCCCGCGAGGGAACGGCTGTTCGGCTTCCTCGACGAGCTGGCCGACCTCGCGGGGCGGAACATCGCGCTGTTCGCCGCCCACGAGCGCGCCTGCGCGGAGGACAAGTACGCCGACCCCACCTACCTGCGGTGGCACACCCATGTGACGGCCCTGATCGCCGAGGCTCGGCCGGACAGGGACGCGGGCTTCCTGGCCCACACGGTGCTCGCCTCCTTCGACGGCGAGCTGGTGCGCCATCTCGGCGTCGACCGGCTCAAGCGCTCGGTCCGCGAGCTGGCCGCGGCCTTGACAGCGTGACCGTGCATCCAACACCCTTTCACTATTCCAATAGTGAAAGGGTGTTGCTGGCGTGATCGACTTCTACCTCGACAAGGGCTCGGGGGTGTCCACCTACCTCCAGCTCGTCCACCAGGTCAAGCAGGCTCTGCGGCTCGGCACCCTGCGGCCGGGCGACCAGCTGCCCACCGCCAAGGAGGTCGTCGACCGGCTGGCGATCAACCCCAACACCGTGCTCAAGGCCTACCGTGAGCTCGAACGCGAGGGCCTGGTCATCGGCCGTCCCGGCATGGGCACGTTCGTGGAGCGCTCGATCGGCGGCACGACGCCGGCCGCCCAGGCACGGCTGCGCGCCTCCCTCACCGCGTGGGTACGGCAGGCACGCGAAGCCGGGCTCGCCGACGAGGACCTGCACGCGCTCTTCGGCGCCGTCGTCAGAGAGATGGCGGCATGATCGAGGTGACAGGGCTGAGCGTCGGCGACAGGCTGCGCGACTGCTCGCTCCACGTGCCGCGGGGCAGGGTCGCCGCGCTCGTCGGGCCGAACGGCGCGGGCAAGACGACGCTCCTGCACACCGTCGTCGGCCTGCTCGCACCCGACAGGGGCACGGTCAGGACGGCGGGCGAGGTCGCGTTCGTGGCGCAGGACAAGCCGCTCTACGACTCCTTCACCGTCGCCGAGACGCTGACGCTGGGGCGCAGGCTCAACCCGCGATGGGACCAGGCGCTGGCCACCGCGCGGATGGCCGAGCTCGGCATCCCGCTCGGGCGCAGGGTCGGCAGGCTGTCGGGAGGGCAGCGGGCGCAGGTGGCGCTCACGCTCGCGCTGGCCAGGCGGCCAGACCAGCTCGTGCTCGACGAGCCGCTGGCCAACCTCGATCCGCTGGCCAGGCACGAGGTGATGCGTTCGCTCATGACCGCGGTCGCGGAGACGGGAATGGGCGTGGTGATCTCCTCGCACGTGGTGTCCGACCTGGTGGACACCTGCGACTGGCTGGTCGTGCTGAACGGGGGACGGGTGCAGGTCAGCGGCGACATCGAGGAGTTGCTGGCCGAGCACCGGATGATGACCGGGCCGCCGGAGCTCACGCTGAACGCGACGATCGTGGGCGGGAGCCGTAGCGAGAGGGAGCAGAGCTGGCTCGTGCGGGGCGCGCCGGTGGCCGACCCGCGGTGGCGGACGCGGACGGTCGGCCTCGAGGACCTGGTGATGGCCTATCTGCGCAGCCCCGAGGCGGCGGCGCTGCCGAGACTCGCGGGGGTGCGGGCGTGATCTGGCTGACCTACCGACAGCACAGGGGACAGCTGCTGGTGATGTCCGGGCTGCTGGTGGCGCTCGGGGTGATGTTCACGGTGTCGGGGCTGGAGGCGTCGGCGTTCGTCGCGTCGCACGCGGGGCTGGGCTCGGGCGATCTCGACGCCGCGCTGGGTGAGCGTTACCAGGCCGTCTACACCCTCTTCGGCTGGCTGCCGATCGTGGCGCCCGCGCTGATCGGGGTGTTCTGGGGGGCGCCGCTGCTGGGGCGGGAGTTCGAGAGGGGGACGCACCAGCTGGTGTGGACGCAGGGGGTGTCGCCGCGGCGGTGGCTGGCGGTCAAGCTGTCGGTGCTGGGCGGATCGGTGGCGCTGGGCGGGCTGGTCATGTCGGCGATGGTGTCGCTGTGGCGGCCGCTCTTCCGCACCGACACGTTCGGAAATATCGGCATCTTCAACATGCTGGGCGTGGAGCCGGTCGCCTGGTGGGTGTTCGCCCTCATGCTGGGGACCGCGGCGGGGGCGATGCTGCGGCGCACGCTTCCGGCGATGGCGGTGGTCGTCGGCGTGTGCGCGGTCATGACGTTCGCGCTGTTCAGCGTGAGCGACCACTACGCGACGCCGACCAGGGTGGTGACGAACGAGGCGGCCTTCGAGCAGGACGTGCGGCTGGTGTCGCGGGCCTGGGCGGATCCCGTGGGCGCCGAGACGGCCTCACCGCCGGCGGGGGTGTGCCCGCGTGATTCCAGCCTGGGGCGGGGAGAGCGGGCCCAGGTGGCCCACGAGCGGTGCCTGATCGGGAAGGGCTACCGCTACGTCTTCTACGTCCATCGTCCCGAGATGTTCTGGCGCTTCCAGCTCACCGACGCGGCGATCCTGCTGTCGGGGGCGGGGCTGCTCGGCTGGCTCACCGTCCGCCGCGTCCCGCGATCCACGTGACTCCCCTACGGCAGGCCGGATGGGGTGGGGTGTACGGCTGGCGGGGTGCCAGCCGTACGAGGTGGTCGCCGGTTGGCGGAGGGCCACCGGTTAGGTCCAGGAGACTCCGCGCTGCACGGTTGCCACCCCCCTTCCCTCGGGGATGTCACAGCGGTGAATCGTGATTTATCGCTCATTATGGTGATAAAACGATCTACGCTGCGTTCGTAATGATCTGCGGTTGTCCGGGGCAATGCAAGTCCTTGATCTCTTCACTTGATCTTGTTAGGTTGCAACCGTTTGCGATCTATGGGGACGGGTGGCGATGATCCATGGGAAAGCAGTCCGTGGGCTTCAGCGACGTCTTCTCCGTCGCTGAATACCGCCGTCTCTGGGGCGCTACCGTCATCTCCGAACTGGGTGACCAGCTCGCCAGAGTGGCCGTCGTCACCCTGGTCTACCAGCAGACGGCCTCCGCGTGGCTGACCGCGCTCTCCTACGCGCTCAGCTATCTGCCCGCGATTATGGGCGGCTCCTTGCTCGCCGTTCTCGCCGACCGCCATCCACGCAGGAACGTGATGATTTCCGCGGATCTCCTCCGCGCGATTCTGGTCGTTCTCATCGCGGTCCCTGAAATGCCGCTCTTCGCGCTCTACGCCTTGCTCTTCGCGGTCCAGGCGTTGGAGTCGCCCGCGCGCGCCGCGAGGGCCGCGATCCTGCCCCAGATGCTGTCCGGCGAGCGCTATACCGTCGGCGTCGCCGCGTACCACGTGACCAACCAGGCCACCTACGTCCTCGGCTTCCTGGTCGGCGGCCTGGTCGTCGCGGCGACGGGGCCACGGCCCGCCTTCGTGGTCGACGCGGCCACGTTCGTGGTCTCCGCCCTGCTGATCTCGCGTCTTTCGGCTTACGCTCCCGCCGATCCCGCGCGGGTCGTGAAGCCCAGGCTCCGCGACCGCGTCGAGACGATCACCGGGCATCCCCGTCTTCGCCGGCTGGCGATGCTGGCGCTGCTCGCGGCCTTCTCGATGACGCCGCTCGCGCTCGCCGTGCCGTACGGCAGGCAGATCGGGCTGGACGAGGACCTGTCGAGCCTGCTCATGGCCGCCATCCCCGCCGGTTATGTGGCGGGGACATTCGTGCTGACCAAGCGGGTCCGCCCTGATACGCGGCCGCGCCTGCTCGGGCCGCTTGCCCTGGCGAGCTTCGTGCCGCTGCTCGGCGCGGCTCTGCTCCCGCCGCTGCCGGTGATGCTCCTCCTGCTCGTGGCGTGCGGGGCGCTGACCGCCTACCAGGTGGTGGCCAACGCGGAGTTCGTCTCACTGGTGCCCGACGAACGGCGCGGTGGCGCCGTCGGGGTCATCGCCGCGGCGCTGACCGCGGCGCAGGGTCTCGCGATGGTGGTGGCGGGAGTCGTCGCCGAGTTCGCGGGCGCGGGCGGGGCCATCGCGATCTTCGGCTCGGCGGGCGCGCTCGCCGCCCTGGCCCTGCTCCGGGGCGCTCGGTCGGAGCTTCCTGTCAGCTGAACGCGTCGACGGCCGCCTGGTTGAAGGCCTTGAGATCGTCCGGCTTGCGGCTGGTGACCAGCTTGTTGGGGCCTGACGTGCAGACGATGACCTCCTTGTCCTGCCACGTCGCGCCCGCGTTGCGCAGGTCGGTCTTGAGGCTGGGCCACGAGGTGACCGTGCGCCCGCGGACGATGGGTGGTCGCGTGCCCCGAGAAGGGGGATCTATGCAACTTAAACCCCTGGGGGGTATATAGTGATCGCACGAGTTCCCGAGCTGTGAGGAGAGATCGATGACCGTCACCACGTATCAGGTCGAGGGTATGACCTGCGGCCACTGCGTCAGCTCGGTGACCGCCGAGGTGGGCAAGGTGGAGGGCGTGAGCGAGGTGCGGGTGGACCTGTCGAGCAAGGCCGTGACCGTGACCAGCGCGGCCCCGCTTGACGACGCGCTGGTGGGTGCGGCTGTCACCGAGGCGGGGTACGAGCTCGCCGGCCGCCAGGACGTCGTCATGCTGGCCCAGGCGGGCGGCTCGTGCTGCGGCTCGGGCGGCTGCCACTAGCCGTTCGCGGGCGCCTTCCGGCGAGACGAGGGCGGCTGGGTGCGGCGCAGGGCCAGGTCGAAGGCGCACACGGCGGCGGCGCCGACGGCGTACCAGAACAGGTCGGGCGGGTTGAACGTGCTGCCCAGGACCGGCGCCAGGACTCGTGGCAGGTTCAGCAGCTGCGCGAACTCGATCGCCCAGCTGGTGGCCAGCGCGACGCCCGCCGCCCACACCGGCCGCACCCTGGGCGTGACGAACACCACGATCCAATACAGCAGCACCGTGTAGAACGCGTCCCCCGCGTACTTCGACAACGGCCTGGTCGCCAGCCCCAGGATGATCGTCACGGCGGCGAAAATCGCGATGCGGATGCGTGGCATGCGATTACGCTAACGGTTGTTATGAGCGCAACACTTGTCGCAAAAGATCTCGCCGCGGGTCACGGTGAGCGGGTCCTGTTCTCCGAACTGGACCTCGTGGTCGCCCCAGGCGACGTCATCGGCCTCGTCGGCGTCAACGGAGCGGGCAAGTCGACGCTGCTCCGCCTTCTCGCCGGGATCGACCGGCCGGAGGGTGGTTCGATCAGGCTGAACCCGCCCACGGCCGTCGTCGGCTTCCTTCCCCAGGAGCCCGAGCGACGTCAGGGCGAGACGGTCAGGCGGTTCCTCGCCCGCCGTACCGGAGTCACGAAGGCGCAGGCCGAGCTCGACTCGGCCACGCAGGCCATCGTGGAGGCCAGGCAGGGCGCCGACGACGCCTACAGCTTCGCGCTTGAGCGCTGGCTGTCGCTCGGCGGCGCGGATCTGGAGGAGCGCGCGGACGAGGTGGCCGCCGACCTCGGGCTGATGATCGACCTCGACCAGCCCATGACGTCGCTGTCCGGCGGCCAGGCCGCCCGCGCGGGTCTGGCGTCGCTGCTGCTCAGCAGATACGACCTGTTCCTGCTCGACGAGCCGACCAACGATCTAGACCTGGACGGGCTCGACCGCCTGGAGCGGTTCGTGAAGGGGCTGCGCTCGGGGACCGTCGTGGTCAGTCACGACCGCGAGTTCCTGGCCAGGACCGTGACGTCGGTGCTGGAGCTCGACCTGGCCCAGCAGCGGGTCCACCTGTACGGCGGCGGCTACCAGGCCTACCTGGACGAGCGCGAGGTGGCCCGCAGGCACGCCCGCGAGCGTTACGAGGAGTACGCCGAGACCCGCTCCGACCTGGAGCTTCGAGCCCGCACGCAGCGCGCGTGGATGGAGAAGGGCGTCAAGAACGCCCGCAGGAAGCAGAAGGACAACGACAAGATCGGCCGCAACGCCCGCGTCGAGACCACCGAGAAGCAGGCCGCGAAGGCGCGACAGACCGAGAAGCTGATCGAGCGCCTCGAGGTGGTGGACGAGCCGCGCAAGGAGTGGGAGCTCCGGATGGAGATCGCGGCCGCGCCCCGCGCGGGCGCGGTGGTGTCCACGGTGCGCGGCGCCGTGGTCAGACGCGGCACGTTCACGCTCGGCCCCGTCGACCTGGAGATCGGCTGGGCCGAGCGGGTGGCGATCACCGGCGCGAACGGCTCTGGCAAGACGACGCTGCTGGGCGCGATGCTCGGCAAGCTGAAGCTCGACGAGGGCCACGCGGCGCTCGGTCCAGGAGTGGTGGTCGGCGAGGTCGACCAGGCCCGCCGGCTGTTCGAGGGCTCGGCGCCGCTGGTCGAGTCGTTCTCCGACGACCTGCCGCCCGGTGAGGTGCGCACGCTGCTGGCCAAGTTCGGCCTCAGGGCCGACCACGTGCTGCGGCCCGCCTCCACGCTCTCGCCCGGCGAGCGGACCCGCGCCGCCCTGGCGTTGCTCCAGGCCAGAGGCGTCAACCTGCTGGTGCTCGACGAGCCGACCAACCATCTCGACCTGGCCGCGATCGAGCAGCTGGAGTCGGCGCTCGCCTCCTACCCGGGCACGCTGCTGCTCGTCACCCACGACCGCAGGATGCTCGACGCCGTACAGGTGGATCGACGGCTGCGGGTGGACGGAGGTCAAGTCTGCGAAGAGGGGTGAAAAATAACATCGCGGATTGAAACGAGAGTGAAACAATTTTCCGCCTCTCGTTGACACGGGATGTTGCGATGGTGTGCCTTTCTCTACAACAGGTCTCCCCCTTGCCTGAGAGTGAGGCACCAATGGGTAAATGGCTCGCGCGCCTGACGGCGCTCGGGGTGGCTCTAGCATTGGCGGCACCGGTCACCGCCGCGCAGGCGGATCCCGCCACGACGGGCAAGAAGACCGTCAGGATCGGCTCGATCCAGTCGGTCGACTCGATGAACCCGTTCCTGGCGGTACGGCTGATCGCGGGCCAGCTCCAGCGGTGGACGTACATGTTCCTCACCACGCCCGACCCCAAGACCCTGCAGCCGAGTCCCGACCTGGCGGAGTCGTGGGAGTCCTCGGATGACGGACTCACCTGGACGTTCAAGATCCGCCAGGCCAAGTGGTCGGACGGTCAGCCGGTCACCGCCCAGGACGCGGCATGGACCTTCAACAAGATCATGACGGATGACGCGGCCAAGACCGGCAACGGTCCCGCCGTGGAGAACTTCGCCTCGGTCACCGCCACCGACGACAGGACCCTGGTCATCAAGACCAAGGCGCCGCAGGCGTCGATGCTGTCGAACCCGATCCCGATCGTGCCCAAGCACATCTGGGAGAAGGTCGGCGACATGGCCACGTTCGAGAACGAGACCTACCCCGCCGTCACCAACGGCGCGTACATCCCGATCGAGCACAAGAAGGACAGCTACGTCAAGCTCAAGGCCAACCCTGACTACTGGCAGGGCAAGCCGAAGATCGACGAGCTGCAGGTCATCTTCTACGAGAACCCCGAGGCGGCCATCGCCGGCCTCAAGAAGGGCGACATCGACCTGATCGGCCGCCTGGCCGCGCCGCAGTTCGAGGCGGGTGCCGGCGACCCGAACATCGTGCAGTGGAACACCCCGGGCCGCCGCGCCGCGTATCTGGAGATCAACCACGGCGCCACCACCTCCGACGACAAGCCGGTCGGTGACGGTCACCCGGCGCTGAAGGACCCGAAGGTCCGTCAGGCCATCCACTACGCGATCGACAAGAAGGCCCTGGTCGACCAGGTCCAGAACGGCCTGGCGGTGCCGGCCGACGGCTCGATCGTGCCCCCGATGTACACCGACTTCTTCTGGCAGGCCACGGGCGACGAGAAGGTCACCTTCGACGTGGCCAAGGCCAACCAGATCCTCGACGAGGCCGGTTACAAGAAGGGCGCCGACGGCGTCCGCACGATGCCCGACGGCAAGCGGAAGCTGGAGATGCGCTTCAGCATCCACACCGACACCCCGACCGAGGACAAGCTCGCCCAGTTCCTCACCGGGTGGTTCAAGGAGATCGGCATCACGCTGACCACGCGCAAGCTCGACTCCAACAAGTTCGGCGAGGAGACCGGCAGCACCGCCCTGTTCGACATCGCGATCAGCGGCTGGTCGGTCAACCCCGACCCGGAGGAGGTCCTGGCCACGCACCTGTGCAGCAGGCGGCCCACCCCCTCGGGCGAGGGCGGCGGCACCGAGTCCTTCTACTGCGACAAGCAGTACGAGGAGCTCTACCAGTCGCAGCTCAAGGAGCTCGACACCGCCAAGCGGGCCGACATGATCAAGAAGATGCAGCAGCGCCTCTACACCGACGCGCCGGTCATCGCGCTCTACTACCCGAACAACCTGGAGCTGTACCGCAAGGACCGGATCACCAGCATCACCCCGGTCCCCGCGGGCAGGCAGGGCGAGGGCATCCTGTACGGCGGCGTCAGCGGCTACCCGATGGCCACCCTGGACGCCAAGGCCGCGGCCACCGGCGGTTCGGGCGGCAGCGGTGGCGGCGGCTCCAACACCGGTCTGATCATCGGCATCGTGGCGGCCGTGGTCGTCGTGGGCGCCGGTGGGTTCTTCCTGGCCAGGCGCCGTAAGAGCACCTCGGACGAACGCGAATAATGGCCACTCCGCTCGAAACCGAGCCCGCCGCCGTCCAGACGGCGGCGGGCCCCGGCGAGGACCGCCCCGCCTACAGGGGCACGCTCAGATACGCCATCACCAAGCTCGGCGGGGCGGTGCTCAGCATCGCGATGGTCATCGTCGCGACGTTCTTCCTGTTCCGCCTCATCCCCGGCGACCCGGTCATCGCCTACACCCGCGACGTGCCGCTCAGCCCCGACCAGATCGAACTGCTGCGCAGGCAGATGGGCCTGGACAAGCCGCTGTTGCAGCAGTTCGTCGACTTCGTGCTGCGGACGCTCCAGTTCGACCTCGGCACCTCCTACGAGTACAAGCGGCCGGTCACCGCGCTGATCGGCGAGCGGTTCGGCCCCACACTGCTGCTGACCGGCGTCGGCCTGCTCATCGCGGTCAGCCTCGGCCTGTGGCAGGGCACCCGCGCCGCGTGGAACCACGGAGGCCGCCTCGACCGCTTCTCCACGGGCGTCTCGCTCGTGCTGTGGTCGGTGCCGACGTTCTGGCTCGGCCTGCTGCTGCTCATGGTCCTCGGCGCGGGCATCGGCCCGATCCCCGGGCTGTTCCCCACGCGCGGCATGGAGAGCGTCGACACGCCGGACGGCCTCGCCTACGTGCTCGACGTCGCCCACCACATGGTGCTGCCGTGCCTCACGCTGGTCGCCGTCGTCTACGCGCAGTACCTGCTGGTCATGCGCTCCTCGCTGCTGGACGAGATCGGCCAGGACTACGTGACCACCGCGCGCGCCAAGGGGCTGCGCGACGACATGGTACGGCGGCGGCACGCCGTTCCGAACGCGCTGCTCCCGACCGTGACGCTCGTCTTCATCCACATCGGCTTCGTGGTGGGCGGCGCGGTCTCCGTGGAGACCGTGTACTCGTGGCCAGGCCTGGGACTGCTGTTCTACGAGGCGATCAAGGGCCCCGACTTCGCGGTCATGCAGGGCACGTTCATGGTCGTCTGCGTCGCGGTGATCATCATGAACACGCTGGCCGACGTGGCCTACCACGTCCTTGACCCGAGGGTGAGGTCGGCATGAGCTCCGTGACGTGGGCGCGCAGGCGCTCCTCGCTCGCCCGGTTCTGGCAGCAGTACCGCCGGCAGCGGGCAGGCGTGATCGGCGCCGTCATCCTGGCGATCTTCGTCGTGCTCGCGCTGATCACGCCGCTGGTCACCGACCCGTCAGGCATGGACGTCACCAAGGCGACGGGCGCCAAGATGGCCCCGCCGAGCCTCGGCTTCCTGCTCGGCACCGACGAGTCGGGCCGCTCGATCCTGCTGATGATCCTGTGGGGCTCGCGCGTCTCGCTGCTCATCGGGTTCATGTCCGCGCTGCTCAGCATGGTGATCGGCACGGTCGTCGGCATCGCGGCAGGACACTTCAGGGGCTGGGCGGCCGCCGCGCTGATGCGGGTCACCGACTGGTTCCTCGTGCTGCCCTCGCTGGTGCTGGCGCTGGTGCTCTCGGCGATCCTCGGCGGCAGCACCTCGACGATCATCCTGGCGATCGGCATCACCTCGTGGGCCTCCACGGCCAGGTTGATCAGGGCGCAGACGCTGGCCGTCGAGGCCAGGCCGTACATCGAGAGGTCGCGCGCGCTCGGCGCGGGACACTGGCACGTGATGAGCCGCCACGTCCTGCCGAACGTCGCGCCGCTCGTCCTCGCCAACACCACCCTGCAGGTGGCCAGCGCGATCGTCGCCGAGTCGACGCTCGCCTTCCTCGGCGCGGACTCGGGTCAGGCGTCGTGGGGTCAGCTGCTGCGCGGATCCTACGACTGGGGCGCGGCCACGGCGGGCGCCTGGTGGTACATCCTCGCTCCCGGTCTCTGTATCGTCGCGGTCGTGCTGGCGTTCACGCTGTGCGGGCGGGCGATGGAGGCCGTGCTCAACCCACGCCTCCGGGGGGTCAGCCGATGAACGTGTTGTCACTCGAGGACGTCTCGGTGACGTACTCCATCGCCTCGGGCGAGGTGCCCGCCGTTCGCGGGGTCTCCCTGTCGCTGGCGCCGGGCGAGGCGCTGGGGATCGCGGGCGAGTCGGGCTCCGGCAAGTCGACGCTGGCCATGGCGTTGCTGCGGCTGCTGCCGCGTGACGCCCGCGTCGACGGCAGGATCCTGCTCGACGGCGAGGACGTGCTGGCCATGAAATGGGGACGGCTGCGCGCGGTGCGCTGGGCCGAGGCCTCCATCGTGTTCCAGGGCGCGCAGCACGGTCTCAACCCGGTGCGGCGCATCGGCGAGCAGATCGCCGAGCCGCTGCTGGTGCACGGGCTCGCCGAGCCGTCCCAGGCGCGGGCGCGGGTGGCCGAACTCCTGGAGCAGGTCGGGCTGCCGGCGTGGCGGGCGCGGAGCTACCCGCACGAGCTGTCGGGCGGGCAGCGGCAGCGGGTGATGATCGCGATGGCGCTGGCGTGCTCGCCGCGGCTGATCATCGCCGACGAGCCGACGACGGCGCTGGATGTGATGGTCCAGGCCCAGGTCCTGACTCTGATCAAGGAGCTGATCGCCTCGCATGGCATCTCCCTGGTCATGATTTCTCACGATCTGTCGGTCCTGGCGGACATGTGTGATCGCCTGGCCGTCATGTACGCGGGCCGGATCGTCGAGAACGGGCCCTCGCACGAGGTGTTCCACGAGGCCAGGCATCCCTACAGCAAGGCGCTGGCCGCCGCCTTCCCCACCGTCGGCGACCCCGTCTCCCGGATGGCGCCCAAGGGGCTCGGCGGCGACCCGCCCGACCCGATGGACCTGCCGTCGGGGTGCTCGTTCCACCCGCGCTGCCCTGTCGCGCTGGACGTGTGCTCGTCGCTGGACGTCGAGCTGTGGCCGGCGGGCGACTCGGACGCGGGCCCGCACACCGCCGCCTGCGTCCACGTCCGCCCCGACCTGACCTCGAACGCGGCGCCTCGTGACCACGAGGGGGTCGCGACGCCCCAGCACGGCCGCGCCGCCGAGGAGAGGGTTCCGTCCACCCGCGCCAAGGAGACATCATGACCACGACGCTCCTGGAAGCGCGGGACCTGCGCGTGGAGTTCGCCTCGAGGGGACGGCGCGCCCGGGCCGTCGACGGCGTCAACCTGGCCGTCGGCGAGGGCGAGATCATCGCCCTGGTCGGCGAGTCAGGATGCGGCAAGACCACGCTCGCCCGCACCCTGCTCGGCCTCGAACGTCCCACCAGCGGCACCGTCCTGTACGGCGGGCAGCCCCTCACCTACAGCTCCAAGGCGCTCAAGGCCTACCGCCGCGAGGCCCAGCTCGTCCTGCAGGACCCGACCGGCTCGCTGAACCCCAGGCACACCGTCTACGAGGCGGTCGCCGAGGGCCCGCGCATCCACGGCCTGGCCAACGAGGAGCAGGTCGTCGCCGAGGCGCTGGCCAGGGCGGGCCTCCGGCCGCCCGAGCGGTTCTTCCTCCGCTACCCGCACGAGCTGTCGGGTGGCCAGCGCCAGCGCGTGGTCATCGCGGGCGCGCTCGCGCTCAACCCCCGCCTGCTGGTCGCCGACGAGCCCGTCGCCTCACTGGACGCCAGCGTCCGCGGCGAGATCCTCGCGCTGCTGCTCAGGCTGCGCGCGGACCTCGGGCTCTCCGCCCTGGTCGTCACCCACGACCTCGGCCTGGCCTGGAACATCGCCGACCGGGTCGCGGTCATGTACCTGGGCAGGATCGTCGAGTCGGGACCCGTCGAAGAGGTGCTGAAGGCGCCCAAGCACCCCTACACGCAGGCGCTGCTGTCGGTGCTGCCGGAGTCGCCCGAGCGGGTCGTGCTGACCGGTGAGCCGCCGGACCCGACGCGCATCCCCGGCGGATGCCGCTTCCACGCCCGCTGCCAGGTGCTGGCGTCGGGCGAGGCGGCGTCGGCGGGGGTGGACGGCAGGTGCAGGTCGGAGCTGCTCCAGGTGCTGCCTGCCGTACCGGAGGCGCAGGCCGCCTGCTATTTCGCGAACAGATCGGTCCCGACCTCGGCCTGATCGCGTCAACACAAGGGATGACGTCCGGCTGGTTCCACGGCAGGAGGAAACGGGCCTGAGCCGGGACAATCATGAAACACATGTCGAGAACCGGCCTCTTGACGGGGGCGGGCCTGGCGGTGTTCGTCCTGGCCTACGCGTCGCTGATCCTCACCGGCAACACCGTGATCCGCCAGTCGGCCGATCCCGGCGCCACGGGCGTCTCCCTGTGGGCGGCGCTGCTGCCGCAGCTGGCCGCGGTGCTCCTCGCCATGCTCGTCGCGCCGCGCGCGGCCGTACCCCAGCCGCTGGTCGGCCTGCCGCGGCCGAGGCTGGTCAGGGAGACCTGGCTGCTGCTCGCGGCGGCGGTCGCCTTCCCCGTCGCGGTGGCGCTCGTCGGCCGAGGGCTGCTCTACCCCGTCGCCAAGATCACGATCCTGCTGGTCGTGCCGCTGGTCGGGTTCAGGCTGATCAGAGGGGACGGCCCCGCCGCCAGGTCCATCCCCAGGCCGGTGACGTGGCTGGCACCGCTGCCCGCCGTCGTCGCGTGGTTCCTGCTGGCGGAGGTCAGCCCGCTGTCGCCGCCGCTCACCCAGCAACTGCCCGATCCCGTCACGCTCGCCATCGGCTCGCTGATCACCCTGCTGACGGCGAGCGTGCTGGAGGAGTTCTTCTACCGGGCCTGGCTGCAGACAAGGCTGGAGGCCCTGTATGGCAGATGGCCCGCGATCCTCGCCTCGGCGCTGCTGTTCGCCGCGATGCACGTCAGCCACATCAACCCCGAGGCCATCGGCGTCGGCGTCGCCTCCGTCGTGGCGGCACAGGGCATGTTCGGCCTGATGCAGGGCTACCTGTGGGCGCGCTACCGCAACATCTGGGTGATCATCCTCACCCACACCATCGTCAACCTGGTCTACGTGGACATGTTGATCTAGCGCTCGAGCATGATGGGCTCATGCTGCTCGAACATCTGCGCAAGAGCCCGTCCGTCGATCCGACGGCCTACATCGCCCCCACCGCCACGCTCTGCGGGGACGTGCGCGTCGGACCGGGGTGCAGAGTGCTGTTCGGCGCGGTCCTCACCGCCGAGGGAGGGCCTGTCGAGCTGGGCGAGGGTTGCATCGTGATGGAGAACGCCGTGCTGCGCGGCACCCACCAGGCAGACGGTGGACGGCACGCCCGCCTGGACCCCCGGGGAGCGGCTCTCCCTCGAGCACGCGCTCGGCGCCTACACCTCGGGCGTGACCTACCAGGCGTTCGGCGAGCACGATCGCGGGACGCTGGAGGCCGGGAAGGCAGCCGACCTGGTGTGGCTGTCGGCCCGGCCGCCTTCGCCCGCCATCCCAACACCGCCAAGCTGTCTGCAGGAGGCCCGTCCCGAGCGGGCCATGCGGGCGTTCGAGCTCGGGCTGGACGCGATCATCCATGGTTTGGATGAACGTCTTAGACGTTTGTGCTAAATTCGGTGAATGGGAAAGAACCGAGAGGACCTGCTGGCCGGAGCGAAGCGCTGCCTGATCGAGAAGGGCTACACGCGCACCACCGCACGCGACATCGCCAACGCGGCGGGGGTGAGCCTGGCCGCGATCGGCTACCACTTCGGGTCGAAGGAGACGCTGCTCAACGAGGCGCTGTTCGAGTCGATGAAGGAGTGGGGCGACTCGCTGGAGGCCGCGCTGACCGGCGAGACGGACCAGGACGCGACGCCCATGGAACGCTTCGAGACGGTGTGGCGGCGCGTCATGGACACCTTCGAGGAGCTCAGGCCGCTGTGGGTGACGCAGTTCGAGATCGTCGGACAGATCGACCACCTGCCGGAGATGCGCGAGCACCTCGCGGCAGGGTTGCAGGCCGCCAGGTTCGGGCTCGCCGAGGTCTTCAGCCAGATCGACCCCGCGGCGGAACCCGAGCGGGCGCGCGTGCTCGGCTCCTTCTACCAGGCGATGCTGTCGGGACTGCTGATGCAGTGGCTCGTCGACCCGGCCAGCGCGCCGACGGCACGCGACGTGACCGAGGCGATGAGCCTGATCAGCCGCGGAACGTGATCAGCCGCGGAACGTGATCGGCGACGGAGTGTGATCAGAAGGCGCTTATGGTCGCCGGCGCGCGCTCTGCCCTGCTCAGCGCGCGGATCACGGCCGTCGGGCCATGCCGGTGGACGGCGAGCCGCGCCAGCAGATCGACCACCGGGCCGATGACGTCCTTCGGCAGCTCGGGCGTCGGAACGCCGACGCTGGCTGCCAGGTCGTCGGAGTGGACGACCAGCTCCACGAGCCTGGTGAGCAGGAAGTCGTCGAGGGTCAGCGACCACTGCGCCCACGGCATCCCGAGCGCCCTGTCGCCGGACTCGTCGCGAAGGGCCGCGACGAGCTGGTCGAGGTTGGCCTCGGTGCGGGCGACCAGCGCCTCGGGCCCCTCGGCGGCGGCGTCCTCGCCGCCGCGCCTGATGCTGATGTTGGACTCGTGCCCGAGGCCCGCGGTGACCCAGGCGGAGCGGGTGTAGTGCTCGTTGAGGGGGATGACCGCGTTCGTCACCTCGGCGCCCAGGGCGGCCTCGACCCTGAAGACCTGCTGGGCGAGGTGACCCGCCAGGCCCGCCACGCTGAACTCGGTGAGCGCGCTCGGCTTCCCCCAGGCCGCCGCCACCGCCGGGTCGCGCAGCAACGCGACCGCTGAGGCCGCTGCCGTCAGATACAGCTCCCTGATTTCAGCCACGCCGCGATCCTACTTGGGGGCTCCGACAAATCACCGGACGGCGCTGACGACGAGCGCGAGGGCGGCGATCAACCAGGCCGTCAAGTCCACCCGGAGGCGCGACCGCGACGCCGAGGGGCCCAGCCAGTTGCTGCTGGCCCTGCTCGCGCAGGACCGCCCCGATCCGGTCGCCGAGCTGCGCGTCGACCGGCCGGCAGTCCGCACCCGACTGGGCTAGGCGGTTTTGTCGTGGACGGCGGCTTGGGCGAAGGCGCTGACCCGGCTGATGGCGCCGGTGGTGCGCCAGACCAGCCCCCATTCGAACGGCGGAGCGTCGTCAAAGGGCACGTAGACGATATCGGGACGGGCGTAGTAGCGGACGGCCTGCGCGCCCACGACGAGCATCCCGGCGCCCGCCCCGACCAGGGCCAGTGCTTCCTGGACTGTTTCTGTGACCTGGCCCTGGCGGATGGGCATTCCTGAAGGGGTGGTCTGCGGCGCCCGGTCCAGACGCCAGTAGCCGGGCAGGGAGGTGGGCGGCTGCAGGAGGACGTCGCGGGCCAGGTCTTCCAGTGTCACCGAGGCGCGACCGCTGAAGGGGTGTCCGGCGTTGACCGCCAACATGCGCTGCTCGGTGAACAGGACGGGGCCGGTGATCAGGTCAGGCTCCCTGACAGGAAAGCAGACGATCGCCATGTCCACCTCCTCGGTGCGCAGCCGGTGCAGGAAGTCGGACATGTGCAGCTCGTGCAGACGGACCTGGCAGTCGGGATGGCGTCCACGGAACGCGGTGACGGCCTCCAGCGCCGCCTGGCCGGCTGCGGCACCGGCGAACCCGAGGTGCAGCAGGCCGCTGATCCCTCTGGCCGCCGCGATGGCCCGGTCCAGCCCAGCCTGGATCTGCGCGTGCGCCGGGGCCAGGTCGTCGTACAGCCTCCGCCCGATCGAAGTGAGGGCTACCCGACGGCTGGTCCGTTCGAACAGCGGGGCGCCGATTCGCCGCTCCAGCTTCTGGATGGTCTGGGTGACGTGCGAGCGCGACACCAGCAGCCGTTCCGCGGTGTGGCCGAAATGCAGCTCCTCGGCCAGGGCCAGGAATGCCTCGATCTCATGCCGTTCCAGAGCCACCCCTGCCTCTTTCTTCGTTCACCCTGACTGAACGATTGTTCCAGGCTGCGGCGTTGTTCGGTGATTCACCCTGAACCAGAGTGGATGGCGCGGGAAACACCCGCTGATCACCTGATAACAGGAGCTTGAGATGACTTACCTTCCCTTCACCCCGGACGACGCCGCTGTGCTGCTGATCGATCACCAGGTGGGAACGATCGGCTGGGTCGGATCGGTCGATCACGATGAGTTGCGGGCCAACACCGTCCGCCTGGCCAAGACGGTCAAGGCGCTGGGCATGCCGACCGTGCTGACCACCAGCATGGAGGACCAGGTTCAGGGGCCGCTGATCCCCGACCTCGAGCAGATCATGCCGGCGGAGTACTTCGCGCGGATCCAGCGCACCGGAGTGGTCAACGCGATGGCCGACCCCACCTTCGCCGCCGCCGTCAAGAACACCGGTCGCCGCCGGCTGATCGTCGCCGGTGTGACCACCGACGTGTGCGTGGTCTACCCGGTCCTCAGCGCGCTCGCCGACGGCTACGAGGTCCAGGTTGTCGTGGACGCCTCAGGGTCACTCAGCCCGGTCAGCGACGAGATGGCGCTGCGCCGCATGGAACGCGCCGGCGCCGTACTCAACACCACTCGCCCGCTGCTGGCCGAGCTCGCCGACAACTGGGTCGGCCCGGCCGGTCAAGCTGTCCTGGGCGTTCACGCCGAGCTTGAGGCGCAGCGCTGATCCATCTCGGGCGCGTGCTCGGCCGGAGCCTCGCACTCGGTCGAGTACGCGCTCGGAGGGCGAGCAGCGGATTGAGCGGCCCACACCGTCGTCTTTCGACAGGAGCGATGAAATGACGAAGATCCTGATGATCGGGCTGCACGCGAGCGCGGTGGACCTCAGCAGCCATCCGGGCCTGGATGAAGCGACGCTTGCCGCTCGGATCGAGCAGAGTTTCGCGGCTGTGCGGGCGGCCGGCTTCGACGCGGAGCCTTGCCTGGTCGATGCCGACCCGGACGCGGCTGAGAAGACCGTCCGCGACCGGCTGTCCGAAGGAACCTTCGGCGTGGCCATGATCGGAGGCGGTGTGCGAATGGCGCCCGAGCACACCCTCCTCTTCGAACGGCTGATCAACGTGCTGGTTTCTACCACGCCCGGAATCCGGTGCTGTTTCAACACCTCCCCGGAGACCACGATCGATGCCGTTCGCCGTTGGGTGCCGCAGCAGTCCCCCGGAGCCGGTACGAAGGCTTGACGCTGCCCCCGGGCCGTCCCCCCGGGCGTCCCGGGGCCGCAGGGTCGGGTCAGGTGGTGACGCGGGCCAGGACGATGCCGCCGACGATCAGCCCCAGTGCCGCCAGGCGTCCGACGCTCAACGGGTCGTCGTTCAGCACGATTCCCAGCGTGATCGCCCCCACCGCGCCGATTCCCGTGAACACCGCGTAAGCCGTACCGACAGGAAGCGTGTCCATCGCCTTGGACAGTAGCCACACCGCCGCTGACATCAGCACCAGGGAGATCACCGTCGGGATCGGACGGGTGAAGTTCTGGGTCGGTTTGATGCTCTGCGACCACGCCACCTCCACCAGCCCGGCCAGCGCGAGGATGGCCCAGTTCATCGTGCGGCCTCCTTCCGTGCCCGCTCCACCGACTCCACGTGCGCCTCGCGCAGGTGGGCGAGCCGGGGATCGATCAACGCGTTCACCAGTTCGGCGTTGATGAACGTCACGTCGGTGACCGCGAAGTGCCCTTCGAAGAAGTCCCGCAGGTACCGCTCCTGGTGGTCGACGGGCTCGCGAGGGGTCCCTGGGCCGTACGCGCCGCCGCGCGCGCTGGTCACCACGAACGAGCGCCCCTTGAGCGACATCTTCGGGAACGTGATCTGGTCGAGCCACGCCTTCAACGACGAGGGGATCGAGAAGTTGTACATCGGCGTGCCGATCAGGATCACGTCCGCCGCCACGACCTCGGCAAGCATCGGCTCCAGGATGTCCCACGCCTGCTTCTGCGCGGGTGTGCGCACGGCCTCCTCGTAGCGCCCGATGTCGGTGATCTCGTTCGCGAGCACGTAGTCGCACAGCTCCGTCCACGCCTCGCCGATGTGCGGCACGGGGGACGCGGCCAGGTCCCTGTACACGTAGCCGCCGTCGGGGTTGGCCGCGCGCCACGTGTCGGCGTAGATCTTCGACAGCTCGCGGGAGAAGGACGCTCGCCTGGCGCTCGCGTCCAGGTGCAACAGGTTCATGAAGGCTCCTCAGCTAAGTGGACAGTGTGTCCGCTTGCAAGCTACCCGATAAGCGGACACCATGTCCATATGGAACGAGCTGACGCCGCCCGCAACCGCGCGAGGATCCTGGAGGCCGCCGCAGACCTGTTCAGGACCAAGGGCGCGCCGAACGTCACCATGGACGACATCGCGAAGGCGGCCGGCGTCGGCAGGGGCACCCTCTACCGCCGCTACCCGGACCGGGCGTCGATCGCGGTGGCGCTGCTCGACGAGCACGAGCGCGCCCTGCAGGAGAAGCTGATCCGCGGCGAACCGCCGCTCGGCCCGGGCGCCCCCGCCCCCGAACGGCTGGCCGCCTTCTACGCGGCCATGGTCGACCTGCTGGAGGAGCACGCCCCGCTGATCCTCGGGGCCGAGGTGGGCCGCTCCCGCTTCGAGACCGGCGCGTACGGGTTCTGGCGCGTCCACGTGCGGTCGCTGCTGGGTGAGGTGCCGGAGGCTGACGCGCTCGTCGACGCGCTCCTCGCCCCACTGGCGCCCGACGTCTACACCTACCAGCGGGAGGTCAGGGGGCTCACGCCCGCCCAGATCGCCGCGGGGCTCACCAGGCTGGCGGGGGCACTGGGCTGAGACGGCACGACTCCCATCGGCCCGGCCGAGCCGGGCGGGATCGGGGCGGCAGGGGGTCGGCCGGCGGTGGATGGCTTGCCGTACGAGGACGAACGGCCGTGGAGCGTGTCAGCCGAACAGCGCGGAGACCGACTCGCCCTCGTGGATGCGGCGCATCGCCTCGGCGAGCGCGGGCGCGATCGACAGCACCCGCAGCTTGCCGTCGGGCTTCACCTCGGGGATGGGCACGGTGTTCGTGCAGACGATCTCCAGCACGTCGGGCTGGTCGCTGAGGCGCTCGACCGCACCCGACGAGAACAGGCCGTGCGTGCAGGCGATCCTGATCGAGTTGACCTCGCGCTCGCGCAGCCGGTCGAGGAGCTCGATCACGGTGGTGCCGCGGGCGATCTCGTCGTCGAGCACGATGATGTCCTTGCCCCTGACGTCGCCGATCACCGAGCTGATCGTCACCTTGTCGTCGCTGAAGCGCTGCTTGGCGCCCATCGCCACCTCGATGCCCAGCATCCTGGCGAAGGCGGCGGCCTCCTTGGCGTTGCCCAGGTCGGGGGAGACGACGACGGCGTTGGCCAGGTCGTGGCCCCGGAAGTGCGCGGCCAGCTCGCGCAGCGCGTGCAGGTGGTCGACCGGGACGCTGAAGAAGCCGTGCACCTGCGGCGAGTGCAGGGTCATGGCGAGCACCCTGTCCGCTCCCGCGGCGACCAGGAGGTCGGCGACGAGCCTGCCGCCGATGGAGATGCGCGGGGCGTCCTTCTTGTCCGAGCGGGCGTAGGCGTAGTGCGGCATCACGACGGTGGTACGGGCCGCCGACGCGCCGCGGGCGGCGTCGATCATGAGGAGCAGCTCGACGAGATGCTCCTGCACGGGCGGCACGAGGGGCTGGATGAGGAAGACGTCACGTTCGCGGCAGTTGGCCTGTAGCTGCACTCCGAGGCAGTCGTTGGCGAACCGGTGAAGTCGGACGGGGTGGAGGGGGGTGCCGAGGTGGGCGCAGATCTCCGCGGCCAGCTCGGGGTGGGCGCTGCCGCTGAAAACAGTGATGTCTCGCACGTCAGGCCACCCTATCGGGGCAGTCTCCGCAGCGCCTCGTCGGTCAGCCTGTACACGGTCCACTCGTCCATCGGGATCGCGCCGATCGACTTGTAGAAGGCGATGGTGGGCTCGTTCCAGTCGAGGACCGACCATTCAAGGCGGTGGTAGCCGCGCTCGACGCAGAGCCTGGCCAGCTCGGCCATCAGCGCCTTGCCGTGGCCGCCGCCTCTGGCCTCGGGGCGGACGTACAGGTCCTCCATGTAGACGCCGTGGGTGCCGCGCCAGGTGGAGAAGTTCAGGAACCACAGCGCGTAGCCGACCACGCGGCCGTCCTGTTCGGCCACGTGCGCGTGCAGCGCCGGTTCTGGCCCGAAGAGGGCGTTTTCGAGCTGCTCGTGCGTGACGCGCACTTCGTGGAGCGACTTCTCGTAGTCGGCGAGTTCGCGAATCATGTCGATGATGGCAGGAACGTCATGAATGGTGGCTGTACGAATCACGCGCGCAGCCTACCCGCAGGCGTGTTAGCGTCACCGCTCGTGACGGAGCACATCTACGTCGGCAACGCCACCGTGGACGCCATCGGTGACCGTGGGTGGTTGCTGGGGCACTTCAGACCCCAAGGCGAGGTACGGCACAGCGAGGACGTCGAGATCAAATGGGGCGTCCATCCCAAGGGTGACGAGCGCGCGCAGTGGGTGCGCGGCGAGAAGCGCACGGCCCTGCTGGTGCTCATCAGCGGCAGGTTCAGGATGGAGTTCCCCGGCCGCAGCGTCGTGCTCGACCGGCAGGGCGACTACGTCGTATGGGGCGTCGGGGTCGACCACTCCTGGGTGGCGGAGGAGGAGTCGGTGGTCATCACGGTCCGCTGGCCCTCGGTCTCCGGCTACGCCGTCACCTGAATCTCACGCGTTCATGCGATGTGCTTGACCCTCCATGGGGCAAACATGAGCATATGGGGATCATTTCGCGCGGTTTCCGTGGCCGACCCAGAGACGACCAGGGCCGCCTGCCGCCCGGCCAGTACCAGGTTCACGACTTTCCCGTCCTCTCCGCGGGGCCGACGCCGCGGATCCCGCTGGACCAGTGGGAGTTCGCCATCGACACCGAGACCGGGCGGACCCACCGGTGGACGTGGCAGGAGCTGATGGCGCTGCCGCAGGAGACCCCCACGGTCGACATCCACTGCGTCACCAAGTGGTCGAAGTTCGACACGAGCTGGCAGGGCGTCTCCCTCGACGTGCTCTTCGAGGACGTGGAGACCGAGGCGGAGTACGCGCTGATCTACTCCTACGGCGGCTACACCACCAACCTGCCGCTCGAGGACCTGCTCGACGGCAAGGCGTGGATCGCGCACCGCTTCGACGGCGAGGAACTGGAGCCCAGGCACGGCGGTCCAGCCCGGCTGGTCGTCCCGCACCTGTACTTCTGGAAGTCCGCCAAGTGGGTGCGCGGCATCAGGCTCATGAACGAGGACTGGCCAGGCTTCTGGGAGACGGCCGGGTACCACAACTACGGCGACCCGTGGCGTGAGCAGCGCTACGAGGGTGATTAGGTGGCGGCGCGCGCGGCTGGCCGCCGCGCGCGAGGAGACCCCGACCGCGCGCACGCTGGTCTTCGACGTGGAGGACTGGCCAGGTCACCTGGCGGGCCAGCACGTCGACGTACGGCTGACCGCCCCCGACGGCTACACGGCCCAGCGCAGCTACTCCCTCGCCACGCCTGAAGGCGTCGAGCTCACCGTGGAGGGGCTGCCCGACGGCGAGGTCTCGCCGTACCTCGTGGGGGAGTTGGCCGTCGGCGACGAGATCGAGCTGCGCGGACCCGTGGGCGGCTGGTTCGTGTGGCGCCCTGCCCCCACTCCGGTGCTGCTGGTGGCGGGCGGCTCGGGAATCGTGCCGCTGATGGCGATGATCAGGGCCCGCCGTACGGCAGGCAGCACGGCCCCCTTCCACCTGGTCTACTCCGTCCGGACCCCGGCCGACCGCTACTACGGCGACGAGCTGGACCGGCCCGATCCAGGGCTCAGCGTCACCCCCCTGTACACCCGGGTCGAGCCGCGCCGCAGGATCGGCAAGGACGACCTGCCGGAGCCGGGTCCCGACGTGTTCGTGTGCGGGCCGACCGGCTTCGTCGAGGCCGTCGCCGACCTGCTGCTCGATCGCGGCCACGACCCAGGACGGATCAGGACCGAGCGCTTTGGAGGCTGACATGCACCTCGACGGCAACGCCCTCGCGGGACCCCTGGGGGAGATCTTCGCCGTGGACATCACCGCCGCCGTCGGCCGATGCGCCAACTGCGGCATGAAGGGGCCCGTCGCCACGCTGCGGGTCTACGACGCGGGCCCCGGCCTCGTCGCCCGCTGCCCCCGGTGCGAGGAGGTGGTGCTGCGCCTGGTCAGAGGGCCTCAGGAGGCGTGGCTCGACCTGCGGGGGACGGTGTCGCTGCGGATCCCGCTCCAGTAGTACTCCAGCACGTCCACCTCGAAGCCCTCGGGGAAGCGCTCCACGAACTCCCTGGCCTTCGTGCCGCCGTGGCGTTCGTAGAAGGCGATGGCGGTGGTGTTCCGCTTCAGGACCTCCAGGTAGAGCTCCTGCGTTCCCGCGCGGTCGAGCGCGTGACGCAGGAGGACGCCGCCGACTCCGGAGCGCTTGAGTCCAGGGTCGACATGGAGGTTGTCCAGCAGGATCCTGTCGCCCTTGGGTGTCAGGTAGGCGAACCCCGCCATGCCGTCGCCGTTGTCGGCGATCAGCAGATGCCCGGGGTCGCCGCCGGTCAGCCTGTGCCGCCACAGGGCGGCCTGCTCGTCGGCGAGCGAGCCGTTCAGGTAGTCGTCGGGGATGATCCCGGCATAGGCGGTCCGCCAGCTCCTGGTGTGCAACGCGGCGATCGCCTCGGCGTCGGCCGCCGTGCCCTGTCTGATGTCCACCAGAGAATTGTCCTGGCTCGCCCCGCATGCCGGCGACCGCCGTGCACTCGCCGCCCATGGAGCCGGCCGAGAACCGGACACGAGCGATCACTTCACCCGAAAAGAGAGCGGACAATTTTTGGACTTGACGCGCAATGGAAATGATTGCGGCCGGAAACAGGGCTTCTGGTGTTCTCGTCGAGAAGGCGGTTACGATGCGGTGACTCTGGCCAACCATCCGTGAGGGATAACCATGGCGGCGGAATCGGAGAACGGATC
This sequence comes from Nonomuraea sp. NPDC049152, assembly GCF_040648355.1. NCBI lineage: Bacteria > Bacillati > Actinomycetota > Actinomycetes > Streptosporangiales > Streptosporangiaceae > Nonomuraea > Nonomuraea sp. NPDC049152. The sequence continues at coordinate 41,892 of NZ_JBEZDO010000033.1, read as the reverse complement.
CATTCGGCGCATGGACGACGTGGCCCGCGCCATTGTCGCCGAGGTCGCCCCCAAAGAGGCGGAATACTTTCCGGCCGTCGCCCGCGCCACTCGGAGAAATCCGCGAAGGGCTTTCCGCGGTGGCGGTGACGACCTTCTCGGTTTCTCGCTCGCCGATGCGGTAACGCTCATGACCCCCATCGTGATGACCGTCCTCACCGGCGCGGTGACCAACACGCTCACCCAGGCCGTCGAACACACCTCGAAGCAGGTCTCCGAGCGTCTCTGGGACAAGCTGTTCGCGCCGCGTCCCGCGCCCATCGCCGACTCCGAGACCGTCGTTCCCGTCTTCGAGCCCGCCCAGGCCAAGGAGACCGCGCAGGCGGTGGAGGACATCGCGCTCGCGCTGGGCGTGGACAAGGCCACCGCGCTGCGCCTGCGCCAGGCGACCTACGGGCATCTGTCGGGCGAGAGGTGACCGCGGCGGGCGAGACGGTGTCAGGTCGCCGGCTGAACCCGTTCGTGCTGCCGTCGTCGACGACGTCCCGCTTCCTCATCCTGATCGCCGCGACATTCGCCGGCTGCCTCTACCTCGACCTGTTCATGGTCGAGGTCTGGCTTCGTGTCGCCTACATTCCTGAGCACGTACGGCACGCGGAGTGCCTGTCCTCGCTGCGTTCCGGCGCGCGCTCGGTCGAGCCGACCCTGCTCGTCGACAGGTACGGCGAGTGCACCGCAGGAGTGACCGCGGGCGAGGCCCTCTTTGTGATCGTGCCGCTCCTCGTCCCCGCGCTGCTCGCCCTGTCGCTCTACGCACTTCACCCGCTGTGGGCGCTCCGTCGTGGCCCGATGGCCCTGGCGGAGGTGAGCGGCAGCGATGCCCACGCGGACCTGGTGCGCAGGTTCACCGCCATTGTCGAGGAGGAGGTTCCGGGCAAGAACGTCCGGCTGCTGGTGGACTCGGGGAGGGGAGAAGTCACGGGGCGCGCCTTCGGCTTGCCGCGACACCACGCGGTGGTGGTGAGCATGGGGCTCGTCATCGCCCAAGCCACGACGCCTGCCGTCGCCGAAGCGGTCCTTCGTCACGAGTTGGCGCACATTCGCAACCGCGACGTCGGCATCGCGCATTTCACGGTGGCGATCTGGTGGTCATTCCTGCTGGCGGCCTGCGTGCCGGCGCTGGTCGCCACCGCGATCTGGATTCCGAGCGGGCTGCCTCTCCAGTGCGCCAGGCTGGCGGTGATCATCCTGGTGCTGTGGCTGGCCAGGACCGCGGTGCTGCGTGCCCGCGAGCACCACGCGGACGTCAGGGCGGGCGACACCGTAGAACGGGCGGAAGCCATGGCCGAGGCGATCGAGGCCGCCTCGTCGAACCGGCGGTACTGGGGGCCGTTCCGCTTCTTCAGCAGCCATCCCGGCCGGCGGTACCGCATGGCCGTACTGAACGAGCCCGGCAGGCTCCTCCGCCTGGACCAGTGGGAGCTGTTCAGCGCGGGGACGCTGGCGGGCCTGGGCATGGCGCCGATCTATGACGTGTACTGGCGGCTCGACACCGAGGCGATGGTGAGCGACGCCCTCCTCGTGCCCGGGCTCATGCTCGGGCTGCTCATCTCCGGCGTCATCGTCGTGGCCGTCTGGAGGGCGAACACCGAGTCGCTCGCGGGGCAGGGTCCGAGGACGAGTCTGTGGTTGGCCGCGGCCGTCTTCACCACAGGCGTCATCGCAGGCGAGTACGTGACGATGGTCCGTGGGGAACTGTGGATCTGGACCTTCGCCTACGTGAACCCGCTGCTCGGACTCGTCTACTGCCTCGTGCTCCTGCTGATCATCCTGGCCTTCCTGGCCTGGGCCAGGGCCTGTTCCTCGGCATGGCTGGCCATCTCCGCCCGTCCCCGCCTGACCACCATGGCGGCGGTGGCGGTCTCCGCGCTGGTGATCGGTCCGTGGCTGGGCTTCTGGTTCCGCGGCGTCATGCTCATCATCCAGGCAGGCGGCACGTGGGACCTGCTGGCGGTGACGTTGGTGGCCATGGCCAGGCACTCCCCTCTCGTGCTCACCATCGCGCTGGCCTGCGGCTACCTCCTTGCGGCAGGGACGCGCGGGCGACCCGTTCCAGGGCGGAGCCTGCGCCTCCACCTCGACGGCGCCCCGCCCGTCCCGCTCCGGCGCTTCCACACCCACCTCGCTCGCGCCGCGGCGCCACCGGCCGTGGCCTGCGTCCTCATGGCGGCAGGCGGTTTCGCGCTGCACCCCATGCTCACGGCGGGAAGCAGGCAGCAGGGGACGGGGCAGTTCCTGGCCGCCGTCTACGTGACCATGGGCGTGGCCGTGGGCCTGCTCGTGCTCGCCGCGCTGGTGACCGGGATCGTGGCCGGCGGACGTGGCATGGGCTCATGGGCCGTGGCCCACGCGGGCCTCGTGCTCCTGGGCGCGGCGGTTCCGATGGCCTTGGTGATCCTCGTCCACGTCGCCGTCGCGGAATGCGGGTGGGCGCGGGCGGGCGCCTGCCTCGGGCAGGGCGCACCGCTGGCGTCGACGATCGGCAACTACTCCACGCTGACGTATGCCTACGCGATCTACGCCGCTCTCGTGCTCGCCGGGTGCGGCAGCCTCCTGCGCGCGAGGAAACCACCGCGGATCCCCGAACCCCGCCGGGGCGCCCGCCGCGCGATCGTGGCGGCCGCGACCGCCACGGCGACGCTCGCCGTGGTCGCCGGCGGATACGGCATCCTCCGCAACTGGCAACTGACTCTCGGCTACACCCCCGCGCGCATGACCTGGCAGACGTCTGTCGTCGAGGCCGCCAACCAGCCGATCAAGCCGGGTTCCGTCCAGGGACTCGACTCCTGCCGCTACGCGAGAGGCGTGTTCGCGAGCCCCGAGGCACGGGACGCGCTGAACACCGACCAGCGCTACTTCATGCTGGCGGCCCAGCTCGTCAACCGCGTCGCCTCCTCCGACGACCCCGCGCTGCAGGCGATGGCCAAGGCAGGGTTCGTCTGGTTCGGCCGAGGGCGGCCGGACATGGTCACCAAGGTGGTCGTCAGGGTGTTGCACTACTGCACGCTGGTCGGCGGCGAGCACCAGGTGAATTTCTGAGCGCGCTAGGCCAGGCACGCCCAGACGCCCGACCGCAGGCCCGTGTTGAACGCGCCGATCCGCTCGGCGGCGCTGCCGTGATCCGCCGGGTTCGTCCACGGGGTGTCGCCCGACAGCCCCCGTAGCGTCGCCGCGATCTCCTGGCTGTCGCCCTTCTCCCAGACCAGCGTGCCGTCCCTCGACGCCCCGGCGAGTGCCGCCGCACCCATGCAGTCGGCCTGCAGCTCGATCTGCCGCGCCAGATGCCTGTACGGCATGCGGTTCTGGACGGCGTGGCTCCACTCGTGCGAGATGACCTGGTAGACGAGGCCGTCGCCGTAGGAGTAGCTCATTCTCATGAGGTTGATGTCCCAGGCGATGAAGTCCTGGGTCATGCAGTAAGAGGCGTTGTACGGCTGCATCTTGTAGCCCGAACACGCCGGCCGGTTGGCGCTGCGCCCGTCGTACGCGCCCACGACCCGCGGTGGCCGGTATTTCCCTGGGAAGTAATCCGACCAGTGATCTGACCAGAACCGATTGACCGCGTAGACGGCCGTCCTTATGTCCTGCTGGAGTTCATCCGCTTTCAGGGTCGCCGCGGCTCCTTTGGCTCCTCCTCCGACCCACGCGACGATGAGAATGGCGACCACGGCCAGCCGTAAACGCGATGACATGGAGCCCCCAATTTCGCGGGTTTGTGCGCTGCCCGGCAGGCCCCGAACGATAAGCGAGCCAATTCACCGCGAATAGTCACCGCTACGGAGATACAACCGTCGCCCTCGCGAAACGAGGGCGACGGCGAAAAGGAGAAATTACGCAGCGGTGCCGAAAGGGTTGTCGATGACGTATCGCCAGAGGCCGTCGGGGCCGCGTCTGGCGACGTCGGTCGCGGTGCCCTCCATGTGAACATCCCTGCCGTCGGGCGTGGTGCCGTGGATCGTCCAGTCGACGATGAGGAGCGCGATGTCGTCGGCGACGTAGACGTGGCGGGGACGGGCCTGGATCGGGAGTCCCAGGCTGAGGAGGTATTCGGTGGCGGCGGCGCGGGCCTGGCCGGTCATCGGCCGGCCGGGCGCGGGGACGAGGACGGCGACGTCCTCGTAGGCCTGCTCGACGGCGTTCACGTCGCCGGTGTTGAAGGCGGCGACGTAGACCTCGTGATGCCGCGCCGGATCGTCGGTGAGCGTCACGCGAGAATCCGCAGAGTCATGATTCATTGTCATGACAAAAAGATCATAACATTTTCATCCGGACTCATGCGTGGATACGCGGTCAGATCCAGCCGTCTAGCGAGGTCATGAAGCCGTCGAGGTCGTCGCGGTGGACGCAGTGCCCCGTGTTCGCCACGAACGTGACCTGGTAGCCGAGCTCCTCCAGCTGCCTGCCGTACTCCCTGGAGACCAGGAAGCTCGGGTCGGCGGCCTGGACCAGCGACGGGACCGCGGGAGGCTTGAGGTCGAGGTCGCCGAAGGCGCCGACGCCCTCCATCACCTTCAGGTCCCAGGCGGCGAAGCCTTCCAGCTCGGCGGCCACGTCCTCGGGCGCCCAGCGCGGGTTCGCCTGGGCGATCTGCTCGGCCGTCGCGGTCTTGGTGGCGTGGGCGAACCCGGCCATCATCTCCACGTCGGCCTTCGCGCCCGACAGCAGCCACGCGGGATCGCTGTAGACGGCCCTGGCCGGGCGGAGCTCGTCGACGGCGAGCGCGAGCGTGCGGCCGCCGAGCGAGTGGCCGATCACGATGTCGGCGCCGGCCGGGAGCGACTCCACCACGTCCGCGGCGAAGTCCTCGCCGCGATAGGAGCCCGCGTGCGCGCTGTCCCCATGGCCGCGCAGGTCGGGGGCCAGGACGTGGTAGCCGCGCTCGACCAGGAGTGGAGCGACGCGGCACCAGGTGCCGGCCGAGGACATGACGCCGTGGACGAGGATGGCGAGCTTGCCGGCTCCGGCCGGCCCCCACTCGTGGACCTTCAACTGCATGGCTTCCCTCCGATGGTCGAGGTTATACGTATAAGCAGATGTGTATCACGCCCTCCTGAGACTTCCAACACTTCAAATCCTGAAAGTTTGCAGATCCTGAAATTTCTTCTCTATGGTTGATGTTGTGATGATCGTGGACAGCAGTGGCGAGCTCGGTCGGCGCGACAGGAAGAAGCTCGAAACCCGCGCGGCGCTTGAGCGCGCCGCTCTCACGCTCGTCGCCGAACGCGGACTGGCCGGCGTCACCGTCGAGGACATCGCCGAGGCGGTGGACGTCTCCTCCCGCACGTTCTTCAACTACTTCCCCTCCAAGGAAGACGCGCTCCTCGGCAGTGACCCGGCCGTGGAAGCCGAGCTGCGCGAGAGCCTGGCCGCCGCACCCCCCGGCGTACCCGTCCTTCAGGCCCTGCGCACGGTCCTGCTCGCCGAGGCCGAGCGCGTCCAGGGGCACCGCGAGCAGTGGCTGCTCAGGTTGAAGGTGTTCGAGCAGAACCCGTCGCTGCTGCCGCGCCTGCTCGCGATGGGAGCGGAGGCCGAACGCGGCCTCGCCGCGGTCGTCGCCGAGAGGATCGGTGACCACCCGGCCGCCGCGGGCTATCCGGAGCTCGTCATCGCCGTGGCGCTGACCGCCTTCCGGGTGGCCATGCTGCGCTGGAGCTCCGCCGACGGCGAGCTCGCGGACCTGGTCGACGAGGCGTTCGCCCAGGTCGCCGCCGGCCTGCCCGACCCCACCCCATGAACCACCCAGGACGTCGAGAAACCGAGGAAGCATGACGACCACCAGCGCGCAGCCCGAGGCCGCGCCCCCGACCACCTCCCGCCGAAAGGTCCTGCAAGCGTTGTCCGGGCTGATGGTGGGCATGTTCGTGTCCATCCTGGCCTCGACCGTCGTGGCGAACGCCCTCCCGCGCATCATCACCGACCTGCACGGCTCGCAGACCGTCTACACCTGGATCGTCACCGCGGAGCTGCTGGCCATGACGGCGACCGTGCCGCTGTGGGGCAAGATGGCCGACCTCTACAGCAAGAAGCTGCTGATCCAGCTGTCGCTCGGGCTGTTCGTGGTCGGCTCGCTGATCGCCGGCCTCACGCCGAACGTCGAGATCCTCATCGTCAGCCGCGTCGTGCAGGGCGTCGGCGCGGGCGGCATGAGCGCGCTTTCCATGATCGTGATGGCGGCCATGATCCCGCCGCGCGAGCTCGGCCGCTACGCCGGCATCTTCGGCGCCGTGTTCGGCGTCGGCACCGTCGCGGGGCCGCTCATCGGCGGCCTGCTCGTCGACACCTCGTGGCTCGGCTGGCGCTGGTGCTTCCTGATCGGCGTGCCGTTCACGATCGTCGCCATCGTCCTGCTCCAGCGCACGCTCCACCTGCCGGTGGTGCGCAAGGAGGTCAAGGTCGACTTCCTGGGCGCCTTCCTGATCACGCTCGGCGTCTGCACGCTGCTGGTGTGGTCGTCGCTGGCGGGCAACCAGTTCCCGTGGGCCTCCTGGTGGACGGCCGGGCTCGTGGCCGGGGGCGTCGCCGTGCTCGCGCTTGCCGTCTGGGTGGAGTCGAGGGCCGCCGAGCCGATCATCCCGCTGTCGCTGTTCAGGAACCGCACGGTCGCCCTGGCCACCATCGCGAGCGTGCTGGTCGGCGTCGCGATGTTCGGCGGCACGGTGTTCCTGTCGCAGTACTTCCAAGTGGCGCTCGGCAAGTCGCCGACCGTCGCCGGCCTGATGAGCCTGCCCATGGTGTTCGGCCTGCTGGTCTCCTCGACCGTCGCGGGCCAGCTCATCACCAAGTGGGGCAGGTGGAAGGGCTTCCTCGTGGCCGGAGGGGTCGTCATGCTCGCCGGCATGGGCCTGCTCTCCACCATCGACGGCCGGACCAGCACGCTGCTGCTGTCGGTCTACATGGCGGTGCTCGGCATCGGCGTCGGCATGCTGATGCAGAACCTGGTGCTCGCCGCGCAGAACGACGTGCCCGCCCACGACCTCGGCGCCACCACCTCCGCGCTGACCTTCTTCCGCAGCATGGGCGGCGCGGTCGGCGTCAGCGCCCTCGGCGCGGTGCTGGCCAACCGCATCACCACGCTGATGACGGAGAAGCTCGGCCCGCTGGCCGCCGGCGGCGGCGCGGGAGGCGAGGGCCAGTCCGTCCCCGACATCTCCAAGCTGCCCGCCCCCGTGGTCCGCGTCATCCAGGACGTGTACGCCACGGCCACCGCCGACCTGTTCCTCATCGGCGTGCCGCTGACCGCGCTCGCCCTGCTGTCGGTGCTCTTCATCAAGGAGAAGCCGCTCAACACCCTCTCGGGAGAGGAGAGATTGGCACGGGAGCGTGCCGCCGCGGACCACTGATAGATCGCTATGGTGGAGGTCACGGAGCACGGTCGATCCGGCGGGAGATGACATGAGCGAATCCGTGACGTTGCCGCTCCACATGCGCAGGGCCGGGTTCGACCCGGCCCCCGAACTGTCCGCGCTGCGCGACGACGAGGGTGTGCGGAAGGTCAGCACACCCTTCGGCATCGACGCCTGGATGGTCACCCGGTTCACCGACGTCCGCGAGGTGCTGGGCGACTCCGCGCGGTTCAGCAACGCCAGGACGGCGAGCTTCCGCCCGCAAGGGCAGATCGAGCTGAGCGACGAGCAGATCGCCGCTATGCGGGCGGGCAACCTGCTCTCCTTCGACCCGCCCGAGCACACCAGGCTGCGGCGCATGCTGACGCCCGAGTTCACCGTCCGCAGGATGCGCAGGCTGGAGCCCCGCGTCACCGACATCGTCGACCAGCACCTCGACGCCATGGAGCGACGCGGCTCGCCCGCCGACCTCGTCACGGACTTCGCGCTGCCTGTTCCCTCGCTGGTGATCTGCGAGCTGCTCGGCGTGCCGTACGCCGACAGGGCCGACTTCCAGCGGCGCACCAACGGGATGCTCGACCTGTCGGCGCCCATCGAGGAACGGGTGGCGCTGCAGCTCGAGTCCCGCGCCTACATGGCCGACCTCGTCGCCAAGACGCAGGCCGACCCCGGCGAGGAACTGCTCGGCATGCTGGTGCGCGAGCACGGCGACGACCTGACGACCGACGAGCTGATCGGCATCGGCGGGCTGCTCCTGCTGGCCGGCCACGAGACCACCTCCAACATGCTGTCGCTCGGCACGCTCGCGCTGCTGCGCCACCCCGACCAGCTGGAACTGCTCAGGAAGGAACCGTCGCGGATCGACGCGGCCGTGGAGGAGCTGCTGCGCTGGCTCAGCATCGTCCACTCGGGGACGGCCAAGCTGACCACCACCGAGGTCGAGCTGGCCGGGCAGCGCATCCCCGCGGGAGAGCTGGTGATGTGCGTGCTGCCGTCCGCGAACAGGGACCCCGAGCTGCTCTCCGACCCCGACCGGTTCGACATCGAGCGCGGCGCGCCGGGGCACGTCGCCTTCGGCCACGGGGTGCACCACTGCCTGGGGGCGCCGCTGGCGCGCATGGAGCTGCGGATCGCGTTCCCCGCCCTCTTCCGGCGCTTCCCAGGGCTGCGGGAGGCCGGCGCGCCCGCCGACTTCCGCTCGTTCCACGTGGTGTACGGCCTGCGCACCCTCGAGGTCGCCTGGTGACCCGCTGACCATCGCGGGGTCCTCGCGCACGCGCCGGGCATGAGGCGCGGGGCCGGTCCTCGCCGCCGGATCCGCCCCGCTCCTCAATCGGTACGTCCCGACCGAAAGATGACCAAGAGTGTTAGATTGTCGGGGCCATTGAGACTCGTGTGACTTGGGAGGGGTAGCTCCCGTGGCGGGGTTCGACATCTACTTCGACGCACTCGAGGAGTGCGCGGGCAGGGCCAACGGCGTCGAGAAACAGTTCAAGGCCATGGCCGACGAGGCTCCTGACAGTGCGGCCGGCTCTCTGTTCGGTTCCATGAAGGACGACGTCTCGGGGGAGGACGTCTCGGGGAAGCTCACCCAGGCCGTCAAGGACCTTGAGGCGAAGATCAAAACCGAGACGCGCCACGCCGAGAACAACCTGGACAAGGTCGAGGTGGCCGTCCACAAGGTCATCGAGAACGTCCGCAAGGCCGACCTCCCCGTCGTCCCCCGGACGGAGCAAGCGTGACGGACTGGGACAGCTATCTCAGCGACATCCAGCGGATCATCGACGAGCTGAGCGGCAACCAGGGGGAGATCTCGAAGATCTCGACGCGCTGGCGGGCGCTGGCCGCGAACGTCACCACGGAGATCGGAGCTCTCAAACGCGCCGTCAAAACGGTGGACGACGCGTGGAACGGCAGCGCCGCCGAAAACTTTGCCACTCACATGGCCAAGTACCCCGCGTCCGGTACGTCGCTGAGCACCGCCCTGACCAGCTGCGCCGGCAAGCTCGACGCCGCGGGGACCGCTCTGGCAACCGCCAAGGGCGAGGTCCAGGCCATCTACCGCGAGAAGCGCGCCTGGCTGGACAAGCAGGGCAACGACCCGGACACGACGACGACCTCGATGGACAGTATCTGGGCGGAGGTGAAGGACGGCGTCGACCAAGCCAAGGGGTGGAAGGGCCGGGCGGTCGAGGCGGTCAACAAGGCGACCGACGAGATCGACAAGCACCTCCGCGACGTACGGTTCTTCACCGCCATCACCGCCCCAGGCGATCACGATTTCGTGCCAGCGAAGGGAGCGGGCTGGGTCCCCGACCCCGACTTCCGGCCCCGCACCGGCACAACCCAGCTGGCGTCCTACAACGGGAACGGCGCGCAGTCCGGAGCCAACGGGTACGGCGCTCCGACCGGCGGCAACGGCGGTGGCGGTGGCGGTGGCGGTGGCGGCAAACCCTCGCTCGCCGTGCCACCGAACGCCCACAGCCTCGCCCCCAACCCCCGCGCGCAGGCCGTCGTCGACTACGCCCTCAAGCAGCTCGGCGACCCGTACGTCTGGGGTGCGACAGGACCCAACTCGTTCGACTGCTCAGGGCTGACGCTGCGCGCCTACCAGTCGGCGGGGACGAACATCCCCCGCGTCGCCCATGACCAGTGGTTGCGTGGACCGCGTATCCCCGACGGAAACGTGCAGGCCGGAGACCTCATCTTCTTCGACAACAACGGAGACGGCACGGCCGACCACGTGGGTATCGTGCTCGACCCCGAGAAGAAGACGATGATCCACGCCCCCAACTCGCACTCGGTGGTCCGCATCGAGAGCTACGCCACCTACCCAGGCCGCCTGGGCATGACCCGGCCGGGAATGGGCTGACGGGCATGGCCACCGCCCGCCTTCTCTACCTGACCCGGCACGGTGAGGCTTCGCCGGACGAGAGCGGGCTGACGGAGAACGGCCGTCGCCCTGTCGACCGGTGGACCGGATTCCCACCCGAACTGCGCATCTAAGGACACTTTTGACCGAACCCTCCTATCTGCACGCCACGCGGATGGGCTACGACACCATCGCCGCCGACTACGCCGAGCACTTCAGCGATGAGCTCGCCGCCAAGCCATGGGACCGAGCGTTGCTCGCGGCGTTCGCCGAGATCGTGCGGAAGGACGGCGGAGGGCCGGTCGCCGACCTCGGGTGCGGTCCGGGCCGGGTGACGGCACACCTGGACGCGCTCGGCTTGACGGTCTTCGGCGTGGACCTGTCGCCTGCGATGGTCGCGGTGGCCCGCAGGACGTTTCCCGGCCTGCGGTTCGACGAGGGTTCGATGACGGACCTGGACCTGCCCGACGGCGCCCTCGGTGGCATCGTCGCCTGGTACTCCATCATCAACACCCCGCCTGAGCAGCTCCCCGCGCTGTTCGCCGAGTTGCACCGGGTGCTGGAACCGGGCGGTCGCCTGCTGCTCGCCTTCCAGGTCGGCGCCCAGCCGCCGCGCATGACCGAGTGGCTGGGCCACGCGGTGACGCTCGACTTCTACTGGCAGTCGCCGGACCTGGTGGAAGAGCGGTTGAGCGAGGTGGGGCTGGTCGTCGAAGCGCGGTTGGTGCGCGAGCCCGACGGGACGGAGAAGGTCAAGCGGGCCTACCTCCTGGCCCGCAGGACGGGCCGGGCGAGTGCCTGATCCGTCCGGTGCGCGGCCCGCGGGGCCCTCCCGCAGGCGTACGCGGGCGATCTAGCGTGGACCCGTGAGTGAGCGAACGGCCGGCACGGGCCGGGTGGTGGTGCTGGTCCTGCCGGAGGTGAACCTGCTGGACCTCGGCGGTCCCGTGCAGGTCTTCGACGCCGCGGCGCATCTGGGCGCCGGATACCGGCTCGAGTTCGTGTCCGACGCCGAGGAGACGATGTCGGCGAAGGGACTCCGGCTGGCCGGATGCGGCGGCCTGCCGCCCACCGCGTCGGGCGACCTGGTGCTGGTACCGGGCTACCGGCTGAGGGCTCCGCAGCCGGGCGAGCCGTTCGTTCCCGACACGGTGACGCGGTGGCTGCGTACCGATCGCGGGGTCGAGTCTTTCCGGCGCCGCCTGGCCCTGGCGTTCGACCGCGCTCCTCGCCGCCGCCCTGGTCGCCTCCTCCGGAGTCGGCGTGCTCGTCGCGTCCGTGCCGCGCCTGCTCGGCCGTTCAGGCGCGGCTTGGAGACGTTCTCGATGACCTGAGGGCGGGCGGGGCCGCGTCCGTGCGACGGGGCCTGGGCCGGGATCGCGGCGATACTATACACCGAACCAAGCGCTTGCTACGCTCCGCCCATGACGCCCACGATTGTCTGGGGTACCGGCAACGTCGGCCGCGCGGCCATCCGTGCCGTCGAGGCTCACCCGGCGCTGAGACTCGCCGCCGTGCTCGTCCACAACCCCGACAAGGTCGGCCGCGACGCGGGCGATCTCGGCGGGCTCGGCTACGATCTGGGGGTCGCGGCGACCGACGACATCGACGCGGTGCTGGCCGCCGGCCCCCGCGCCGTGGTGTACGCGGCGTCCGGCGACATCCGCCCCGACGAGGCCCTCGCCGACATCATCAGGGCGATCCGAGCCGGGGCCGTGGTCGTCACCCCCTCGATGTACGCCCTCTACGACCAGCGCAACGCCCCGCCGGAACTGCGGGAACCGGTGCTGGCCGCCATTGCGGACGGCGGCGGCTCGCTGTTCGTCTCCGGCGTCGACCCGGGCTGGGGCAACGACGTGCTGCCGCTGCTGATCAGCGGACTTGGCACCACCGTCGATGTCATCCGCTGCCAGGAGATCTTCGACTACTCCACCTACGACCAGCCCGACTCGGTCCGGTACCTGGTCGGCATGGGCCAGCCGATGGACTACGAGCCGCCGATGATCGCTCCGACGATCCCGACCATGGTGTGGGGCGGGCAGGTACGGCTCATGGCCAGGGCCCTCGGCGTCGAACTCGACGAGATCCGCGAGACCGTGGATCGGCGCCCGCTCGACTCCACGGTGAGTACCAGGACGATGGGCGAGTTCGAGGCCGGCACCCAGGGCGCGGTGCGGTTCGAGGTGCAGGGCATCGTCGAGGGCGAACCTCGCATCGTCATCGAGCACGTCACCCGCATCCACCCGTCCTGCGCCCCGGACTGGCCGACGCCGCCCGACGGCGAAGGGGCACACCGGGTGATCATCGAGGGCCGCCCGCGTATCGAGGTCACGGTCGAGGCCACCGACGAGGACGGCAACCGGTCCGCGGGCGGGAACGCCACCGCGGCCGGCCGGCTGGTGAGCGCCATCGACTGGCTCGTGGACGCGAAACCAGGGCTCTACGACGCGCTCGACATCCCACTGCGTCCCGCGGTCGGCAGACTCGGAAGGAAGCGACCATGAACATCGACATCCCCGAGGGCAAGGACGCGATCGCGTACGTGTGGGGCGAGATGGTTCCCGGCATCGGGACCGCCGCCTCGAACTACTCGCTGGCGGTGTACGCCCACACGACCCTCGGACTGCGCGAGTTCGAGGCCGCACGGCTGCGGATCGCGCAGATCAACGGGTGCGTGTTCTGCCTCGATTGGCGGACCGAACGGGACGGGCAGAAGGTCGAGGAGGAGTTCGCCGACGCGGTGGCCGAGTGGCGCACCACCGACGCCTTCGACGACCGCACCCGTCTGGCCGCCGAGTACGCCGAGCGGTACGCCCTTGACCACCACGGTCTCGACGACGAGTTCTGGGCGCGGATGACCGCGCACTACAGCCAGCTCGAAATCGTGGAGCTGAGCATGAGCCTCGGCTCGTGGCTGGCATTCGGCCGGCTCAACCATGTGCTGGGCCTGGACACCGTGTGCGTGCTGCCCAGCGGCCCATCGCCCTCCGTCAAGCGATAGATGCCCTGTGACCTGCACATTTTGGCGACCTAAGGCGCGAGCAAACATGGAGAAGTTGTTCTCATTTCGTCGAGAGTGAGGAACATCGCATGAACGACACCCCCTCGGGCGCGCCTGGCTCCAAAGGCGTCTCGCGCCGGGGATTCATCGCTGGAACCGGTTCCATCCTGGGAATGGCGGCCCTCGCGGGTCCCGCGACCGCGGCCCACGCGAAGGCCGCCCGCGCGGCCGCTCCGATCGCCGGCGGGGCCCACGTCCCTGCCCTCGTGATCGGCACCGGATACGGCGGCTCCGTCGCCGCTCTGCGTCTCGCCCAGGCGGGCGTCGACGTGCACATGATCGAGATGGGCATGGCCTGGGACACCCCCGGCCCCGACGGCAAGATCTTCTGCAACACGCTCCAGCCGGACCACCGCTCCTACTGGCTGCGCACCAGGACCAAGGCGCCCCTCAACTACTTCCTCGGCTTCCCGATCGACAGGGACATCTCCCGCTACACCGGCATCCTGGACGCCGAGGACTTCAGCGGCATCACGGTCTACCAGGGCCGCGGCGTCGGAGGCGGATCGCTGGTCAACGGCGGCATGGCCGTCACACCCAGACGCGAGAACTTCGGCGCCGTCCTCCCGTCGGTGAACGCCGACGAGATGTACACCACCTACTACCCGCGCGCCAACGCCGGGCTCGGGGTCAACACCGTCGACCCGGTCTGGTTCGACTCCGCCGCCTGCTACCAGTACGCCAGGGTCGGCCGCAAGCACGCCCAGCGTTCCGGCTTCCCGTTCGTCTTCGTGCCCGACGTGTACGACTGGGACTACATGAAGCAGGAGGCGGCAGGGACCGTCACCAAGTCGGCGCTGGCAGGCGAGATCCTGTACGGCAACAACCACGGCAAGAAATCACTGCAGCTGACCTACATCGCTCAGGCCAAGGCTACCGGCAAGGTCACCATCTCGCCGCTGCACAAGGTCACCTCGGTCGCCCCGGCGGCCGGCGGCGGCTACACGGTCGTCATCGACCAGATCAACACCAACGGCGACACCACGGCCACCAAGACCGTGACCGCGGACAGGGTGTTCTTCGCCGCAGGCAGCGTCGGCACCAGCAAGCTGCTGGTCAAGCTCAAGGCCACCGGCGCACTGCCCAACCTGAACGACGAGGTCGGCAAGGGCTGGGGCGACAACGGCAACGTCATGTGCGGCCGCGCCAACCACCTGTGGGACCCGACAGGCAAGCTCCAGTCGACCATTCCGTGCTCCGGCATCGACAACTGGGCCGCAGGCGGCGCGTTCGCCGAGGTCGCACCGCTGCCCACCGGGATCGAGACCTACGCCTCGTTCTATCTGTCGATCACCAAGAACCCGAACCGCGCCCAGTTCTCCTGGAACGCCGCGACGGGCCAGGTCGATCTGAACTGGCAGACCGCCTGGAAGCAGCCGTCCATCGACATGGCCAAGACGATCTTCGACAAGATCAACGCGAAGGAGGGGACGATCTACCGGACCGACCTCTTCGGCGTCTACAAGATCTGGGGCGACCACCTCACCTACCACCCGCTCGGCGGCGCCGTTCTGAACAAGGCCACCGACAACTACGGCCGCCTCCCCGGCTACCCGGGCCTGTACGTCATCGACGGCTCGCTGATCCCCGGCAACACCAGTGTCAACCCGTTCGTCACCATCACGGCGCTCGCCGAACGGAACATCGAAAAGATCATAGCTACCGACCTGTAGCGATGGCTTGACGCGGCAGTCGGCCACGGGCGCGTGTGGCCGACCCCCTCCCGCGGGGCGCGCACGTGGGAAAGATCTCCCTGTGGGACGCCACCTGGGAAAGGTCTTCCGACGGGACGCGCATCTGGGCAAGATCGACGAAAGCGTCGGCGGACGGGTGGTGCGCAGACCGCGGGCGGACACCGGCGCAAGTCTCCTGTGATCGGTTGGGGAGAATATCTCCACCATCGGCCCAACGGGCGCATACTAGTGACAATGAAGCCCACAAGAGCCGCGGTCCGGCGTCCCCTGCCTGGAAGTCCCTTCAACGTCCCTGCTGCCCCCTTGCCCCCTGTAGAGCGGTTCGAACTGCAGGACTGGGTGAGCCATGACAAGTACGGCCTCGGGTCCGTCATCGGTGTCGAGGAAGATGTCGCCGTGATCGTCGATTTCGGCGCGGAGAAGCTTCGTATCGTCGCGCCGTACCCCAGGCTCTTCAAGCTCTGAGACCTCAGCGGCACCCCGATGACGGGCTGGTTGGCTGTGCCGTGTCCAGCCAAGCCCGGAGAACGAGGGCGGCTCCGACGAGCCTCCTGCTCAGGCCCGGCGATCACGCGGAGGATCTCGGGTCCACGTCGCTCCAGGCGTGAGGGTGAAAGCCTCACGTGCCGCGTAGCGAGCGGTGTCTTTCGCATGATCTGGTGAACCTCTCGCATGGTCTGGTGAAGACGAGGAACATCGAACGGGTCCGTCGCCATCTCCCACCCGGACCACCCGCGCCACTCCCAGGTGCGCGGCCGGGTGCTCGACGTGACCACCACCGTCGCCAGTACTCCTGATCTTCGCCCGCTGGCCCGACGACTCTGCGGCTGAATAGGTCATGCGCCTGATGCATGGATCTACGCCTTAGGCGGATTCTTGAACGGTGCACACGGAATACGAACACACGGTCATGAAGAACGCGGCCGCCGAGCTTCCAGGGGGCGTGCTGCGCCTGGCCGACGACCTGGCCCTCACCCGGATCGGCTACGGCGCGATGCAGTTGGCGGGCCCGAAGGTCTGGGGGCCGCCGCGCGACCGGGACGCGGCCCTCGCCGTCCTGCGCGCCGCCGTCGAGGCGGGGATCACTCACATCGACACCAGTGACTACTACGGCCCGCACGTCGTCAACGACCTCGTTCGTGAGGCCCTGCACCCCTACCCCGAGGACCTGCGCATCGCCACCAAGGTCGGCGCCCGCCGTACCCCCGACCGCGCCTGGCCCGCCGCCCTGTCACGCGACGAGCTGGTCCAGGCCGTCCACGACAACCTCAAGCGCCTGGACGTGCCGGTGCTGGACCTGGTCAACCTGCGGATGACCGACACCCTGGCCGCCGCCGACATCGTCGAGCCCTTCACCGTGCTCGCCGAACTACGCGAGCAGGGCCTGATCCGGCACCTGGGGGTCAGCAACGTCAGCGCCGAGCAGGTCAGGGCGGCCGAGGAGATCGCCCCGGTGGTCACCGTGCAGAACTTTTACAACGTCGCCTCTCGGAAGGACGACGCACTCGTCGACTGGTGCGCCGAGCAGGGCATCGCCTACGTGCCGTTCTACCCGTTGGGGGGCTTCCGCCCGCTCCAGGCCGAAGCCCTGGACGAGGTCGCCCGCGACCTGGGCATCACGGCCTGGCAGGCGGCGCTGGCCTGGCTGCTCCACCGCTCCCCGACCATCCTGCTCATCCCCGGCACCTCTTCGGTCGCGCACCTGCGCGAGAACATCGCGTCGGCCGCCGTCGAGCTGCCCGAGCAGGCGCTGCGCACGCTCGACGCGCTCGCCACCCGCTGACCGCCCCCTCCCCATCGACCCGCCGTCGGCCGGGCGTGAAGCCACCAACGGCTCCACGCCCTGCCTCTGCTCCCGCCTCCGCTCACCAGCTCAGCACCTTCGACCGGTCGGTCGGGGTCGGCAGCCGCTCACGCAGCATCTGCGCGCCCAGCGGGACCAGGGCCACGCAGAGCAGGGCGGTGAGCAGCACATCGGGAATCTCGGCGCCCTTCAGCACGCCCATCCAGGTGCCTCCCGCCAGCAGCAGCATCAAGGCGCGTGCGGTGCCGAACAGGCCCGATCGCCAGGCGGCGACAGCCAGCAGGAGCGAGCCCGCGTACTGTCCTACCGAGGCCCAGACCGGTACCCGCCACGGCCCGTAGGAGATGTCGACGTACTCCTTCATGATCGCGTTCGTCGCCTGGTCCAGCCCGACGACCTCGGTGAGCTGGAAGGCGGTCTGGTCGGCACCGGCGAAGTACAGGCGGGCGAAGAGCCCGGCGACCAGCAGAGTGCCGCCCCAGAAGGCGAGGGAACCTCCCACCTGTTGCGCCAGGGCGATGAAGGCAGGGAAGAGCAGCACCGCCCCCAGCGCGAATACGGCGTAGGCGAGGGTGAGCAGGGCGGGGTCTGAGGTGTAGGCGAGGAGCTGGCCGTAGGCGGCGAACGGCTGCGCCTCGGCCCACACCTGCTGCTGAGGGGTGAGGGCGGTGACCGAGCTCACGTAACGCAGCAGGAATCCGGCGCACAGCACCACCGGCCCCAAGACGAGCGTCCCGCCGCCGATCCACCGTCCGGGAAAGAAGGTGTTCATGGCAGAGAGCTTGCCGAGGCCGAGCCGGGTGGATCATCCGTCGATCGTCAACGAGCACCCCTGTCGAAAGTCAGGTCAACCCAGTGGCGGGACGGTCTGGCTGAGGTGGCGGTCGACGGGGGCCGGCCGCCACGGCGGGTGATCGCTGCCGGTTCCGGCGCGGCGATCAGGACTCGCGCCGGACACGGTCCCGGGGTCCATGAGCCGGCTCATCCGGACGGCACGTGCCGCCCCAACTGCGCAAACGTCGCCGACATGCCGGTAGAGTTGGGTCATTCGTTCTCTTGTATCGTTCGTGTTTATGACGGTAGGTTGGCGTCATGACCGCATCCAGGACCCCGACCATCCCCGAGGAGCTGCGCGGTGCCGGCCTGCGTGTGACGGCCGCCCGTGTCGCGCTCCTCGAGACCGTGCGGGGCGGTGACCACCTTGGCGTCGAGGCGATCGCCTCCGGGGTGCGCGATCGCGTAGGCCATATCTCCCTGCAAGCCGTGTATGAGGCACTTCACGCCCTCACCGCGGCGGGACTCGTACGCCGTATCGAACCGGCCGGCAGCCCGGCCCTGTTCGAGGGACGCGTCGGGGACAACCACCACCACGTCGTGTGCCGGTCGTGCGGTGCCGTCGCTGACGTCGACTGTGCGGTCGGCCATGCGCCCTGCCTGACAGCTTCCGACGACAACGGCTTCTCGGTCGACGAGGCCGAGGTCGTCTACTGGGGCCTGTGCCCCGACTGTTCCACTACCCGCAGTTCCTGAGCACAGAGACCGATTGGTCCGGAAGGATTCCCATGTCTGAGAACCACGACGCAATCGTCACAGACGCGAAGACGGAGGGCGGAGGTGGCTGCCCGGTCGCCCACGAGCGCGCCCCTCACCCCACTCAGGGCGGCGGCAACCGCCAGTGGTGGCCGGAGCGGCTCAACCTGAGGATCCTCGCCAAGAACCCCGCCGTGGCCAACCCTCTCGGCGAGGAGTTCGACTACGCCGAGGCGTTCAAGAGCCTCGACCTCGCGGCCGTGAAGCGGGACATCGCGGAGGTGCTGACGACCTCGCAGGACTGGTGGCCGGCCGACTTCGGCCACTACGGCCCGTTCATGATCCGCATGGCGTGGCACAGCGCGGGCACGTACCGGATCAGCGACGGCCGCGGCGGCGCCGGCGCAGGCCAGCAGCGCTTCGCCCCTCTCAACAGCTGGCCCGACAACGGGAACCTCGACAAGGCCCGCCGCCTGCTGTGGCCGGTCAAGAAGAAGTACGGCAAGAAGCTCTCGTGGGCCGACCTCATGATCCTCACCGGCAACGTCGCCCTGGAGTCGATGGGCTTCAAGACCTTCGGCTTCGCCGGCGGTCGTGCGGACGTCTGGGAGGCCGACGAGGACGTCTACTGGGGTCCCGAGACCACCTGGCTCGGTGACGAGCGCTACACCGGCGACCGGGAGCTCGAGAACCCCCTCGGCGCGGTCCAGATGGGCCTCATCTACGTCAACCCGGAGGGCCCGAACGGCAACCCGGACCCGCTCGCCGCGGCCCGCGACATCCGTGAGACGTTCCGCCGGATGGCGATGAACGACGAGGAGACCGCCGCCCTGATCGTGGGCGGTCACACCTTCGGCAAGACCCACGGCGCGGGCCCGGCGGACCACGTCGGCGCCGACCCCGAGGCTGCCCCGATCGAGGACCAGGGTTTCGGCTGGAAGAACACCTTCGGCACCGGCAAGGGCGCCGACGCGATCACCAGCGGCCTCGAGGGTATCTGGACGAACACCCCGCTGACGTGGGACAACAGCTTCCTCGAGATCCTGTACGGCTACGAGTGGGAGCTGTTCAAGAGCCCCGCCGGCGCACACCAGTGGAGGCCGAAGGGCGGCGCGGGGGCGGGTACCGTCCCCGACGCCCACGACCCGTCGAAGAGCCACGCCCCGACGATGCTGACGACCGACCTCTCGCTCCGCGTCGACCCGGTCTACGAGCAGATCACGCGACGCTGGCTCGAGAACCCCGACGAGCTCGCGGACGCCTTCGCCCGGGCGTGGTACAAGCTGACCCACCGCGACATGGGCCCGATCGCGCGCTACCTCGGCCCGGAGGTCCCGGCCGAGACGCTGCTGTGGCAGGACCCCCTCCCCGCGGTGACGCACGAGCTCGTCGACGCTGAGGACATCGCCTCCCTCAAGGGTCAGATCCTGGCCTCGGGGCTGTCGGTGTCCCAGCTCGTGTCCACCGCGTGGGCGTCGGCCTCGTCCTTCCGCGGCAGCGACAAGCGCGGCGGTGCCAACGGTGCCCGCATCCGTCTCGAGCCGCAGAGCGGGTGGGAGGTCAACGACCCCGACCAGCTCGCGACGGTGCTGCGGACCCTGGAAGGCATCCAGCAGACCTTCAACGCCGCCCAGACCGGCGGCAAGCAGGTCTCGCTCGCCGACCTGATCGTGCTCGCCGGCGGTACGGCCGTCGAGCAGGCCGCCAAGGACGCCGGCTTCGACGTCAAGGTCCCCTTCGCGCCGGGTCGCGCGGACGCGTCGCAGGAGCAGACCGACGTGGAGTCCTTCGCCGCGCTCGAGCCGACCGCCGACGGTTTCCGCAACTACCTCGGGAAGGGCAACCGGCTGCCGGCCGAGTACCTGCTGATCGACCGGGCGAACCTGCTGACCCTCAGCGCCCCCGAGCTGACGGTCCTGGTCGGTGGCCTCCGCGTCCTGGGCGCGAACTACCAGCAGTCGTCGCTCGGCGTCCTCACCACGACTCCCGGCTCTCTGACCAACGACTTCTTCGTCAACCTGCTCGACCTGGGCACGACGTGGAAGGCGACGTCCGAGGACGCGAACACGTTCGAGGGTCGCGACGCCGCCACGGGCGAGGTCAAGTGGACCGGCAGCCGTGCAGACCTGGTCTTCGGGTCGAACTCCGAGCTGCGCGCGCTCGCCGAGGTCTACGCGAGCGACGACGCGAAGGAGAAGTTCGTGAACGACTTCGTCGCGGCGTGGGACAAGGTGATGAACCTCGACCGGTTCGACCTCGTCTGACCATGACGTCCAGGTCGGCCCGAGCCGGCCGACCTGGACGTTCCTGGGTCCGAAGGATCAAGGCCCGGGTTGGGATCATGTTCCCCACCTGGGCCTTGGCGTTGGAACGGATGACTGCTTTCCTCACGGGGTGTGTGGCGCGCCGCGCAATCTCGTTTTGAGACTACGAGGCCCGACCCGCCAGCGCCGAGCCGATGGTCTACCCGCCCCAACCTGGCGGCGCGAATGACCCTGGTTCCCCGCCTGTTCAGGCGCGGATCTGGCACAAGATCTCTCCACATCGCTGAGGCGGTCGATCTGCCGTCGAACCGGTCGAGTGCCTGGGCTTCGCTGTCGCCTGCGAAACTGCTTGCGTAAACTCCTCGGTATGAGCGCTGGACACGCGTATGAGGAGCTTCATCACCTGGTGGACAGGCTTTCGCCGGACCAGGCGCGTCGCCTTTTGCGTTTGGTGAAGACAGATCCGGAGTTGGCTGAAGCGGTGGACGAAGAGTCGCCCCAGCCGACTCGACGTCGCCGGCTCTCCATCGCGGGAATCGGCGCGTCGGGCGAGGGTGATCTGTCGGAACGGGTCGAAGATCTACTGTCGGAGCGGTTCAATCGGTCAGTGTGACCGCCACGCTCCTGGACACCGGCCCCTTGATTGCCGTCGTCGATCGAGATGACAAACACCATGCCTCGTGCGTGCGACTTCTGGAGGAACTGGAGGGGCCCTTGCTGCTGCCCTCGACGATCCTGATCGAAGCTGGCTGGACGATCAACAGGCACATGGGGCCTGCCGTACATGCGCAGTTTCTCGATTCAGTGACCGAAGAGTTCGAGCTTGTCGATCTGCTGCCTGCCGACGTACGACGTATGGCCGAACTCGTCCGGCGCCACAAGGATGCCCGCCTCGACCCGGCTGATGTGTCTGTAGTCGCCATCGCTGAGCGTCTGGGCGTCACGCAGATCGCCACGATCGATCGCCGTGACTTCACGCTGATCCGCCCACAACACGTGTCGGCGTTCACACTACTGCCCGAAGTGCTCGCCTGAGGGATCTTGGAGCGGGTGACGGGCATCGAACCCGCGTTGTCAGCTTGGGGATTGCGGAGATCAGGCCTCGTCAGGTAGCTGACCTGCGAAGGGTGCTATTCGTGAGCGACTGTGGTCGACCCTCGACACCCTCTCGCCAGGGCCAGGGAATCGGTAGTGCGCTGGCCTCCCTACACTCCCGGGCATGGATCCGCGACAGCTCACTGGCGCGCGGGAATCGTCCGGTAACGCCGCGCGCGTGATCGGGAGGCGGGCGATCAGCCGGCCTCGTCGAGGAGGCGCTGGAACGCTTCCTGCACGCGCACCGCCTTCTGAAGGTCCTTCACCGTCGCGTCCGGGATCGTGCGGAAGTACGAGCACGCCGTCTCCTGATGAGCGACGATGAGGTCCTTGATGTTGGGGTCGTGGATGCCCGGGTAGTCCTCGGTGTGCTGCAGGATGGTGTCGAAGATGTCGGGAATCTGGGCGGCGAAGTCGTCGATGTACGCGTCCCAGTCGCCGTCGAAGTTCGTGGCGAACAGCAGCCGCGTGTCGTCATCGAACAGCACCCACCGCGCGTCGTGCAGGGTGCCGATGCGCGTGCTCATCTCCTTCCTCTTCTCCTCGAATCCCGGCTGCTGGAAGATCTCCCGGATCTGCTGTCCGTGACCGGGCTTGACGTTGAAGAAGAGGGTGAACTCGTTTGTCCGGCCGGACTTCAAGCCCGGGCGGCTCGGCTTTTCCGCGTTCGCGGTCATGATGGTTTCCCTTTCTGGGCCGGGTGAGCCTGTGCGCTCCGCCAGGCCGTTGACGGCGACGCAGTTGTCGCCCGAACGGCGGCTCACGCGTCGAGTTCGGCGAGCCAGTTCAGCGCCCGGATCCCGGGCATGAACAGGTATTCACCCCCCTTGGTGACCGCGAAGCGGGGAAGTTCCCGCAGCCGCCTACGGACGGGCCGCTGAGGGATCGTGAAGGTGCCGGTGGCATCGTTGTCCCCGATGACGGGGTCCTTCTCGGTGCCGAGGCCGACAAAGTCCCCGTCGTTGGCCCACTGGGTCTTGATGAACTCGAACTGCCGCACCAGGTCGGCGCCCATGAAGATGAACACGATGCCGCGATCGGCGCCGTCGTCCTCCAGTTGTCCTTCCGGGAGCATGGGCCCGTAGGTGGCGCCGCGGCGCAGGGCGCGGTGAAGCTTGATGTCCACGAACGTGTCCGACAGGGCATCGCGCGGGTTCATGCGGCGGATGTGAGAGCCGAGCGGGCAGCGCAGACCGCGGGGATCCTCCTGCCGGTAGGCGAAGTCGTTGGCCCGTTGCGGATCCGCCGCCAGATCGGAGTCGTCGTGCTCGGGGGCCAGCGCGAGGGGCGCCCCGCTGCGCCAGCGGCCGACCATCTTCGCCGCGAGAAGTTCCTCCTCCTCGGGTGAGGAGGCGTTGTCCTTCAGGTACCTGCGGAAGGCGGCCACCCGCATGTGCAGCTTGCGGAATGCCACATAAGTCCCATTGCGGCCGAGAATGTCGGGCTGGGGCATCGGCCCGACCCGCCCGAGCTCGTTGACGTAGCCGAGAAGGAACTCGCCGGCCTTGATGGTGGGGCCGAACCCCGGCAGGTAGCCGTAGTGGTCGCCACCCGTCTGCGTCTGGAGAATGCTGGCCACCCCGGCGCCTTCGATGTCTGGCTCGCCGATGCCGTCCACGAACCCCAGATGGGTGCGGCCGGTGGGCAGCTGGTCGGCGTCGAGCCGGTAGATCACCGAGACCCCGGGCAGGCCGTTCAACGCCTCGCGGGCGCCGTCCAGCACGGACCGCAGTCCGGCCTCGTCCGGCGCGAACACCGACAGCGCGACGTGCACGTCACTGGTGCCCAGCGGCGGGTCCCAGTGCTCGGGGCCGCTCTCGCCGACATCGCCGAGCCGCGCCGCACGCGCGGCCATCCCCTCGCGGAACTCCGGAGGGAAGCTGTCCAGCGATGCCTGCGGTACGCCGAGGGCGCGTAGCCCCGCATGGCTCAACGCGACGCTGAACCACGCGCGGTTGGGCGGGTCCCACCATCGCTCGGCCGAGGCCACCTGCGGCGCCAGCTGCCGCAACATCTTCCGGCCGTCGGCCGCGTCGTCGATGCGCAGCAGGAAGTAGGAGCCCGTGTACGGCCACGGCCGCTGCCGCAGCAGGGTGCCCTGGATGTCCTCCAGCTCCAGGACCTGGGCCTTGCTCTCGCTGTTGTCCGTCATCGCACCGCCTCGCGTATCCGTGGAGTCCGATCTTCTACGGCAGCACCTCGTCGGCGCTGCGGGGCTCCTGGCGTTCTTGGGCGTTGAGCCGGTGCCGCTGGATGGAGGAGCGGCGGTAGACCTCCTTGCGCGCGCGCATGATCTCCCCGAGGGGCGCGTGCGCGGCCGGCACCCGCCATGGGGTGAAGGACAGCGCGTCCATCTTCGCGATGGTCTCCGTGCCGGAGATGTCCTGCTGCGGGAAGGTGAGCCTGGCCACCGTGACGAAGGGGGACAGCGTCTCCGGCCACTCGACGGTGAGGTCATCGACGGGCATGCGGTTCAGGTCCGCGCAGAGTTGGACCTGGATGTCGAACGCGTACGGCCGGTCCCTCAGCTCGGCTACCAGTGCCGGCCGGAACACCTCCTCGGCCGAGGTGACGTCGATGTCGCGGTGGACCACCGCGGCGGCGCAGGCGGGGTCAGGGGCGAGGCGCACCTTGGCGATGTAGTCGCCGTGCCGTACCGCGCCCATCGTGAAGTACGCCGACAACAGCACGTTGACCAACGCCCGCTGCTGCACCTTGAGGAAGGCCAGGAGCTCATCCCACGCCCACTCGTCCTGCTCCAGCGTCCCCTTCCCGGTGACGAACTCGCTGTAGAAGCGATGGCGACCGGGCGCGCCCTGAGCGAAGTAGCGCGGCGCGTCGAGGAACAGCTCCTGGATGAACAGATAGTGATCCACGGTGTTGCAGAAGAAGATCGGCGCATTGATGAGGTTGTAGTCGAAGGTACGGCTGTCGGGTTCGTCCTCCAGCAGGGTCGGACCGGCGACGTCGAACATCTTCAGCGCCAGGCCGGTCGCCCGCCCCAGCCGCGCGTCGGCTCCGGCATGCGGCGAACCGTTGGAGAAGCGCACCAGCGCGCCATGCCTGCCCGGTGTGGCATAGATGCCCTGCGCGTACTCGGAGGGGAGCCGGTCGAGGATCTCGACCTCCCCCTTGACCAGCCCGTATCCCTTGGCGTGCGCGTCGCGAACGGCGAAACCCGTGCCTTCGGACGCGACCGATCCAGCGATGTACTGCTCGGTCCTGCCGATCACCGTCTGCAACTTCTTGTCGAAGTCGGGATCGATGGCTTCCACATCGGGCGTGTAAGGAATGAACCGTGATGACATGGGCTCGACCGTTCCTTCTGCGGTCTGCGAGCCGTGCCGTACGACGGCCTGTCCGCGAACCGGCCGCCGAGAGCGCGCACACAGGATTCACGAGGTCAACAAGCTGGCGGCGGCCACGCACGCCGGGCCGCTCGCCAAGCCCTGGTGCCGCTCTCGCAGTCGTCATGTGGCGGCTGCCGGACAGGACTAGCACCAGAGTTTAGGCCGGTCAGCATGCGCCCGGAAGATGACGCCCGCGCCTATGGCGCAGTCAGCAGCCATTCCTGAAGCAGGCCCGCCGTCGACCGCATTCCCTTGACCTTCCCGCGACTGCCCACCGAGGAGACTCAGACGGTCAGGCGCCGTCCAGGTGGAATGATGGGGGTGGGAGGGCTCCCGGGTGCCTTGGTCACCGGCGCGACGTGCTGCGAGCGCGCGAGTCTGAGGTCGAGCGCCTGGTCAGCGAGATCGTCTCTGATCGTCGTTGGAGGACGCCATGGGGACAGCCCTCGGTGATGTGCTGGGACTCGCGGCCGGGGTGGCGATCAGCCCGCTCCCGATCATCGCCATCATCATCATCCTGGGTACGCCGAGCGGACGCGCGAACGGACTGCTGTTCACCCTGGGCTGGCTCGTCGGGCTCTTCGCGCTGGGCGCGGTGATGCTGGCGATCGGCGGGCCCGCCGCCGGTTCGACCCCGTCGAAGCCCGCCGCGTGGGTGGGCGGGCTCAAGCTCGGGCTCGGCGTGCTGCTCGTCCTGCTCGGCGCGCGACAGTGGCACCGGCGACCCCCTGCGGGCGCGGAGGCGGACCTGCCGAAATGG
This sequence comes from Nonomuraea sp. NPDC049152, assembly GCF_040648355.1. Lineage (NCBI taxonomy): Bacteria > Bacillati > Actinomycetota > Actinomycetes > Streptosporangiales > Streptosporangiaceae > Nonomuraea > Nonomuraea sp. NPDC049152. The sequence goes on along the minus strand of NZ_JBEZDO010000033.1, from coordinate 16,080 downwards.
ATGTCGGCGATCGACCGCTTCTCGCCGGCGAAGGTTCTCGGGCTCGGGGTGGTGCTGTCGGCGGCCAATCTCAAGAACGCCCCGCTGACCATCGCCGCGGGCGCCTCGATCAGCGCGACCACCATTCCGCCCGGGCAGAAGGTCGCGACGCTGGCGCTGTTCGTGATCATCGCCTCCCTGGGGCTCCTGGTGCCCCTCGGCGTCTTCCTGATCATGGGAGAACGGGCCAAGGCCATGCTCGGCAACTGGAGGGGCTGGGCCGCCCGGCACAACACCGCCATCATGGCGGTGCTGTTCGCCGTGCTCGGCCTGAAACTGCTCGGGGACGGCCTTGGCATTCTCCTCTCGTGAGCTCGCTGAGAATGGGGTGTGCTCGAACACCGATTCAGAGTGACGAAGTACGACCCTCGCTTGAGGCGGGCGGATGGTGTTTTCACCGGGGACGACTGGACCGGGGTCGGTGATGTCGGTCGCGTCTTCGGTGGCGAGGTGCTCACGCGCGAACGATACGAGCAGGTTGAGGCCTCGTACGTGAAAGCGGTGGAGCTCTTCGCCGTGGAATCCGGGGTGGCCACCCTGGCTGTACGGACTCCTGAACTACCGGCGGGCGGTGTCTTCGCTCCAGAGGCGGCCTCGGGCATGCCGTTCATTCCCGCGCATGCTCTCTACGACGGATATGAAGTTCCCCTTGAGGCCGGGCTCGCATTGGTCAGAGCGATGTTGCGCGGGGAGGGAGTGTGGGGCCGGCTGGAAGCGGAGGAGCGCTTCTATGCTCATGTCGGCTGGGATTACTACCTCTATGTCGGCAGTCGCTTTCCCTGTATCCGATCGGTGGACGCGGCGCGGCAGATGGGACTCTTCGTCGAAGAGTTCGCCTCGCCGTACGATCTGGAGCTGGAAACCCCGGCATCACAGCGACCAGCCGATGAAAAGTTCTGGGCTGAGGTGGAGCGGCTGGCGGAAAGCACCGGGGGTGAACTGCCGCTTCTGGAACTCTGGGCGGGAGATGCGTGGCGCTGGCACTTGGTCACCCCGGGGGACGGCGTAGCCCGAGTTCGCTCCGAACTCAGACCGCGCGCCCACGTCACGGCTTTCCTGGGACCCCCCGTGGAGATCACCGACAGCTCTCTCGCAGAGATCGCCGAACACGCTGACCGCCTTCTCGACGAGAACTCCTCGGTGGCAGGCGTGATGTGCTTGATCGAAAATCGTGCGGGGGAACGCTTCGGCATGACTACGTCCTGGACGAGGATGATCTTGCGGATTGGCTGGACGCCGCCCGTGCCGCTGATCGCTGCGGTGTGTACCCGGGCGCTGCGGCCGACCAGCCTGGCGCCCTGGCGGCGGTGCTGCCGGACCCGGACGGCGTCGTCCGATCTCCGTGGCCATGAAACGCAGGAACTACCCCGGCGGCCTTCTGCGCCTCAGCGATGAGCTTCGAGCCGGCTGTGACGGTCGCTCGAGAGTTCAGCCTTCAGCCACCCACGCCAGATCAACCGCGGCTGACCCGAATCAGTTGGAAGACGCCGTGAGCGCCCCGCGTCACGGGGCATGCCCTCATTCACCATCCGGGGCAGTCGTGGTCGCCGCCGCTGCGCTCGACGCAATAGCCGGGAGGTAGCGGCTCCGGAGGCGGGGCTGAGCTGTCACCACTGTTCCCGGAGATGATCGCGAGACCGGCAGTGAGACAGAGGGCCGCACCGACTCCGAACACCAGTGCGGCTCCCTCCCTTTGGGTCTTCCCGGCGACGACAGCCGCGAGCGCGGGTGCGCTGACTCCGACGACAGTTGCGGCGATGAGGAACCACATCAAGCGGTCGTCATCAGAAGGACCTCCGAACGAGGCTCGCAACCCTTCCGAGAACGCTTGCAGAAACAGGTACGGGGTTCCAATCAGCCAGACCATGGTCAGGATGACCAGGGCAAGGCCGCTCCACGTCCGCAGCTCTTCGGTCTCTGACTCCATGATCTGGATTCTCACTCCGGTGCCCTGGGGAATGACGGGCGGAGTGGCAACCGACATCGAGTCGTTGCGCCCCCAGGTACCTGACCTACCAAGCGGGTGTCGGCAAGGCCTCGGCCACGAACCGACCGCCGAACCCGAGCCCTCCACCGAAAGCCAGTGGTAGTCCGCGCCCGCACCCTCTCCACCCCGATCGTCAGACCATCGAATGAGGCCGCTCCTCGGGATGAAAAGGGCTCAGCGTGATCCATGTCACGCAACATGGCCGCCGTTTTCGCCGTCTACCCCTTAGACATGTTGATCATTCGGGATCGGCATCGTGTGGTTGACGAGAGGATCACGCATAGCATGGGCAAGATCAAGAACTCGGCCATGGCGGCACTCGGCCTGGTGGCCACGTTGACCGCCACGCTCGCCACCAGCGGCCCCGCCGCGGCGGCGTCTTCCCCCATCGAGGCCTGCGGCGGCGGCGCGTACCACGTCATCGACAGCCACGACTTCGGGTCCAGCGCCACCCTCTACCTGCTCTACAACGGCACCACCAACTGCGTGGTGACCTGGAAGACGGGAGCCAGGGGCAACACCGCGTACGTGGAGGCCCGGCTGCGTCACAGCGGCATGTATTTCAGGGTCGACCCCGGCAACTACAAGTACTACGCGGGGCCGGTGAAGGTCGACGCCCAGGGCCGTTGCATTCAGTGGGGCGGCGCGTACGGCGACAGCTTCTGGATGAGTGACTTGGAGCACTGCGACTGATCGCCGGACCGGTTGCCGCAGGGAGAACGATCCTGTGGCTACGCCCGGCCGCATCATCGGCTGCCTTCTTGCCGGCTTCTTCCGAAGTCGAGATCGCTAGGGGGAGCCGATGGGTGCGGCTGAGCGAGCCCTTTCACCCAGAGCGGCGGCCTCAGGGGCCAGGATGGCCTGGACGATTCAGGTGGCGCGGAACGTAGCCGGTCAGGATCTTTGCACGACCAAGAAGCGGGCCAGGGCTACGGGGCAAGGAACGATCTTGGTCCCGTGGCCCGGCGCCGCGGAACGCACCTGGTCAGCTGGCGGCCAGGATGAAGGCCCGCCGTCACAGATCAACGGATGCGGACTGGTGCTGCTCGGGCAGATGGCTTTCCGGATGTGCCCACACCAGGACGTTGTCGTGCCGTTCCCGCTGAAAAAAGGAGAGCACCTCCTGATCGGAGTGGCGCAGGCTGAAGTGGGTCAAGACGAACAGCGTGTCCGGGTGCGCCTCGATCACGGGTTTGAGCTGGCTCCAGACCGTGTGCCCGACCCGGTTGGCGCGAGGCAGCTCACTGTCATGGAGAAAAGTGCACTCGGTGATGATGACCGGATAGGTGAACAGCCAGGGGTTTCGCTCGAACACCGACACATGTGTATCGCCTAGAAAGGCGAAAAGGGGACGGCGTACCTGCCGGTCGACCGCCACGCCTTCTCGTCGTTTTTTAGCCATGATCCGGCCGAACTCCTCGCCGCGCCCGTCCCGGACGAGGGCGCGCCGCAGGTCCTGGAATTCGGGCAGCAGTTCCTTGCCGTTCTCAGAGAACGCGTAGCCCACGCAGGGCACCTTGTGCTCGCATCGCACCACGCGGACGTGGTGGCCACGGGGGCCGAAAGTGAATTCGTCGTCCTGTCGCACGCCGTGAAGACGATAGGCCGGGGCCAGCGCCGGATCGTATGGCGCCGCGTGATTCAGCTCGGCGGACGCACGCAGAAACGACTCCACATAGGGGAGCGCCTCGGCAGGCAGGTAGATGTCGGTGCCGGACGCTCTGGAGGCCAGGTAGTCGAGATCCTTGGCGTGGTCATGGTGCGTGTGCGTCAAGAAGACCGTCTCGGCCTGCCGCCCTTCGCACAACCCGGCGTCCAGGGCGCATCGCAGCTCCGGTATGTGGAAGAAGGTTTTGTCGTTCGCCCGGGAGTACCCGATGAGGGTGAATGTGGTGCCCGGTATCCGCCCTGTCTTCCACTGCCGGAAGGGGTGTCCCCTCTCCAGTCGGTCGGGGTGCTCGGCCTGCCGTTGAGAAGTCTGCGTCATCGGGTACGCCTTCCGGATATTCGAGCGTCGTAGTCGTCTCGGCCAAATGGCTGATGGCTAGGCTCGCGGTCCGGCGACGAAATTTCCAGCGGATATCATCGTCGCGTACGCCGAGGAGCGGCACATCACGGTCGTCCCAGAGATCGATATTCCAGGTCATTCGCAGGCGGCCATCGCTGCCTATCCCGAACTGGGAAACACCGACGTCGTCGACACCACCGCGCTGGAGGTGTGGACCGACTGGGGCAAGAGCCCCCAGGTGCTCGCCCCGACCGACGCCGTACTGCGTTTCTATGAGGGCGTCCTGGAAGAGGTGCTGGAGATCTTCCCCAGCCTGTTCATCCACATCGGCGGCGACGAGTGCCTCAAGGACCAATGGCGCGAGTCACCCACAGCGCAGGCACGCATCAGGGAGTTGGGACTCAAGGATGAGGACGAGCTCCAGTCTTGGCTGATCCGCCACTTCAACCGCTGGCTCAGCGAGCGTGGGCGTCGTCTCATCGGCTGGGACGAGATCTTGGAGGGAGGCTTGGCGGAGGGGGCCGCTGTTGCGTGCTGGCGGTGGTACACGGGCGGCATCGCCGCCGCGGAGGCCGGACATGATGTGGTGATGTGCCCTCAGCAGGAGGTCTACCTCGACCACGTCCAATCCCACGATGCCGAGGAGCCCGTGCCGTTCGGATGGGTGCACACGCTGGAGGACGTCTACCGGTTTGAGCCCATACCGCCCCGGCTGGCAGGAACGGCTCACGCGGCCCGCGTCATCGGTACTCAGGCCAATCTGTGGACCGAAATCGCCGAGAATCGCGGGCGAGTGGACTACCAGGCATTTCCCCGGCTTGTCGCGTTCGCCGAAGTGGCTTGGTCGGACCTGCCGGATCCCGATGAACGCGACTTCGATGGCTTCGAGCGTCGGATGCACGCGGCGCACTACGCTCGCCTGGATGCGCTGGGCGTCGGCTACCGTCCGCCCAACGGCCCCAGTCCATGGCAGCAACGCCCCGGCATCCCCGGACGGCCGCACAACAAACCTCGAAAGACCTGGCGCATGGCTTGATCGGCCGTACAGCACCCCAGCGGCCGGCTGGGCAGCCCGTTAATAGCCCGACGATCAGAACCCGGTAAGCGCATCACCTGTTGAGTCTGAGTTCGCCCACGCGCAGCCCGGCCTGGAATCGCGAGTCGGCCTCCAGCTTCGCCATCAGTTCCGCGACCCGTCTCCGGTAGGTGCGTAGTGAGAGGCCGAGCTGTCTGGCCGCGGTCTCGTCGGTGTGTCCCGCGCCGAGGGCGCGAAGGACCGTCAGGCTGTCCGCGTCGAGGTGAGGCACGTCTCCACCGAGATAGGCGGCGAGGTCGGTGGCGGTCTCCCAGGCCGCCTGGAAGAGGGCGTACACGCCGCCGACCAGTGCAGGCGAGGTAGTCACCGTGAACTCGCGGAGGCCAGGCGCGTCACGGCCGGCGAGGATCATCACCCGCCGGTCGATGATGATCGTCTCGTGAGGAAGCTGTGTCGAGCTGATCCGGACTCGGGCACCCTTTGCCATGACCTGGCGGAGGTGCGCTCTTGCCGCCTCGTCGGCCAGGGCGGTCGGGCTGAGGAGCTTGTTCACCGTGAAGCCGGCTTCGCCGACCGCGCGCATCCGATTGCTGATCGCCTGTCGCGCCTCTGGCTGGGACCACGTGTTGAGGTCACGCGCCACGCACACGAACTCGTGCTGAGCGCCGGTGAACAGATGACCGGCCCGGGCGACGAGTTCCGCGTCACCGCGGACGGTGAGGACCTGATCAGCAGTCACCGGTTCATCATCCCCGTCAGCATGCGGGCGATGGCAGTTTGCTGCCATCGCGTTGAGCCACTGTACATACCCGAGGGAGGCTGACCGACATGACGACGGACAGCACATATTCAGGTTCAGCCACCCCCGCGGCTCTCTCGGGAAGCTTCCTCCTCGGCGGGGCGCTCCCCGTCCACCGGCTCGGTTTCGGTGCCATGCGGCTCCCGACCGGCAGTTTCCGGGGGCCCGCCCGTGACCCGGAGACCGGCATCGCGGTGCTTCGCCGTGCGGTCGAACTGGGCGTCAACCACATCGATACGGCGTGGTTCTACCGAAGGGGCGGTGTGGTGGCCAACGAGCTCATCCGAACGGCGCTTGCTCCGTACGGAGACGACCTGGTGATCGCGACGAAGGTCGGGCCGTTGCTCGACAGCGACGGAGTTCCGAGCGGCCAGGCCGGGCCGGACCAGCTCCGCGGCCTGGTGGAGGACAACCTGCGCAGCCTTGGCGTGGACCGGCTCGACCTCGTCTACCTGCGGGTGGGTGGCATGACCCGCCCGGGCGGTGAGTCGATCGCAGCCCGGTTCGAGGCCCTCGCCAAGCTGCGCGAGGAGGGGCTGATCCGGCATTTGGGCATCAGCAACGTCGATGCCGCCCAGTTGGCCGAGGCGCAGGCGATCGCCCCGGTAGCGGCCGTGCAGAACAGTTTTCACGTGCAAGAACAGGGCGACGCCAAGCTTCTGACACAGTGCGAGGAGGCCGGGATCGCCTTCGTGCCGTTCTTCCCGCTCGGTGGTGGCACTCGCCCGATCGACGCGACTCGGATGGCACAAGTCACGACCCGTCATAAGGCCACCGCCGCGCAGGTGGCACTCGCCTGGCTGCTGGAGAGATCACCCGCACTGCTCGCCATCCCCGGCACCGGTTCCCTTGAGCACCTGGAGGAGAACATGGGGGCGAGCCGTATCCGCCTGACACCTCAAGACCTCGCCGCGCTCGAGGATTGACCACGCGTCGGACATGGCGGCCGTCTCATCTGGAAGACCCATGTGCCGCGTCGGGGCAGGCGGACAGCGTCCAGGACGAGTAATGGTGCGCGATAGGGGCTCTGCGTGCCCGATCGGTGCGTACGTGGTCACGGGGGGCCATTGAGATACTCCGACCATGGATACGAGTGCGAGGACGGACCGGATACGGCCAGGCCAGGCGGCGCCCGGGATCGAGTCGGGCCGCCCCATGGAGTGGGAGCTGCGTTCCGCAGAGGCGGCGGACGTCGAGGCGATCGCGGAGCTGCGAGCCACGGTGATGCGCCCGGACCTGGAGCGGTTGGGACGGTTCGACGAGCATCGGGTCCGGCAGCGGCTGCGGGACTCCTTCTCCCCACAGCACACGTCGGTCATCGTGGCCGCCGGCGCCTTCGCGGGCAGCGTCACTGTGCGCCCGGCAGAGGACGGGCGGTGGCTGGAGCATTTCTATCTCGCTCCGGGCCTCCAGGGCCGGGGGATCGGATCGGCTGTCCTACGGACACTGCTGAAGCGGATCGATGCCGACGGCGTGTTCGTCCGCCTGAACGTCCTGCAGGGCTGCGCCGCCCGACGGCTGTACGAGCGTCACGGGTTCACCGTGGAGGCTCAGGACCCGATCGACGTTTTCATGGTGCGACGGCCGGGTGTGGGCGCCCTCGAATCGTGAAGGCTCCGGGGCCGAAGGATCGCCGATGGCTCGGATGACCAGAAGGGGGCGGTCGCTGCGGTCCGTGGTAGGTACTCCGGTATGGAGTTCTTCTGTTATCACCGCGATCGGCCTGACTCCGCGGCGCTGCGCGACGAGTTGCTGGAAGAGCACTGGTCCTACATGGACCGGTACGCGGCGGAGATGATCGCCCGTGGCCCGACCTTCGGCCGCGGCGGCGACACGGCCATCGGCAGCGTGCACATCGTCGACCTGCCGGATCTCGCCACTGCGCGTGCGTTCGTCTTCGAAGAGCCCAACTACCAGGCCGGTGTGTACCGGGACGTGGTGTTGCGCCGATGGCGCAACGTGCTGGGGCGCACCATGTGGGATTTCCCCGGCGGCCGAGACGGCGGCAACCGGTATCTGGTGCTGGGCCTCGGGTCCGGGCAGGCTGCCGACCTTGTCCCGCCGCCCGACCGGGACGAGCTGATCGCGTATGGGCCGCTGCTGTCCGACGACGGCACCACCTGGCTTGGTACGGCGCTGCTGGTCCGGGCACCGGACCCGGATGCGGCACGCGCCGTCCTGACCCTGGACCGGTACGCCGACATCGAGGTCCACGACTGGGAGTTCGGCGGGCGGCGCTAATGAGCACTTGACCGTCGAAGACATGAGAGTGATGAGGTCGGCGGCGCGACCGGAACGCTGGAGCCTACGGGATGACTAAGAACACGCGCGGATAGGTCACGGTGGGCATCGTGACATTGGTGCGGGCATGGTCCTGTCGATCATCCAGTGGTTACGCTCCGTGAACGTAGAGAGCCCTCTCTGTTGGCGTTGCCATCTTGGCTGACCGGTTCGTTGGCCGGACCCGCTCGTCGCGTTGTTGCCCGACTGCTACAACGCTGATGATCGATCTGGTCCGGGTCGACCCGGACCAGATCCTGCATCAGGTGAGAATGGCACTGTGACAGCCGTACCGAGCGAGCACTGCATCTACCCGGATCCGCGCACGGTTTCTCTCGAGTTCGTGGACGAAGGTGACGACGGGCGGCTAGGCCGGATGGCGGCGCGACGAGCCGTACTCGCGATCAGTGAGTTGTCCCGTGATCTTCTCCAGCCTTTGGAGTTCGGGATGACAGCCCATTTCATGGACGAGTACGGCATGTATCATCCCGACGATCACCCGCCCCATTGGCACTGGTATCTGCAACAGACGAGCCCACCTGCGCATGTTCGGCCAGAGGCCATGTACGTGGACGAGAAGTCGCTCGTCAGCGACGTCATCGATGAGCCAGCGATGTTCAAAGTCGTGGACCAGGTCCTTGGACAGCCTTGTACCGCTCCGCGCGGGCGCCTGCTGACCTGGACAGAAATGTATGTCCGGTCGGCGCGGGTCCGGTTTCCCGACACGATGCGGAGTGACACCGAGGACCACCTCGTCGTCGATGACTACGACAACAAGCATCGAGGGGTACGGGTGCCGCTCATCGAGGACGACAACGCCGTCTGGATAGAAGGGCCCAGATACCCGTTCCTCGCCTCTCCGATCAGCTGCCGAGTTCTCAACCACGGTATGTGGGGGCTCGACCTTCAGCTTCAGGTGAGCCTGTCGGTGTGGTGGCACGACGAAACGCCGGGACGGACGTTGCTCGATGACGCGCTGCGCCGCCTGCACTGCCTTGGCTGGCAGCAGACATACCCTTGACCGTCCGGCGGCTACGGAACCGTTGTATCTGGTCATCACCAGCCGATCATGGACTTGTCCCCTGGTGGAGCCTGCGTGGATGGGAGGGGTGATCAGGGCGTCGGGGTGGCCGGGTGCCCCAGCGGTGGGTCGTCCATGCGCGTCGGATCAGGCTGCGCACGGTGATGATGGTGTCGGCGAGGTCGAAGAAGGTCTCGATGACGGTAGTCCGGCGCTCGTAGCAGCGGGCGAGGCGGTGGAAGGCGTTCTGCCAGGCGTGGGTTCGCTCCACGTGCCACCGCTGGCTGGCTTGGATCGGTGCCTTTTCGCCCTTGTGCGCGATGCGGCCGTGCAGGTCACGTTCGTCGAGCAGTGCGCGGGTGGTGTCCGAGTTGTAGCCGGCGTCCAGGTGCACAGTGATGTCCTCTGGCAGAGGTCCCAGGTCGTTCAGGTGGTCCAGGGCCGGGGCGAGCAGCCGATCTGCTTGAACTTGGCGAAGACACCGAGCCGGATCCACTCGTCGCGGCGGTTGCGGATCGTGGTGGCCGAGCACGTCGTGTCGGCGATCGCCTCGTAGGAGCAGCCGAACCGAAGGAGCTGCAGCAGCTTGTCGAAGATGATCCGGTCGCTGATGCGCCGGCGGTGGCAGCCCAGCGGGTAGTCCGGGTGATACACCGGCCGCTCAGGCAGCAGCGCCGAGAATTGGTCCCACAGCGGCTCGGTCAGCCACGATGGAAGGACAGGCACAGGTCTCCCCCGGTGATCACAGAGCGTCATCCGTCCATGATCATCAATACCTGCGCCTGCAGTGCCGTCGGGTGCCTCAACCGCGCCTATCTGCGCGACCCCTAAAGGTGCCGAGAGCCGATCGCTCCGCTGAGCGGGTCATGAGTGCAGCCAACGCCCGTCTTTGTACTCGATGGGGATCTCGGCTCCCCATGGGTCGATGCCGCGCTGCTCCAGTTCCTCGAACCAGCGATCACGCTGAGAGACGGGCAGGCGGCTCCCGCACCAAGGGCAGAAGGCGATGCCGATGGTCGAGGTCCCACCGTCATGGATGATCAGTCCGTACTCCCGGAACCTGGCGTCGAACCTTACGAGGACGTCCAGGCAGTCGAACGGGTCTTCGTGATCGTCGCAGCGCCACGTCACTTGACGGGTCATCAACTCACAGCAGTGCTCGTCCATGGGGCAAGGCTCTCGCAGGACGAGACCTAATGGCCCGCTAATGGCCCGGCGATCAAGATGCTCCGCCGTTCACGCTTTGCCCATCCAGCAGGAAGCGGTAGACGATCGACTCCCGCCGTTGGAACCCTGCTCGCTCATACAGGCGATTTGCCGCCTCCCTAGATGGCCGCGACGTGAGGTCGACAGTTCGAGCCCCTACCTCTTTCGCCAGCGCGAGGGCTTTGTCCGTCAGTGCCGCCGCGACGCCTCGCCCGCGAGCAGCCTCGTCCACCACAACATCCTCGACGCGCGCACGAAGCCCGGAAGGCAGCGGAAAGATTACGAGCGTCAAGGTTCCTACGATCCGCCCTTGCACGCGAGCCGCAAGTACCGTGTTCGATTCGAAAGCCAGCAGCCGGCCCACAGCCTCACGATCAAGTGCTTTCGCGGTTGTCGACAACTGCGGCAACAGTCGGCTGAGCGCGGCCACGACATCGTCACTCGCCTCGCGCACGATCTCAATCTCGACGCTCATGAGCTCGACCTTATCGATCTGCCCGCGACCGGGTCTCAGTCGCGCGACGCGACGCGCCCCGCCCTGCTCGGCTTGTCCCGGGTCGATGGTGGGCGGGATGATCAGGCTTCCACCTCAGCCACTCATGACCCTGGCACGTGGCGCGGCGATCATCCCGGAGCCGGAGTGCCCACGCCGGAGGCATGGGTATGCGGATGTGATCGTCCTCGCTGGCATGATGCGGTCATGGACGGTTCGCTCATGGTTCCGGAGCTCTCGGCTGGCGAGAGGTTCTTGCTTCGTCCGTGGCGGCTCGATGACGTCGCGTTGGTCAAAGAAGCCGCTGAGGATCCGTACATTCCTCTGATCACCAGCGTGCCGTCGAGCTATTCGGATACGGAGGGCGCGGCTTTCATCCGCCGGCAGTGGAGTAGAGCTGTCGAGGGGGTCGGGTACTCATTCGCGATCGCGGATGCCGACGGTGATCGGGCTTCGGGCCAGATCGGGTTGTGGCCCGGTCCGCATGGACGCGCATCGGTGGGTTACTGGGTCGCAGGGTCGGCCCGGGGCCGAGGTGTTGCCTGTGCGGCGTTGCGGGCGATCTCATCATGGGGCTTGGAGCGACTGAGGATTCCGCGGCTGGAATTGCATGTGGAACCGTGGAACGCACCGTCGTGGAAGGCGGCGGAGCGAGCGGGCTTCGTCCGCGAAGGGCTACTGCGCAGTTGGCAGGAGGTCGGCGGCGAACGTCGCGACATGTACCTCTATTCCAAGCTCGTGTAGGACCTCGTCTGAGCTTCACGCGACGGTAGCGGTATCGATGGCCATACCTCGAAGCTCAGATGATCAAGGGGGAGTAGATCGACCCGGAGCGCAGCAAGGTCAAGCTCAAGGACTACTCCGAGACGTGGATCACCCAGCGTCCCGGCCTGCGACCGCGAACCGTCGACCTGTACTGCTGGCTGCTCAAGAAGCACGCATAGTCCGGTACTGGATGGTGTGGCGGTCGCCAAGCTGTCCACCCCGACCGTTCGGCCGTGGCGGGCCGACCTGCTCGCTAAGGGTGTCTTGGTCGGGATGGCGGCCAAGGCGTACCGGCTGCTGCGGGCCGTGCTCATGACGGCCGCTGAGGACGACCGGATCATCCCGCGCAACCCATGTCGAATACGCGGGGCAGGTGACTGCCCTGCGCAGCGATCATCCCGGAGTCGGAGTGCCCCGCCGGAGGCAGACCTTGTCGATCGGCCCGAGACCTGGTCTCATTCGCGCAACGCGACGCAACCCCGCCCGGCTGATCACCCCGCCATGGATCACAGAACATGGCTGTAGTACCAGGTGCTCGGTGCGATTTTCGGGTCTGGTGTGAACGATCAAATGTCTCTAATCTGAGCAAGCCTCATGTTCTGATGGTGCTCATATGGGAGTTGATTCGATGTCACACCCGGAGTGGTGGCGGGACGCGGTCGCCTACCAGATCCGTCCGCGCAGCTTCGCCGAGGCGGCCCCGCTCGCGGGCGGTTCCGTCGAAGGCGATCTCCTGCCCTCGGACACGGCCGTCCGGCACGCCCGATGAGCATCCTCTTCGACGCCCGCGACCGGCTGTGGCTGCTGCGCACCCCCGCCACCTCCTACGTCCTGTGCCTGGACGAGGATGACGCGCCCCGGCATGTCCACTGGGGTCCCCGTCTCACACTCGACCAGGCGAAGCGGCTCGCCGAGCTGCGCGCCGCACTGGCCGACACCGAGGCCGACCCCGGAGGCGAGGAGCTCTCCGTCGAGGGCGGCCTGCGGTACGGCGTGCCGTCCCTGATCGTCCGGTACGGCGACGCCACCCGCGGCGTGGAGTGGCGTTTCCTGCGTCAGCGGATCGAGGACGGCCACCTGGAGATCGTCTTCACCGACCGGCGGTACCCGCTGGAGATCGCCCTTCACTACCGGGTCCGTGAGGACTCCGACGCGATCGAACGGCACGTCGTCCTGCGCCACACCGGACAGGGCCCGTCGATCGAGATCCTCCGCCTGGACTCGGCGGCCTGGACCCTCCCACCCAGGCCCGGCTACCGGCTGAGCCACGTCGTCGGCGAGTGGGGCAAGGAGTTCCAGCTCCAGCGGGGCGCACTCGCGTGCGGCGAAACCACGCTCACCAGCAGGGCCGGCATCACCGGGCACGCGGGTAACCCCTGGCTGATGGTCGACGCGGGGGAGGCCACCGAGGAGCACGGCGAGGTGTGGAGCGCCGCGCTGGCCTGGAGCGGTAGCTGGCGGATCACCGCCTTTCGCGACCTGAAGGGCCGGGCCGGGTGGTCGGGCGGGTTCGGCCACGAGGGCCTCACCTGGCGACTGGCCTCCGGCGACGTACTCGAGACCCCGGCCTTCGCCGGCCTCTACAGCGCGGACGGGTTCGGTGCCATCAGCCGCGGCTGGCACGACCACATCCGCAAGCACGTGCTGCCGGCCCCCGACCGGGTCAGGCCGGTCGTCTACAACGCATGGGAGGCCACCGAGTTCGACTACGACGAGGCGCTCCAGCTCGACCTGGCGGCCCGCGCCTCCCGGATCGGGATCGAGACGTTCGTCCTGGACGACGCCTGGTTCGGTACCCGCACCCACGACGCGGCGGGGCTCGGCGACTGGTGGCCCAACCCCGACAGGTTCCCCAAGGGGCTCGGGCCGCTGATCGACGAGGTACGCCGGCTCGGCATGGACTTCGGGATCTGGGTCGAGCCAGAGGCCGTCAATCCGGACAGCGACCTCTACCGGCGGAACCCGGACTGGGTCCTGCACACGCCGGGGCGGCGCCGTACGGAGAGCCGTAACCAGTTGGTGCTCAACCTCGCCCGGCCCGACGTGGCCGAGTGGACCCACGCCTGGCTGGACGCCTTGGTCGGCGAGAACGAGATCTCCTTCCTGAAGTGGGACATGAACCGGTCGTTCAGCGAGGCCGGTTGGCCGGGTCACGATGATCCCGACCGGCTCTGGATCGACCACGTCAGGAACGTCTACGCGATCATCGACCGGCTCCGCGCCGACCATCCCGGCCTGTTCATCGAGGGCTGCGCGGGCGGCGGAGGACGGGTCGACCTCGGCATGCTGGCCCGCGTCGACCAGGTGTGGGCCTCCGACAACACCGACGCCGCCGAGCGGGTCGCCATCCAGCACGGCTACGGCCAGATCTACCCGGCCTGCACGATGGGCGCCTGGGCCACCGACAGCCCCAACTCGATGACGGCCCGCACCCACTGGGTCCGCTACCGCTTCCACGTCTCCATGGCGGGCGCCCTCGGTGTCGGCGGCGACCTGCGGGCGTGGAGCGAGGACGACCTTGCCTGGGCGGCCGCGTTCGTGGAGCAGTACAAGCGGGCCCGGCCCGTGGTGCACGGCGGCGCGCAGTACCGGCTGGGCCCCGAGGCGACGCAGTACGTCTCCGCCGACGGTCGCGAGGTCGTCGTTCTCACATACCAGCCGAGCGCGCTCGGCCGGACGCCCATCCCGCTCAGGCTCACCGGTCTCGACCCGGCAGCGCGCTATCGGGACCAGGCCACAGGGGACGTCCACCACGGCGCGGTGCTGCTCACCCACGGTGTCGGCGCAGGGCTGATGCCCTTCGACGGCACCAGCGAGTTCGTCCACCTCACCCGCGTCGACTGACAACCCACCGTCCCGCCCTCCTCGGTCGGCTCGGCATCGAGCGAAGGCCCCATTCCGTTGTCGTCCATCGAGCAGAGGTCGCCATGTCCATTCCGCCCCTCATCACCCCCACACGCCGTGTGGGGGCCGGCTGGATCTCCACGTACGTCGTCGCCGGGTTCGGCATGCAGATCGCGTTGCAGTCGCCGAGCACGTTCGTCATGCCGCAGCAGATCGCCGACATCGACCCCGCGGGCAAGGTCGGCGGATTCGCCTGGGTCAGCATCATGAGCGCGGTCGCGGGGATCGTCGCCGCGCCGCTGTTCGGCGCGCTGTCCGACCGCACCGGCAGCCGGTTCGGCCGCCGCCGCCCGTGGATCGTCGGCGGCGCGCTCGCCTGTGCCGCCGCCTTCATCTTCCTGACCGTCCAGACGAGCGTGGTCGGCGTCGCGATCGGCGCCCTGCTGCTGTCGATTGCCGTGTCGGTGCTGGGCGCCGGGTACAACACGATCGTCCCCGACCAGGTCCCGGTCACCCAGCGTGGCCTGGTGCTCGGCTGGGCCGCGGTGCCGCAGGCGGCCGGGCTGATCGCCGGCGGGCTGCTGCTCGCGCTCGCCGCCGGCCCGGTCGCGGGCTATCTCATACTGGCCGCGGTCCTGGTTTTGGTGATCCCGTTCGTCGCGGTCGCCGCCGACCAGCCGCTTCCCCCGGAGCGGCGCATGCCGTTCTCGCTCAAGGCCTTCCTGGCCGGATATCGGATCGACCCCGGCCGCCACCCCGACTACGCCTGGGCGCTGGCCACCCGCTTCCTGATGGGATTCGGATACGGCATCGGCACCCTTTACATCCCCTACTTCCTGCAGGACGTCGTCAACCATCCCGACGACCTGCTGTCCGTCGTCGCGATCAACGGCGTCTCGGTCGTCGCGCTGTCCGTGTTCAGCGGCTGGCTCTCCGACCGGATCGGCCGGCGCAGGATCCTGGTCTTCGTCGGCTCGGCCATCATGGCAACGGCCGCGATCATGCTGGCCCTGTCGCCCACCTGGACCATGACGATCGTGACCGCCGTCGTGCTCGGTGTGGGTTACGGCATCTACATCGGGGTCGACGGCGCACTGATCACCCAGGTGCTCCCCGCCGCCGACGACCAGGGCAGGGACCTGGCCATCGCGGGGCTGATGGGGAGCATGCCGTACGTGATCGTCCCCGCGGTCGCATCGGTGATCATCAGCAACTTCGGCGGCTACTCGGGCCTCTACCTGGTTTCGGCGATCATCTCCACGCTCGGGGCCGTGCTGATCTGGCGGATCAAGTCAGTGCCCTAGCGCGGCGTATATGTCGCAATCCACACCGAACCCCGCGGGCCCTCCTCATCGCAACAACTCCAAAGATCGTGTCACCGCGTACTCAACCTAATGACTCTCCAAGGGACCACAAGTCCCTGGTTCAGCTCCTCCTGATCGACGTCTTTACTCAACCAGGAACTCGATTCCTTCACAGAGGCCGTACGCGGTTGGGAGAGCTACCCGGCGGGTGATGGCCGGTCCGGGCCGAGGGAACGCCTGTGTCGATACCGGGCCCGGAGCCCTCTGCTAAGGCCGTGCGCCTCGGTGTGGACTCGCT
>NZ_JBEZDO010000032.1:0-116698 GCF_040648355.1 Nonomuraea sp. NPDC049152 | reverse complement strand
CGATGAGCGAGCGGCGTCATTCCGCTTCCTCGTCCGCGACCGGGACGCCAAGTTCACTACGGCATTCGATGAGGTCTTCGCAGGTGAGGACACGATTGTGGTGAAGGCGCCACCGCGAACGCCGCAGGCGAACTGCTATGCCGAGCGGTGGGTGCGTACGGTCCGGGCCGAATGCGCCGACCGGATGCTGATCTACGACGAACGGCACTTACGGTTGGTGCTGGGTGAGTATGCCGATCATTACAACGGTCATCGGCCGCACCAGTCCCGCCGACAGCACCCGCCCGACCATGGCGAGCGGACCATCGTGCCGTTGGAAGGCCGGATCAGGTGCCGGAAGGTGCTCGGTGGGCTGATCAATGAGTATCACCGAGCAGCGTAGCCGTTTCGGGGGAACGCGCAGCTCAAGCCCTATGCGATGGGTTTTGACGCGGCACACCCACTCGGCTCGTTCGCAGAGATCGCCTCGGCGGCCTGATCCATGAGTATGCGCAGGTCGCTTAGGGTGACACCATTTTCGGCACCCACAGGTCGATCATCATGTCGCCCCCGGTTCTTCCCAGGGGAGCCGGCGCACGCCAGGAGAAGCATTGCAAGACCATGACCTGGGCGGATGGCACTATCGGCAGGCGCAGAGTCTTGCTACGTCGCCAGCGCGGCGGTGTCGTCGCGCTCAGGTGCGCCGATCTGGTCGAAGAGGGCGTGAGCCTGCCGCCAGCGGGTCTTGGCCAGCAGAATTCTTCCCTGGCGCTGGTAGGCGTGGCCGGCGGTGAGCAGGGTGTGGGCCTGTGCCAGCCGCTGGCCGGCGTGTCGTTGGGTGCTCAGCGCGCGCTCGCAGTGGTCCAGGCATCCGGTCACGTCTTCGAGACCGAGCAAGCCGATGGCGAGGCGACTGTGGGCTTGCGCGGTAGCGAGCGTGTACCCGGACGTGCGGGCGAGGTCCAACGCCTGGGCGGCGTGCTTGTTGCCACCCTCGTAGTCCTTCTGAGTGGCGTGGAGGTGGGAGAGGGTGAGCAGGGCCTCGACCTTGCCGCGTCGGTGGCCGGTGCGGTCGACGATGTCCAGGGCGAGGTCGAGCCGGTCGGCGGCGTCGGCCAGGCGAGCCTGCCGGATCTGGACATCGGCGAGGCCGGTGTGGGCGAAGATCTCGTGGCGGCTGTCGGACAGCCGCTGGGTGATGTCGAGGCTGGCGGTCAGGGCCGCGGTGGCATCCTGATAGCGTCCGGCGTCGCGGTGCACCAAGCCGAGGGTGGTCAGGGCGGCTGCTTCCTCGTGTTCCGCGCCGATGATCCGGCAGATGGTCAGGGACTCCTCGAGTGCGTGGAGTGCGTCGTCGAAGCGGCCCTGTTCGCGGCGGACCATGGCGACGTTGATGCCGGCGATGGCCTCACATTGATGCTGGCCGGTCTGGCGCAGCAGCGGCAGGGCGAGCTCGCCGAGCCTGGCCGCCCGTGGCAGTTCGCCGATCTGTTCGTATGCGGCTGCCAGGTTGGTGAGCATGGCGGCCTCGCCGATTCCGTCGCCGATCTCCCGGTCGATGGCCAGCGCCTGCTCCAATCGGCGGATCGCCAGCTGGGTCTGGCCGAGTTGGTCCAGCGCGATGCCCGTGTTGCACAAGGCTACCGACTCTCCCTGCCGCCACTCCGCGCGCCGCGAGAGGGCCGCTGCGGTCTCGCATTCGTCGATCGCCGCCTGGAACTCGGCGGTGCGCCAACGCAGGAGCCCCAGGCTGTGCCGCATCGCCGCTTCGCCGAGCACGTCGTCGGCTCGCTGCGCGGCTGCGAGCCCGGTCTGCGCGACGGACAGCCACTGGGTCAGCGGGGCCTGCACCTGCATGAAGTCGCGAAGCGCGTGGGCCAGTTGCCACACCATCCGATGCCGGCCGGACGCGGCGGCGTGGTCGAGCGCCGCGATCAGGTTCGGCCACTCGATGGCGATCCACTGCCGAGCCTGGCTCTCTTCGGGAACTGGACAGGGGATACGCCGGCCGGCGGGGGGTCGGCGGGCAGCCGAAGGCGGGACAGCCCGTTGAGGGCGGTGGCGGCCTGGCCAGTGGTGTGCAGGAAGAAGAGGAGTAGGCGGTCGATCGCGGCGTTCCGTTCCACGGGCGCGTCGTGTTCGGCGGCGAGTTGCCCGGCGTACTCCAGCAGCAGATCGTGGCAGACCAGCCGGCCGTCTGCGGTGATCTCGGCCAGATGGAATCGGGACAGCGCGTCGATCAACGGCGCCACATCGTCTGCCGGCAGACCGGTCAGCGCCGCCACCGCGGTGGCGGCCAGCCCGGCCGGGGCCGGCACCAGCCCCAGCATTCGAAACACCTGCCCGGCCTCAGCCGGAAGGGCCTGATACGACAGGTCGAATGCGCCGCGTACGGTCGCGGTGCCGTCGCCGTCGACCCGCAACTGACTCATCGGGCCCCGCGCGGCCAACTCCTCGACGTGCCGCCGTATATCCAGGTGAGGCCGGTCCGCCAGGCGAGCCCCGGCGATACGAAGAGCCAGTGGCAGGTGACCGCAGAGATTCGCCAGTTCGACCGCGCTGTCCCGGTCGACGCCGACCCGGTCCGCGCCTGCCGCGTGAGCAAGCACGTCGACGGCGTCGGCGGCGGGCAGGACATCGAGCTTGAGCCGGTGGGCGCCGTCCAACGCCACCAGGCCGCTGAGCCGATCTCGGCTGGTCACCAACATCAGACACCCGGGATCACCCGGCAGTAGTGGACGTACCTGATCTGCGTCCGCGACATTGTCCAGGACGACCAGCACCCGCCGGCCCACCAGCATCGACCGGTACAGGGCGGTCTGGGCGTCCACGCTGATCGGGATGCGTTCGGCGGCCACTCCCAAAGCACCCAACGACAGAGCCAGCGCCTCGACGGGCGACATGGGCGGCCCGGTGTGGAAGCCACGCATGTCCACGAAGAGCTGTCCATCCGGAAACCGCTCGCTGACTCGGCGAGCCCAGTGCACTGCCAGACTGGTCTTACCTACACCGGCAGTCCCGGTGATCACCGCAAGCACCGTGGCCGTGGCGCGGGCCTCCGGGCCTAACAGCGCGTCGAGTTGGCGCAGGTGTGAGGTACGGCCGACGAAATCGGCGACGCCCGGTGGGAGTTGCGCCGGCACCACAGGCACCGCCGTACGCGCTGTCTGCTGGTCGATGGCCGCGCCGGTCCGCGCGGTGTCGGTGATGATCGACGCCTCCAGTTCGCGTAGCTGCTGGCCGGGCTCCAGGCCAAGTTCGGCGACCAGCAGGCGGCGGGCGCGCTGGTAGGCCTCAAGGGCGTCGGCACGGCGGCCACACCGGTACAAGGCGATCATCAACTGGCCGTGTAGCCGCTCTCGCAGTGGGTGTTCGTCGATCAGCCTGGACAGCTCGCCGACCAGTTCGCCATGCCGGCCCGCTGCGAGTTCCGCGTCGATCCAGTCTGTGATCGCGGCGAACCGTGCCTCCTCCAGACTGCCGCACAACCGTTCGCGCATGGAGCCGGTCGCGGCGTCAGCGAGCGCCGGCCCCTGCCACAGCGCGAGCGCCTCGGCCAGCCGGGCCGCGCGCACGTTCGGATCCTTGATCGCCCGCGCCCCATCGATCAGCATGCCGAACCGGTGCACGTCGACCGATTCCGGCTGGATCTGCAGGCGGTAGCCCCCGCCGAGGGCCAGCAGCCGCACCGGCTCACCGGTGTCGCCACCCATTGCCGATCGCAGGGTGGTCCGAACGCGGGACATCAAGGTCTGCAGCGTCGACCTGGCCGTCGCCGGTGGAGCCTGATCCCACAGCAGTTCGATGAGTCGCTCGGCGGTGACAACCCGTTGTGGCTCCAGCAGCAGTACCGCCAGGGCGAGGCGTTCTTGGCGCCGTCGTAGGCGAAACACCTCGCCACGGGCGGAGTGAATCTCCACCGCACCCAGAAGCCTGAACTCCACACCGCAGAGGTTACCGGCGCCTCGCACGCGCCAGCTGTCGAAGAGATGGCAAGGAAATGTCATGGCGGCGGACAAAGCTGCGACGTGCGACAACAACCGTCCGGATGGGGGTGATCGGGATGCGGCGTGAACCGAGCTGGGGCTAGTCCAGGCAGTATGTGAGCGTGGTCCGGCTGGAAAGCCGGACCACACCTATTTGTGCCGCGATGAGACATGAGGAACGGAGCGCTCGTGGACGAGCAGGATGCCGAAGGCCCTGTGGCTGACCGGTCCGCCACCTTCCGGGAGGTCCTCGCCGTCGCGGAGTATCGCTCTCTGTTCGCGGCGACGGTGCTGTCTTGGATCGGCGACTACTTCGCCAAGGTCGCGGTAACAGTTCTGATCTTCAACGACACCGGCTCCGTGCTGCTGTCCGCCGCGGGCTTCGCCGTCAGCTACCTGCCCTGGGTGATGGGAGGCCCCGTCCTCGCCGCTCTCGCGGAACGGTACCCGTACCGACGCGTTATGATCATTTGTGATCTGGCTCGAGCGGCTCTGGTGGCACTGGTCGCTGTGCCCTGGGCGCCGTTGCCCGTCCTGCTTCTCCTGCTGACGGTCGCCAGCGTGCTCACACCGCCGTTCGAGGCGGCTCGTTCGGCCATGGTGGCGCAGGTACTGACCGGAGACCGCTACGTGCTGGGCCTTTCGCTGCAGAACATGGCGGGCCAGGCCGCGCAGGTTGCGGGTTACGCGCTGGGAGGAGTGATCGCCGCCGTCGACCCACGTGGTGCGCTGCTGATCAACGCGGCGACGTTCGCTGCTTCGGCGCTGTTGCTCTGGCGCGGAGTACGGCCTCGTCCGGCCGCAATGCTCAGGGAGCAACGTCGGTCCCTCCTGAAGGAGACCGGTGACGGTCTGAGGCTGGTCTTCGGGCACTCGATCATGCGGCCGATCGCCCTCGTGGTGTTCAGCCTCGTCGCGATCGTGATCGTCCCGGAAGCGCTGGCCGCTGCCTGGTCGGCCGAGCAGGGAGGGGATTCCCGGACTGCGGGCCTGTTGATGGCCGCCATACCCGTCGGCAATGTCATCGGCGCCGTCCTGACACGGGTGACGGGCCCGGAGCGACGGCTGAAGCTGATCAAGCCGCTCCTCTTGGCGACCCCTCTGTTTCTTGTGCCCGCGCTGGTCCGGCCGCCGTTGGTCGTGGTGTTCTTCCTGATGGTCGGTGCCGGTGTCGCCAACACGGTCATCGTGCCGCTGAACGGGCTGTTCGTCAGCGTGCTCCCTGGCGACTTCCGGGCCCGTGCTTTCGGGATCATGCAAGGAGGCATCCAGATCACGCTCGCGGTCGCCGTGCTCACCGCGGGCGCGCTGGCCGAAACGCTGTCCGTGCCGGTCGTGGTCGGGACGTGGGCCGTCTGCGGCCTTGCGTTGGCGGGGGTTGCGGTCAAGGCCTGGCCGCGCGGCGATGCCATCAGCGCGGAGATCGCACGAGTCGCGGAGCTCAACCGCAAGGCATCGGCCGCGCCGGCGCGATGACCGGGACTTGCCTCGGAGATCCGGTGGGTGATGTAGGCGTGGGTGCCGGGCTCGGCGCGGGACCGGAGGAGGGCGATGGCGTGGAGCGCCCGGTTGAGGTGGCGGTCCACGCTGCGGTTGAGCCGGTGGCGCGGTGAGGCCTGAGGATGACGGATGGGGGGCGATGCCGACGAAGGTGGCCTCAGAATGGAACCGAATCAGTGGCCATGGTTGCCGTTGGTCAAGGACGTGTGAGTGCTCGCTGGTTGCTCGTGTGCATGGGGACGGCGCGTCAGGCATTGTCATGGTCCGGCACGTCGGCAGGGGCAGTCACGGTCAGAGCGACAGAAAGCGGCACGGCGCAGCATCAGATGGCATTGATCAAGCCAACTCATAATCCGTGGGTCGTGGGTTCAAGTCCCACCCGCCCTACTCAGATTGACCAGGAATCTGTTCCCGGCGAGTCCCGGGCTGGACGTCGAGCCCCTGTCTCACCGACCCCGCGGAGATCATCCCGGTCTTCTCACCGCGGAAGGTTTCCTTGGAGCACCTGCCGTATGAAAGCCCTTCCCCGGCTGTCTGGTGGACGCGGGCCGGGGAGGGCTGTTCTACGGGCCTTTGACTACGCCGTCCGGGTGTCAGTCGTCGATGCCGCCACCCCCAGGATGCGTGATGTCGTCGCCGCCAATGTCGTCACCACCGCCGCCGCCCCACCGTTCAAAGCACTTTTGGGGGTTCTTGTGCTCGCGGCAGGGGTGCTCCAGCGAGGCGAGAACGGGCGTGGTCGAGGGAGTCCCGGCCACGGTTTCGGCACTGGCGAGCTGGGCTGGCATCGTCACCGGCGCGATGAGGGCCGAGGCGCCCATCGCCCCGGCCACGAGAGCGTTCCTGATCTTGATCATGACAGGTGACTCCATCGTGAAGCATTTGCGTCCTGGGCGATGCCCGGGCTGACGGAGCGCCGAATCGGCATCGCCTGCGGCGCCGATTCAACGGTGAACTGAAATTCCACGTTAGTGAGCGAGAACTTCGGCGGTCACCTAGAGAAATCCAAAGCCTGGAAGCGGTCGGATTACCCTCTCGCTATTTAGAGCGATACAGGGGTTACTTACCGTGATACTTCGCTATTCGTCCGCACCGGAGGCCCTGTGCCGACTCGGGGAGGCCGCCGCCCCCGGATTGCAATGTTCTGGCATGTCGTCACGGCTCTTTACGCGGGATAGATCGCAGATGCGCCCCGCCGTGCCCCGCGAAACGGCCAGTTCGACAGTGAATCAGCCGGCGAGGTTGTCCAAAGGACCCGCTGCGGACCGGAACATGGCATCACGGGCGCCGTTCAACGAACGTGTCACCAGCCCCAGTGCGCCACGAAGCGCTGATCTGTCCGTGCGGAGGTGAAAGATCACCGTTGTTCTGCCGTCGTGGTGGCGGAGCAAACGCTGGAGGCAGCCCAACCCTGGAATCGCTGGGGAGGCGGGAGCAGCCTCGACAAAGTCGGGTCGGCGGGCACTACCGGATGGGCCGGGTCCGGTGAGCGAGACGAGAAGGTACACGCGAGAAACCGGTGTCGTTACGCCTCTTGATGTGACGCCAGCTCAAATCCGGTGGATATGGGCTGGTCGGCGGTGCGCGCCCGTCCCCCTCATTCCGGGATGGGGAACCCCCGCGCTCTCTCCTCTCCGACCTCCCAGCCAGGAAGGGGGGCGGGGATAAGCGCGATGTCCGCCGAAGGGCGCGGGCGGGACGGAGCCGTCGTAGTACTCCGAGCCGGGGAGAGCCCGGCACATGGGGAAGGACGGCAGCGTGTCAGGCAAGGAGAAGAGTGCGATGTCCGAAGATGCGACGGTGAATACCGACGCTGGAAGATGGCCGAACACTGATTCGGCCTTCTTCGCGGTACGGAGGATGCAGATCAAGTTGCACCGTTGGGCGACCGACGATCTCGGTCGCCGGTTCGGTGACCTGTTCAACCTTGTCGGTGAACTCAGCCTCACCCGACACGGCCGCGACCGATGACGGCAACTCGGCGGTCACTTCTTCGACTCGGGCGTCGGCCTCGTCGTAGGCGCGCTGAGCCGCGATCAGATCGTCAGGCAGGTCGAAGTCAGCCATGCATGCCATCGACGCGGTCGGCATCTACCGGCCGGAGGCGCTGCACCCGCAGTACGCCTCCCAGCTCGACCTGCCGGACGAGTTTCGTCGGCACCGTCGATCCGGCCCGCTCGATGAAGACGCAGCGGGCCTAGGCGGGGCGTTCTTCGGCCTGTACTCGCAGGGCCGGGCGACCCGCCCTTTCGGCTGGCCGAGCCCCGCCCATCCAGGTGTCCGCTTCCTGAAGTGACGGTCAGTGCACGCTGCTGGCGGCTCGTACGGGCTGCTGGTAGTTGCCCAGGAGGGTGAAGTGTTCCCGCAATTCCGCCGGGATCGGGCCGATCTCCACGGGCTGCGAGGGGGAGACCAGGCTGGCGCGGTACAGCTTGGCCGTGGCGGTGCTGTTGTTCTCGTCGGCCGCGATGATCAGAGAGCGGCGGTCCCGGGAGACGGCCACCGAGATGATCGCTGTCTCGGTGGCGGGGGCGATCTCGGCCTTCACCCTCACCTCGGTGGACTGCACGTACTCGAGGTCGTCCCGGGCGGTCTTGGGGTCGATCTCCACGGTGTAGAAGTCGTTGCTCGCTCCCTCGCAGAGCAGGTCGGTCGTGTTGATCCAGGCGACGGGGTCGCAGTCTCGCAGGTCGCCGCCGTCGCGCACGGCGACCTTCATGCCGAACGGCAAGTGGATGGGAGCGTCGGCGTACCGGTCGACCGTGTTCGTCAGGATGTCCAGCTCGACTCCTTGGACCGAGGCCATCCCCACGGCCACGCCACCGGGGTCGGCCGCGAACCTCCCGGAGGGGTGGACGATGCCCGGGCACAGCACGGCGACCGACCGCACGACGCGGTAGAAGGTGTCCTCGTCCCTGTTGCTGAAACAGGCCAGGCTGAGCCGGCGCGGGGTCAGCCGGCCGTTCGGGTCCGCCGAGAAGTACTGCTGGGAGTCGCGCCGGAACCAGAACGACCCGTCAGGCGCGAATCCGGGGTCCTTGTCGGAGAACGTCTCCTTGACGTACCCCTTCTTGTTCGACCTGTCGGTGAGGTCGGTGAATGTCCCCGTGCTGAGGTCCAGCCAGCCGACGTGCGTCGGGTCGCCGCTGGACGGGAAGTCCACCTGGACGGCGACCCGGCGGCCGTCCGGCGAGACCGGGCTGATACCGGGATCTCCCTCGGCACCACACAGGCTGCGGACGAACGCCTCCTCTCCGCCCACCTTCGTGGCGATCTCGGTCAGGAGAGGCGCGAGGGTGGTGCTTGAGATGGTCGCGGTACGGGTGCGGAAGGCCTCGTCGTAGGCCGTGGCCTGCCACTGATCGTCATTCCACGAGCAGGCGACCGGCCCTGGGGCGGAGAGCACGGCGGGGAGGCTCTTCGCCGCCTCGGCCAGTGCCATCTTCCTGACGTCCGGAGTGACGGTGACGCTCGGGCTCGGCTGTGACAGAGCGGCGGGGCGGGCGTGCGTCGCACAGCCGGTGGTCGCCAGGAAGATCGCGACCACCGTCGCCGGCCAGCCGCCTCTGCGGGTACCCATCAAAAGGACTCCTTCACGCCGTTTCAATGATGATCCATTAAAGAGTGAATACCATTAACCATGTGTTGCCCCTTCACTGCAAGTGGCGGCAGCGGGCGAGACCGGAGAAGATGGGCGGGTGACAGCGTTGACGCGACGGGAACGAATGCGGGCCGAGCTCGAACGCGACGCCAAGGCCGTCGCCCGGAGAATCGCCGCGGAGGAGGGCATCGAGGGCCTCACCGTCGCCGCTGTGGCCCGCGGTGTCGGAGTGACGCCCCCCGCCCTCTACCGCTACTTCAACGGCAGGGCGGGCCTCGTCCGCGCCGTCTACGACGACGTCACCGCGGAGTTCATCGACACTATCGCCCGGGCCGTGCGGTGCCAGGACCCCGACGATGTCAGCGCCCAGTTGCACGCCGGCACCCGGGCCGTGCTCGACTGGTCGCTGGCCAACAAGGTCGAGTTCGACATGCTCATGGGCGCCGGCTTCCCCAAGGTCGCCGCGTCAGAGGAGGGCATCCCGATAGTCATCGCGCGCGAGCTGGGCGGCCTGTTCGGGCGGCTGTTCGCACGGCTGTGGCACGAAGGGCGGCTGACCTGCCTCGCGGACGAGGACATCGACCCCGTCCTGGCGTCGCAGTTGCGCACCTACCGCGCGAACGTCGGCCTGGAGTTCCCGATCGGGGTGGTGCTACTCATGGTCATCTGCTGGCGGCAGATCTACGGGCTGCTCTGCATGGCCGTCTACGGACACCACAAATTCGCCTTCGAGAACCCTCTGCCGCTGTTCGAGCACATGATGGACGACCTGCTCGGCCTCCTCGGCCTCACGCGGAGTCCAAACCTGCGCGTGGCCTGAATGGCTCCTCCGGTGACGCCCCGCGCGCGCCGGGCACGAAGGCGCCTGGCATAAAGGTCAGCCAGGCAGAGATGCCGTTGACCAGCAGCGGACCGAGAACGGCTGCGAGATAGGTGCTGGCGGTGCCGACATTGCCGAGCCAGCGGTACGTCACGCGGGTCATGTGGACCGCGGCCTGGGGGTTCGCCGCGCGGAGTCTCAGGTCGCCCCCGCGCGTCCGTGCCACCTTCAGGGCAAAGCGGCAAGGCCCTGATCGGCCGCGGGCCTGCTGGAGAGTGCTGCGTCGCTCGGCGGGGCCGTCGAGTCCCGGTATCCGCTGACGATGGAAGAGCTCCGGCAGGACTTCGGCTTCGTTCTTTACGAGACTACGCTGCCGGCTGCCGGGCCCTGCGCCTGCCGATAATTTCATCCGCCCAGGCCATGGCCATGTGGGGCTTCGCGTGACGTGCGCGAACTCCTGCCACCAGGAGAGGGAAACGCATGCGGCATGATGATCGGCCGTGCACCGTCGCCTGACCTATCTGACCGTTACGAACGTATTCACCACGCTGCGGCTGCTGCCGATGGGCGATCGGGACAAGGACATCGAGATCCTCGCCCTGCGCCATCAGATCACCGTCCTTGAACGGCAACTCGGCGCCGACAGCAGGGTGAGATTCGCCCCCGCGAAAATCCATCGTGGAGATATCGGCGGATCCAGGGCGAGCTCACCACACTCGGCATCAAGATCGCACCGTCCACGGTCTGGGAGATCCTCAAGCAGGAAGGTGTTGATCCGGCTCCTGAGCGGGCGTCCACCACGTGGGCCGACTTCCTGCGCTCGAGCAACCATCATCGATCCGGCCTACCGTGGGCACCGGCCGGGCACGGGCAACCAGATGCAGCCAATTGTTCCTGACGATCCGCGGCGGGTAGGGGCTCAGTCGTCGTGGTCGCCGCGGAGCATGTGCAAGACGGTGGCCGGGGGAGGGGCGCTGGGGCGGATCCAACTGGTCGTCGCAACACCTCGATCGTCGTGGAGGATGTTGTGGCGCAAGGAAGGGCAGGTGCGGCGCTCCAGGCTGGTCGTTCCGCCGCTTCGGTCAACCGGGACGGCCCCGGAGCTCCGTGCCTTCTGCACGTCTTCCGAGCGGCGCGAGACGGACCTGATCGCCGTCTACGTCGCCGGTCACGGCGAGGTCCTGGAGGAGACCAGCGAGCACGTTCTGCTCACTGACGAGAACCGGCCCGATGACATCGCCGACGCCTTGCTCACCATAATGCTGGCCCGCAAGACTCTGGTAGGCACCAAGGTGCGGCGGTTGCTGCTGATGCCCTGATGCACTGTGGGGAACGAGCGGCCATCCTGCACGGCGCGCCCAAGAGGACCGTCCACGCCCCATCGGGCGCGCGACGCGCTGGTACCTGCTTGGTTCGCATCCCCGCGACCCCGCGGCGATGTCACCGTCGGATTCGACTCCGAGGTGCCGACGCCGGGGGCGGCGGGTCTGCCTGGATGCGCGCCACGGATACCAGGATCAGTTAATGAATTCGATCTCGAACTTCTCCCACGGCCCGACCTGGCCGGCTCGGGCACGCGCCATGCCGTGGTGGTCGCCGCCGGCACCCCACTCGGCGGAGACGTAGTACCTCTGAGCGCCGTAGGACGGCGTCCAGTAGATGTCGCTCCACTCGCCGGGGGCGTTGCCACCCAGTTTCATGTAGAAGAGCTCCCACTCCTGCACGATGTCGGCGCTGGCGCGGAGCAGGCCGTTGTAGGCGCCGCCGTAGCCCCGCTCCGACGACACCCACAGGCCGTTGGCGGCCCGTAAGGCGTAGACGGGGATAGGTGCTCCCTCGGCGCACCGGTAGCGCTTGAACTTCTCCCACGGCCCGATCTGGGTGGCGCGGGCGCGGATCATGCCGTAGTACGGCTCGCCGTAGGCCAGCTCGGCCGAGAGGTACCTGCTCGGCCTGGCGCTGGTGGCCTGCGTCTTGATCGCGACGGTGTTCAGGTACGTGCAGTCGTACTCCGCGGCGTGAGCTTGGGGGGTGGCGATGCCGAGCACCGCCACCCCCATGATCGTCGCAGTCACGGCCCGTGTGATGCGGTGGCTGTCCAAAGGTCCCCCTTGATTGAGTGCCTGCAGGCAATGATCAGGGTGAGTCCATGGGACGGGCTTGAACATTCATGCTCAATCTCCCGCGCAGCGCGGACGGCGAGTGCGCGGTGTGCCGTCGGACGGTTCTGGCCAGGTGCGCGTGGTCGGCGAAGCCGTACAGCGTGGCGAGCTCGGCCAGATTCCCCGTGCCCGCGGCGAGCCGTTCGAGGACCGCGCGTACCCGCAGCTCGTTGCGGTAGGCGGTGATCGTGCGCCCGGTCAGGCGGCGGAACACCCGGCTGAGGTGGTGCGGCGAGGAGTTCACCAGGTTCGCCAGTTCCTCCAGGCTCACGATGAGATGTCCGCTGTTGAACGCCTCCTGGACGGCCGCCACGAGCGCCCGGTGCGCCCGCTCGGTCGCGGGCCGCGCCCCTGGACCGTCCCGTGCCGTACGGCGGGGCAGCAGCTGCAGCAGGTTCAGCAGCCGCTCGCTCACCTCGAAGTCGTCCGTGCCCTGCCAGCAGGCGGCCAGGAGCATGCGATGGCGCAGATCGAACTCGGGGCTCGTGCTGATCCGCCAGCCCCCTTGGCCCTCGATGCCGGCGACGAGGTCGTGGTAGATGTCCGGCGGGAGTCTGATCACCGTGCTGGCATCGGGTCCCTTCGTGGCGTTCGCGTAGCGCTCCTCGATATCGAGAGCGTTGACGTAGCCGCCGGTGGAGTCAACGAAGTGGCGCTGGCCCTGGGCTTCACGCAGGAACCCGCCGGCGCGCACGAGGACGACGCTGCAGCTCGTGGTCTCCCGCAGGGGCGTCCACGCCGGGTTCTGCAGTTCGGCCGGCTCGCGAACGTCCTCGATGACCATCGCTCCGGTCGCGGCGAGCCGGTGCCTTTGCAGGGTGTCGACCACGGGTCATACTTTCTTATCGGATCCGTCGTAGACGGCGGTGGGACGGTCGGGAAGCTCGTCATCCGGTCACCGGCGAAGCTCCACCAGGCCGGGCTCCACGAGCTTAGGGGATCATGCCTCTCAGGCGGCGGCCCGGCTCCGGGATGATCGCGAAAGCAGCCCGACCGAGGTATCAGTGGCGGACATTGTCGGCAGGCGCACTGTTCGTCGCCGGTGCGCGCGTCGTGCCGGTGGACGGGATGGGTGCACACCGGAACGCGGTCACACCCATCCCTTGGTGCCCTGGGACGCATCTCGAAGACTCCTGCAGATTCCGTATGCGCAGGGCCTGCCGTACCGGCTCAGGCCGAAGACGCGGCCAGTTCCTTCTCGGATTCCTTCCATACCGGTCCGGCTGCCGCTGCCGTGCGGCGCTCGCCGCGCGGGCGTAACCCGAACCAGATGAGGACCACGCTGAGGAGCGTCACGGCCACGTTCACGCTCAGCGCGAGGTGGATGCCGGTCAGCTCCATACTCTGCGTCGCGGCGACGGAGCTCAGGATCGGGATACCGACGGTGATGGCCACCTGCTGGGTCATCGAGGTCAGGCCCGTGGCCAGGCCCTGCTCCTCGTTCGGCAGACCCGAGGTCGCGGTCACCGTGTCCGCCACGATGGAGGTGACGTGCCCGAAGAATCCGACGAACAGCGCGGGGATCAGGACCACGAGCGCCATTCGGTCGGTGCCGAGGAACACCAGTGGGAGGGTCGCCCGGCCCTGCACGGCCAGGCCCACGGCCAGGACCTTGCGGCTGCCGAAGCGCCCGATGAAGCGGCCGGCGATCATCCCGGCGGCCACGGCCGCCAGGCCCGGAACACCGAAGATCAGGCCGGCGGTCAGCGGGGAGAAGCCCAGAGCCAGCCCTATATGCGGCTCTGCCCGCGGGCACACGCGGCGCGCCGGGCGTGCAGATCTCGGCGCCGGCCCCGTACACGGTCACCGAGAACGTCGCCCGCGTCCCGCAGGTGCTGGCGCACGTATTGCCGGTCGGCGAGCCCCCGGCCGACCCAGCTGGGGACGTGCGGCAGGTGGCGGTGGACGACATCGCCGTCACCGCCGACCGAGACGGCATCCACCTGGTGTCGCGCTCACTTGGTCGTCCCATCGAGCCCGTGGCCTTCAACGCGGTGCACCCGATCCTGCACACCCACCCACTGGCGCGGTTCCTGATGGAGGCGCCGCAGGCGCTGCGCGCCCCGTGCACGGGGTTCGACTGGGGCGCCGCGGCCGCGCTGCCGTTCCTTCCGGCGCTGCGCTACGGGCGCACGGTCATCTCGCCCGCTCGCTGACGGCTCACCACAGCCGACCTGCCCGACGCATCGGCTGGGTGGGAGTTTTGGTCGTTCTGGGGGAAATGGAGAGATATTGTCGAGATCGTGCTGATCATCAGGCTGGATGCACACCGCCGGGCTGAAATGATGCGGCGACTGCGACATGTGGGAAGGGAGGGCGATTGTGCACGATGGCCTGAACGCCGCTCTTGAGGAACTCCTCTCGGAGTACACCCGGCAGGTCGAGCATGTCCGCGAGGCGCATGCCAAGCTCAGCCAGATCACCGCCACGGCCGTCTCCGCGGACGGTACTGTCACCGTGACGATCGGTCCCCAGG
Organism: Nonomuraea sp. NPDC049152; assembly: GCF_040648355.1. Classification (NCBI taxonomy): domain Bacteria; kingdom Bacillati; phylum Actinomycetota; class Actinomycetes; order Streptosporangiales; family Streptosporangiaceae; genus Nonomuraea; species Nonomuraea sp. NPDC049152. The sequence goes on along the minus strand of NZ_JBEZDO010000032.1, from coordinate 102,174 downwards.
GCAGGATCGACGCCCTGCTGTTTCATCCACGGGTCTACTCCAGGATGTCTCCCACCGAGCTCTCCGGCATGATTCTCGATCTGATCGGCGAGGCCACGCGTGACGTCGCTCAGCAGACCCAGGATCTGATGGCGCCGCTGGTGCCGGAAGGGCTGGCCTTCGAGGAGATCTTCGGAGCGAACGCGGACGTCACCTCGCTTCTGCCCCAGCCACGGACGAGGAAGTCGACGTAGTGGCAGAGCCGTTCGACGGGTTCGCCGTCGCCTGGGACAGGATGCGCCGCACGGGACAGGACTGGTCGCCCACGGCGGACCGGCTGCGCGCGACGCGGGAGTTCGTCAAGGGCCTCGTGGCCGACGAGCCGTGGGGACATGACGACCAGTACAGCAAGCAGTTCAAGCCCGACTTCATGGCGCGTATCGAGGGCGTCGTGGACGGCTGCACCCACAGCGCCAACTGTATCGACGCCCTTGTCGACACGGTCGACGACGCCGCTGGACGCTACCGCGAGGCGGACAGGCCGCGCATCGTCGAGGCGTGACGGCGTGGATCTCAGAAGCCTGCTGGGGCCGGTCTTCCCGATGGTGGAGCCGGTGCTCGGCTGGGTGGTCGGAATGGACTACCCGGAGGGCGACCCCGACCGCTGCGTTCACACGTCCAAGGGTCTGGTGGCCGCGGCCGGCCAGATCCGCGACGCGTGCGGCGAGGGCGATGAGACCCTCCAACGCGTCCTGCGGTGCGCACAGGGCCCGGCGGCCGACGCCCTGTCAGGGTACTGGCGCCAGTTCACCGTGGACGAGCCCGCCTACGTGGAGGAACTGGCCAAGGCGTGTGAGGAGGCCGCGCGTCAGCTCGAAGGCTACGGCCTGGACATCGACTACACGCAGAAGTACATCGCGCTGAGCCTGGTGCTGCTGGGGTTCTTCCTGTTGCGCTGCTACGCGCTGGCGCCGGCGACGGGCGGGGCGTCGTTCTGGGCCATCGGCCCGGCATGCACGATCGCCAGGATGAACGTCCGGACGATCGCCAAATTGCTGCTGATGTGCATCGCCTTCATGGTCGGTCTGGACGGCACCGCGCAGACATGGCAGATGGCGGAGGGCAAGCGGACCGACTGGGACGAGAGCAAGACCGTCGTCGCGATCGAGGGCGGGCTGCTGACCGGGCTCGCGTTCGCCGGGCTGGGGGTTGCGATCACCAGGCTCGCCGGGCCAGGAATGGCCAAGGGCCTCGTCGCCAAAGCCGACATGACCGCGAGGGAGAAGGTGGCGGCGTTCCTCAGCCAGACCACTGCGGGCGTCGCGACCCAGAGCAGCCTGGCCTCGGTGGTCGGCTCCCTTCCGATGCTCATCTCGTCGGGGCAGCTCACCCCCTTGGCTCTGGCCAAGGCGGCCACGTCGGGATTCGTCGGAGGCATCGACGGCCGCGCGGGGTATGCGGGTCCCCGGGCCACGGGGAGGCAGCGTCTGCCGCGTCTGCCCGACCCGCCCAACCTGCGAATGCCCGATCCGACCGTGGCCGCCTCCGCCCGGCCCGAGCCCTATCACAACCGGTTCTCCGACGTCTTCGGCACGGCACCGCCTGCCGTACGCCAAGGGGGTGAGCTGGTCGGCGCGGCCCACCACTTCGGGCCGCGGTCACCGGACGCGCCCGCGCCCAGGCAACCGGAGGCGAGCCTCGCGGAGGCGGGAGCCGTCCCGCCCCTCGAGCCCAGGCACCGCGAGCTGATCGCGCTGGCGCGCCAAGACGTCCACGCGGGCATCTCCTTCCGCCACCCCGATTCCGCCGTGATGCCCTCCGCGGACATGCGCCTGCTCCGCCAGAGCCCCGATCTTCTCTACGTCGGCATCGAGGGCGCCGCCCACGACTTCCGCATCGGCGAGCATCGGCTGTCAGCGAAGGACCTGGGCACCATGCTCGCCCACGATCCGCGGGTGATGGCTCACCCCGAGGCGGAGCTGCGGATCCTGGGCTGCGAGACCGCGCTGAACCCCAGGACCCTCCAGGAGCTTGCGGACATCACCGGACGCACGGTCAGCGCCGGCGACAAGTACGTCTACATCGGCGCCGACCGCCTTCCGCACACCGCGAGCATCGTGGACTACCGGGCGGACGGCCGCCCCGTCTTCAGGGACGACGGCGCCTGGCACAAGGCGGTTCCCGAGCGTCCGATCGAGCAGCCGCGCACCCCGTTCGAGGTCCCCGAGCCCCGGGCGGTGCGCAGGCCGCTCGCCGAGGAGGCCCTCAGGCGCACGCTGACCATGGAGCCGATCGGAGAGACCCACATCGAGACCGGTGCGCACGGGAGGGTCGACCTGCTCACCTTCGCCGACGGCACGCAGGTCATCAGGAAGACCATGACGAACCACGGTCGTGAGCGGGTGGACACGGACGTGCTCGCGTCGCTGGTCGGGCAGGCCTTCGGCGCCCCCGTGCCGCACGTCATCAGGGACCCGCTCAGGGAGAACGTCGTCTACATGGACGTCATGGAAGGGGTTGCCGCCTCCTCCTACAGGGCGCCCGCGGAGTTCATGGCTCACATCGAAGGCCACTCGGGCGTGCTGCTCGGGCTCTTCGACGTCCTCGTCTCCAATCCCGACCGCAGTCACGACAACTGGTTCGTCTCTGACAGCGGCCCCAGAGGCATCGACCTCACCTACTCGTTCGAGACCCGTGCCGGCGACTGGATGCACGGCCACAACATCTTCGCCCGCCATTTCCTCGACCGGCAAGGCGGCTGGATCGACAACCCGCTCAGCAGGCAGGACGTCGAGCTGATCACCGAGCGGATGCACGCCCTGCGCCCCGCGTTCGAACGGCTCGGCCGCGGGGACTGGCATGACGTCGTCATGGACCGGCTCTACCAGGTCGCCGACCACGCGTCGGGGAGGCGGCCGCTGCTCGACCGCGCCCACGACTCCCGCAGGCCCGGGCCTGCCACGCTCACCCCCGAGCTGGTCCAGCGGGCGATGGAGGGCAGGACGTGGCTGCCCCACGAGCCGCTGGGCAGAGGTGGCGACGGTGAGGTCGCGCGCGTCTACTTCCTCGACTACACCAGCACCGCCATTCTGAAGGAGATGAACGACGCCGCGAGCGTCCCTCCCGAGATGCTCGGCTCCCTGGTCGGGCGCGCCTTCGGCGCTCCTGTGCCGCGCGTGCTCGAGCACCCGTTAGCCGACTGGGCCGTGTTCGTGGAGGAGATCGTCGGCAAGACGGCGCTGGAGGCGGGCAGGCCGCTGTCGTCCCATCCCGGCACGCGCGATGAGCTGCTCATCGGGCTGCTCGACGTGCTGACGGCCAACCACCACAGGACCAATGCCGACGTGATCGTCACCGCGGACGGCCGGGTCTTCGCCATCGACCACGGCAAGGCCTTCGACTTCGACACCCCGCTGAGCGCACATCGCGACCAGCCGTTCACCGCGGCCTTTCTCGGCGTCAGGCCCGACGGCGGCTTCGGGTGGATAGACAACCCGCTGACCCGCTCGGACATCGACCACCTGCAACGACGGCTCACCCTGCTGCGGCCGGAGTTCGAGTCGCGAGGGCAACTGCCGCTGTTCGACCTCATGATGCACCGGCTTGACGAGCTCGGTGAGCACGCGACGGGCACCGAGCCGCTGCTCGGCCTGCCGCAGCAGCACTTCGGCTCCAGCAGCCACGCCGACGTCGAGGCCTTCAACCGGGTGCACGACGACGCGCGGGCCCGCTTCGACCGTGGCGAGCGGATCGGCGACATCATCCCCTACCAGCTCAAGGACGCTACGGGAGGGCTCGGCGCCAGGGACGGCGGGCGGCCGTTCGGCATCGAACTGGAGTACGCCTTGCCCGGGGTCGCGCCCGCTGACCGGCCCGCGGTGAACGCGGCCATCGCCCGCGACCTGTACCAGGCGGGGCTGGCTCGCAGCCCCGACCTTTGGCCGCATCACAGCGCACGCGACGGCGGTCATACCGCCGCGCCCGACAGCTGGCGACTGGAGACGGAGAGAGGGACCGCCGTGGCGGGCGAGGTCGTCTCGCCGATTCTCTACGATGAGCCGCGGGCATGGCACGACCTGGCGAGAACCATCGAGATCATCCGCGCGCACGGCGGCAGGCCCGGCCCCGAGATCGGGAGCCACATCCACATCGGGGTGTCCGACTACGCCGGCTCGGTGGCCAAGCTCTACCGGCTCCTCGAGGTGGTCAAGGAGAACCAGGACGTCCTGTTCCGGCTGGCCCAGTCCCCTTCCGCCCTGGACGGCCTGCACCGGGGGTTCTTCGCGTGCATGCCCAACGCCGTGGACCCTTCGCGGCCGCCGTACAGTCTCGAAGCCATCACCCGCGACAACAGCGGGGCCTTCGCCGTGAGCATGGCCGACGTCCACGGCCGGCCCGACGACCACGTGCAGCTTCGTCTCTGGGACGGCACGCTCGACCCCTCGATCGTCCAGACGGAGGTGATGCTGTCGCTGGCGCTGGTGGAGTCCGGCCTGCGGTCGAGCGACAGCAGCCGCAGCCCGGGAGCGGAAACGGTCGGCACCCACTACGGCAGTGGCCTTCCGCGAGACGAGGACACCGGCTCCTTCCGGCGGCTGCTCGACGAGCTCCCGCTCAGACCGGCCGACAAGGAACGGCTCATCAGGCTGTTCGCGATCACCGAGTGGCAGCCGTCGGTGCTCCAGCGATACGCCCTCGGAGGGAGATGAGGCCATGAGAACGCTGAAGATGCTGGACGTGCGCAGCGGCCATCTCATCGGCACGGTCTCCCTCGACGGCGAGGAGCTGATCTTCAGCTCGGACGGCATGAGGTCCGCGTTCGAGGGGCTGGCCAAGGCCGAAGGCTGGTCCACACGTGAGGCGTTCGACCGGCTCACGGGCTGGAGCAACGGGTATGTCCAGCTCATGCCGGAGATCACCGTCGCCCAGGTCTACGACGGGACGCGGGACGGCGAGCCGTACTTCGCACCGGACCACCCGATCGTCGACGACCCAGCCGAACGGGAGCGACTCGCCGCGTACCTGGAAGCCGGCGCCCCCATCCTGTGGACGGCCGCGCTCGACGGCGATCGGATCGACCCCGCCCGCGGCGCGGTGGTGCCGCTGAGCTTCCGTACCGACGGCGCCTGGATCTGGACCGACACCGTCACCTACTACCTGCGGGAGCACTGGATCCGGCCCGATCCTGAGCTGGTCGCGCACATCGCCGGGCGGGGATACCGCTGGACGGAGGTCGACGAGGCGGTCACCGTGCACGCGTTGAAGGAGCTCTACCGCTTCTCGGGTTAAGGTCTGCTTGGTCATTCGTTGTGCGTCACTTGCCGCGGGCGCGGACGAGCGCCATCGGGAAGGCCGTGGATCGGGGGTTGAGATGCAGGCGAACGCCCGGAGTTCTGCGCTGGGAGTGAAGGGACGGAGTTCACCATCTGGGTACCGGACGAGCGCGGCAAGCCGGTCCGGCCCTGGCTGATCGCCATCGAGGACGACCACTCCCGCGCCTTCGCCGGGTAAGCGCTCAACCTGGAGGCCCCCTCCGCGCACGCCAGCGACTGCGGCCTGCCCGGTGCCGCCCGCGCCCTGTGCTGGCGGCACTACAACGCCTACCTGGGGGCCCGCCCCATGGGCGCCGAGGTGGCCAAGCTCTCGTTGGAGCCGCTGGTCAACTTGGCCCGGCTCCAGATCCGCGTCGGCGACGGCCGTAGCGCCTACGCGCTGCTGAACAACCTGTGGCGGGCGCTCAACCGCGGCGTCCCCGTGAGTATCGACGGGCACAGGCTGTCCCTGCACGGCATGACCGCGACGCCCACGGACATGGCGGAGGTACAGACCTGGCTGTGGGCGGTCCTGCTCGCCGATGGGCCGCGGGCCCATAGGTCCAGGCCCGTCGGAGCAGACGCCGATGCCACGCCAGCAAGGTCGCCGGAGTAACGAGCCGATGACCGCGCAAGACGGCCGGCAGCCACCGGGACAACGCCGCGAGAACGGCCCGATCGGCCGAGTCCGGCTTCGGGCGGGCGATCTGACGCCGTAGCACCGCCACCTCGTGACGCAGCACCATGATCTCCACGTTCTTCGACGCTTGGCTGCGGCCCAGCAACATCAGCCGGCCGAACACCCGAACCGTGGTGAGATAGAGCAGGCGAACAAGCACAAACCGTGATCTTGTCCATACCGGCGAACTCAGTCAAACCGCAGCTCAGAGCCATAACGACAGAGTTTGACGCGGTACAGGTGCTCTCACCCGGCACGGTCCAGCCTCGGCGACACGCCACGGACCTGATCAGCGAGAACGCTTCGCCTCGATCCCTTTCTCCCGTATTCCGGCCGGGCCCGCGAGAAGACTGCGCTCGACGCGGTCGTCGCCCACGTCCGCGGGCTGCTCACCTCTTGACCTGCTCGGCGATCTTCTTGTCGATGCAGTCGGCGAGCCGTATCTCAAAGACGGTGTACTCGCGAGTCTCGCCGTCCTCCTCGTACGTCCTGATGCCGTCGCCGAAGCGGCGCCGCACCGCCTCCAGCGCCGGTCCGACCTCGCGGGAGGCCGCCAGAGCCGCAGGTGGCATGCCCAGCAGCACATCGAGCAGGCGGCTGAAGCCTTCCGTCTCGTCGTCCTCGTCGTTCTCGCCGTGTACGACAAGGTCGGCCCGCCGCCGGACCTCGGCGGCGATCGTGTCGGCCGTCTCCTGGAGGCCGATCGCCTGCAGCGTCACCTCCGCCTGGTGCCGGGTGTCCCGGTAGATCTCCTCGTCCTCCAGCACGGCCAGCAGGGTCGGCGTCGCGGGCGCCGCAGCCGCACCGGCCTGCCTGAGGGCGTGCATCAGCCAGTACTTGGTCGACTCGTCATGGAACCAGTGGTCGGCGTCTTCCCGGGCCGGGAAGGGAAACGCGCGGAGCGCCGCGTGCACCGCCGGGACCGCGGTAGCGCCCCGTTCGCCCAAGGTGGCCGAGGTGAGCACACCGAAGAAGTTGTCGATCCCGGGCAGGCTCGCGATGAGCTCCTCCGTCGTGGACTCGTCCTCGCCGGTGAAGTACGCCAGCAACCGCTCGGCGGAACCGTGGCTGTCGTGACGATCGAACATCCGGTAGAGGGCGGTGGTGGCCTTGCCCTCGTCGATCTCCGCCAGCGCGATCACCGCGACCTCCCGCGCCGCCGGATCCGCACCGTTCACGACCAGGTCCGCCAGCGCGTCCACCGCCGTCCCGTGCCACGCCTCGTCGAGGTCGCCCGAGGCCAGTTCACGGACTGCGGCCACGCTCGCTGGGCCGTCGTCCCAGTGGTGGCGGACGTCGTCGAGCAGGGTCTCCACGTCACGGCCGTCCATCACCCAGGAGGGGCGGCCGACGCGTTGCGGCACGAGCCCGGCATGGCCGGACCAGTGGAGAACGTGGACCTGCCCGCCGCGCCCGCCGATCAGCCAGCACCGCCCGTCCGGCGTACCGGCCACATGGGTCAGCTCCCGGGGGCCGGAGGGCGTGGGGGGCGCGAAGCGGCCGGCGGGTCCCCGGCCGTGCAGGCGCCAGAGCGCGGCCGTTCCATCCTGGGAAACTGACATCACCAGGTCGGTGCCGGTGGCGAGCGCCAACGCCCGGACGCGGCCGCCATGCGCCTGAACCCGCCCGAGGCAGTGCCCCGAGCGGGCATCCCACCACGACAGCGAACCGTCCCGCCCGCCGAGCAGCACCAGCGGCCGGTCCGGATGCGCCGCGATCGCCGTCGGCCGGGCGGGCGGGGCGAACGCGGTCACGGCCGCCCCAGTCTCCGCGTCGAGAACGACCACCCGGCCGCGCCGCGGGGACACCACGAGCCGCCACCGGTCGCAACAGCGCGTCAGCCGCTGATCCGCCGCATCGCGTCCGCCGAAGGCCCACACGAGCCCGGTGTCGCCATAGGTCTCCCCGGAAGGCCGTCGCCATGCCTCGACCCGGCCCTCGTCACTGCTCACGACGATCAGGCCGGAGCCGGTGCGCCCCAATGCCATCGGGGAGTCCAACGTGATTCTGCCGTAGAGGGGGCCGAAGACGCCCAGCCAGCGAAGGTCTCCACACTGCCTGAGCACCGCCTCCAGGTCGGAGGACGTGAGGAGCCGCCCGCCGTCCCAAGGGAGCTGCCGCCATTCCAGGGCCTCCGCGGTCACCGTCCATAACGAGGCAGATGGGCCTGTGGTCAGCAACCTGGGTTGCTTCACGTCGCCGATGAACGCGGCGCTCTCCACAGGTCCGCCTTGCAGCCCTCCCACATAGGCGGTCAGCAGGCCATGGCGCAGATCCCACAGCCGGATCTCGCCGGAGCGCGCGCCGGTCGCCCCGATCCGTCCGTCCGGGGAGACCGCGACCGCGGTGATGGCGTCGCCGTGGTCCTCCGACGCCCCGATGTAAAGATCACCTTCGTCGGGCATCCCCGAGAGGTAGCACGTTTTCGGTGTGTCCGGCGACTCGAAATCCGGAAGACGGCCGTGAGCGGCCCGCCACCGCCCGCCGGTAACAGCCCGCGTAATGCGCGGTGTGCTGCTGCCTCGTGGGTTTAGCGCGCGGCCAGGTGCGCGTTGTTCGGAACGGCGGTGCGGCGCGCGTGCGGCGCTTTGAGCGGCCAGGCCGGACGCCGTACGCCAGTGCCCTCCGCTCAACGACGATCACGCACTACCCGTGAGCTGGGCGAACGCTCGGCCCCGACATGACCGATGCCGGCATCTGCATCCACCAACTGCTCTTCTCTTCCCCCGCGGCGGCCTCCGGTTGGCCGGCCGGGCGGCTGGTCCGGGTCATCGAAGCCCGCCGCCTGGTCGATCAGCTGGAGTGGCCTTCCTCATGGCCGCCAGGTAGACGACCGCGGCCGAGAAGATCAGCAGTGCCGTCCAGTTGTTGAGGCGCAGGCCGACGATGTGGTGACTGGGGTCGATGCGCAACCACTCGATCCAGGCGCGGCCTGCGGTATAGGCCGCGGCGTACACCGCGAACGTCCGGCCACGGTCGAGCCGGAACCGCCACTCGGCCCAGATGACGAACCCGGCCACGCCAAGGTTCCACAGAGACTCGTAGAGGAACGTCGGATGGTAGGTGGCCGTGGATTCCAGGCCGGGCGGCCGGTGGGCGGGGTCGATCTCCAGCGCCCACGGCAGGGTGGTCGGCCTGCCGTACAGCTCCTGGTTGAACCAGTTGCCCCAGCGGGCGATCGCCTGCCCGAGCGCGATCCCGGGAGCGACGGCGTCGGCGAAGTCGCGCAGCGCGATGCCGCGCCGGCGGCAGGCCAGCCACGTGCCCACCGCGCCACCCGCGAGGGCGCCGAAGATGCTGATCCCGCCCTCCCAGATCGCGAAGGCTCGCAGCGGCTCTCGGCCGGGGCCGAAGTACAGCTGCCAGTCGGTGGCCACGTGGTAGAGCCGGGCGCCGACCAGGCCGAACGGCACGGCCCAGGTGGCAATGTCGTCCACCGCGCCGGGCTCGCCGCCGCGGGCGGCCCAGCGGCGCCGGGTCACCCAGATGCCGACGAGGACGGCGAGGACCATCAGTAGGGCATAGGCGCGGATCGCGATCGGGCCCAGATGCCAGACGGCCTGGGACGGGCTGGGGATGGCTGTCACGCCGTCGAGTCTGGTTCCGGTACGGCTGCGCCCGCATCGAGCGGTGCACCGATTGTGCGATCAGTCGACTGGTTGATGCCGAGCCGACAGGAGGCTGACTATCGTCGGCGGTGTGGAGTCCTGGGAACGGTCACGGCGCCGGTGGCAGCACGCTTTCTTCGCCTCGTGGCTGGTGCTGACCTCTGCCGGACCCCTGATGGAGGCGGGACGGGTCCTCCCGGTGGTACTGCTGGCCGGGCTCGCCGTCTGGTATGCGGTGTGGTTCGTTCTGCGCACGCCGTCCTCGGGTGACGTACCCGTGCCGTACGTGCTTGGCGGCGGGTTGCTCTGGCTGGGGCTGTTCGTCGTCGATTCATCCTTCCTGGTGGTCGGGCTGAGCGTGCTCGTGCCGTATTGCATGGACGCTGTTCGGGTCGGCCTGGTCGCGGTGGTGTCGTGCGCCGGGGGCTGGCTGTGGCACCGATACCACGAGAGCGGGTCGATCACCTGGACCGAGATCGCCATCAGCGCGCTGATCGCGATCAGCGCGGCCACCGCTGTCGGATACTTCAATTCCGTGGCCCAGCAGAGCGCCGAGCGCAAGCGGCTCATCGACCAGTTGCAGGCCGCGCAGGAAGCGCGGGCGGCGGCCGAACGGCAGGCGGGCGTGGCGGCCGAGCGGCAACGGCTGGCCCGGGACATCCACGACAGCCTCACCCAGGGGTTCGCCAGCGTGGTGATGTTGCTGGAGGCAGCGCAGGCAACCCTGCCGGACAACAAGCACCTCACCCAGGCGTTGCGGGCGGCCCGGGAGAACCTGGCTGAAAGCCGCCGCGTGGTGCGAGCACTGCGACCCGGCGAACTTGACGAGTGCGGCCTGCCGGAGGCCCTGCGGCGGCTGTCCGGCCGGCTATCCGACGAGACCAGCATCGAGGCCCACACCGTGATCACCGGCACGCTCCGGCCGCTGAAAGCCCAAGTCCAGGCAGAGCTGTTGCGCGTGGCACAGGAGGCGGTCGCCAATGCGCGCCGCCATGCCCACGCCGAGCAGGTTACGCTGACCCTTTCGTACATGGAGGACCTGGTCGTGCTGGATGTCCACGACGACGGCGGCGGTTTCGATCCTGAGCGGGCCGCCTCCGGACATGGTCTGTCGATCATGCGGGAGCGGATGGAGCAGCTTGGCGGCACACTGGTCGTGGAAAGCGCTCCCGGTGCGGGTGCCACGGTTGTGGCCAGCCTCCCGGCGGTGGCGCTGATCGGGGTGCGATGACCGTCCGGATCCTGATCGCCGACGATCATCCGGTGGTCCGCGACGGTATCCGGGCGATGCTCGGCACGCAGGACGATCTGGAGGTGGTCGGCGAGGCGGCCTCCGGCGCTGATGCCGTACGGCTGGCGCGCGACTTGCGGCCCGACGTCACCCTGATGGACCTGCAACTGCCCGAGATCGACGGCACGACGGCGATCAGCCGGATCCGCGAACACGACCCCGGCGCCAGAGTGATCGTCCTTACCACTTACGACACCGACAGCGACATCTCGCGTGCCATCGACGCGGGAGCCATCGGCTACCTGCTCAAAGACACTCGCCGTGAGCAGCTGTTCGACGCGATCCGGGCGGCGGCGCGAGGAGAGAGTGCGTTGTCGCCGACGATCGCGACCCGGGTGGTGTCGTGGGCACGTGCCGATGCGCCTGACGCCCTCAGCGGTCGGGAGATCGAGGTCCTCTGCGCTGTCGCCCAAGGGATGAGCAACAAGGCCATCGCCGCCCACCTGTGCATCAGCGAGGCCACGGTCAAGACCCACCTCCTGCACATCTTCGCCAAGCTCGGCGTCAACGACCGCACCGCCGCGGTGACGGTCGCCGCTTCCCGCGGAATCATCCGTCTCGGCGGCTAATGGGTCGTAAGGGCTGTGGTGTCGCCGTGATCAGGCTGCTCGGGCGAACGGTCGGCCCCAGCGGCGTTGTTTCTCGCTGCGGATACGGGTGCGTTCGCGGCGTTGGGCGGCCAGCACGTCGGGAGCGGGGGCAGCCCCTCCGGCTCCGCCACGATGTCGTCGTGCAGCTTGGCGTTGAGCCAGTACGCCTGGCGGCGATCTAGGAGGGTGAGGGTCTTGTCGGTGGGGGCGCGGGCCGGAGGCTGCTCGCCGACTTAGCGGGGGAGGTCCGTTCACGCTCTCATTGAGCGCTGCCATCGGCCGCGAAGAGTTCCTTCTCGCCGGGCAGTTCGGCGTTGCCTGGGTGGGCGCGGAGGCCGTCCAGGATGACCGTCAGGTAGCGGCGCCACAGGTCCGGACGGCCGGTGTGCTCGGTCACCGCCGCCACCATCAGCTGGATGATCGGCAGGTCCGCGGCCATCGCATCGGACCGGAGCGCTCCCTGCTCCTTCGCCCTGGCCAGCAGGCTGTCGACGGCAGGCCGTACTCGTTCGCGCATCTCCGCCTGCCGTTGCGGGCCGCGTCCTGTGCCGAGGGTGACCTCGCGCAGCCCCCGGTCCAGGGCTTGGATCTCGCACACCCGCACCAGGCAGGCGGTCAGGCCCGCCCAGGCGTCGGGTTCGGCGGCGGCCTCCATCGTGACGGTCTCGACGGTGTCGACCATGTCCTCGAAGAGCGCGTCGACGAGCTCCTCCTTGTTGGCGAAGCGCCGGTAGACCGTGCCCACTCCGACGCCGGCCCGCCGGGCGACGTCGTCGAGGGTCGCGCTCACCCCGCGTTCCCTGAACACCTCGTGCGCCGCCGCGATGATCAGGCGCCGGTTGCGTTCGGCGTCCCTGCGGAGCGGCGGGGTGGTGGAGGCCATGGGTCCGTCCAGGTCAGCTGGTGCGTCAGTCCTCCTTCGATGCTATCGGGGGGCTCTCCTGGAGCACCCAGCCGTTGCCGTCGGGGTCGGCGAAGAACGCGAAGGAGTTCCACCGCCCGCCGGGGCCGTCGGCCAGCGAGCCGTCCTTCTCGTAGTGCTTGATGTCGCTGACCTCGACCCCGTGCGAGAGGAGCTGCGCGCGGGCCGCGGCGAGGTCGGAGATCACCAGCTGCAGTCCCTGGAGCGTCCCCGGGGCCGTGCTGACGGGCGCGCCGATGACGATGGAGCAGCCCGAGCCGGGCGGGGTGAGCTGCACGAAGCGGGTGGTGGCGTTGACCTGGGTGTCGTGGTCGGCGTTGAAGCCCACCTGCTCGGTGTAGAACCGCTTGGCCCTGTCGATGTCGGTGACGGGGACGGGGACGACCTCGAGCTTCCAGTCCATGGGCGGGGTCCTCACGCGAGAGGGGCGATGATGCCGGTCACCCAGATCGTAAACAGGATTCTCGGCTCACTCCTGGTGATCACGCGACTCACGTCGTGCGAGGCTGCGACCCGCTGCTGCTCGGCGCCGTCCTGACCGTGCCGCCGGGAGATCGCCTGGGGGTGCTTGCATACGAGTTAGGAAGGTTTCCTAACTTACTTGACAGTCGCCTGAACCGGTTGCCAAGATGCGCTAAGCGGCTTGGCGCGGCGTCGGCGACGACGTGACGCGCTCAGTTCCTTCTTCTGCCCCGGCCGCGCGTCGTGAGTCGTTGCCCCATGCCTTGGAGCCCCCATGCCGCGTGCCATGCTCTTATCCCTCGTCCTCCTGGCCGGCCTGCTTGTGGGCCCCGCCTCGGCCACCGCAGCCGAAACCCTCCTGTCCCAGGGCAAACCGTCGACCGCCTCCTCCACCGAGGAGGCCTCGCTCGGCCCCGCCGCCGCCTTCGACGGCGACCTCAGCGCCACCCGATGGGCCTCCGCCGAGGGCCACGATCCCGAATGGATCCAGGTCGACCTCGGTACGGTCACCCCGATCTCCCGCGTCAAGCTGACCTGGGAGGCCGCCTACGCCAGGGCGTACCAGATCCAGACCTCGCCCGACGGCGTCACCTGGACCACCGTCCACACCACCACCAGCGGCGACGGCGGCACCGACGACCTGACGGTGACGGGTGAGGGCCGGTTCGTCCGCATGTACGGCACCGCCAGAGGCACCTCCTACGGCTACTCGCTCCACGAGATGCAGGTGTACGGCGGCGGTACCCCCGGCGGCCCCGACTACCAGGCGGAGAACGCCACGCTCTCGCAGGCCGGCGTCGCCGCCAACCACGCCGGATACACCGGAACCGGCTTCGTCGACTACGTCAACACCGTGGGCGGCTACGTCGAGTGGACCGTCCAGGCCGCCACCGCGGGCCCGGCCACCCTGACCTTCCGCTACGCCAACGGCACCACGGCCGCCCGCCCGCTGGCGATCGCCGTCAACGGTGCCACCGTCGACCGCGACTTCCCCGGCACCGGCGCCTGGGCCACGTGGTCCGACGTCACGCTCACCGCGACGCTCAAGGCCGGGGCCAACATCGTCCGCGCCACCGCCACCGGCGCCACCGGCGGCCCCAACCTGGACAAGCTCACGGTGGGCGCCTCCTCGGGCGGCGAGACGTTCGTCGTGGCCGCCGCGGGAGACATCGCCGAGCAGTGCACGGCAAGCTCCAGCTCCTGCGTCCACCCCAAGACCGCCAACGTGGTCAGGTCTATGAACCCCGAGTTTGTCATCACGATGGGCGACAACCAGTACGACGACGCCAGGCTGCAGGACTTCACCGCCTACTACGACAAGTCGTGGGGGGCGTTCAAGAACAAGACCCGACCGTCGGCGGGCAACCACGAGAGCTACGACCCCGCCGGGTTCGAGGCGGGCTACAAGTCCTACTTCGGCCCGATCGCCTTCCCCAACGGCAAGAGCTACTACAGCTACGACCGCGGTAACTGGCACTTCGTCGCCCTCGACTCCAACCTCTTCGACCAGAGCGCGCAGATCAACTGGCTGAAGGCCGACCTGGCCGCGACCGACAAGCGGTGCGTGGCCGCCTACTGGCACCACCCGCTGTTCAGCTCGGGCGAGCACGGCAACGACCCCGTCAGCAGGCCGGTGTGGCAGATCCTCTACGACCGGCGGGCCGACCTCGTCCTGAACGGCCACGACCACCACTACGAGCGGTTCGGCCCGCAAAACCCGAACGCGCAGGCCGACCCGAACGGCATCGTCGAGGTGCTCGGCGGGATGGGCGGCGCCTCGCCGTACAACATCGAGAACGTGCAGCCCAACAGCCAGAAGCGGCTGTCGGGGACGTTCGGCGTGGTGAAGCTGACGATGGGGGACAGCACCTTCTCCTGGCAGCTGATCGGCGTCGACGGCCAGGTCAAGGACACCAGCCCGACCTACACCTGCCACTGACGCGTGTACATCTCGGGTTTCCGCTACCGCAGGCTGACCATGGCCGTGCCCGCCAACGTGCTGGCGCTGGGCCTGGTCAGCCTGGTCACCGACATCTCCTCGGAGATGGTGACCGCGGTCCTGCCGTACTACGCGGTGCTCGTGCTGGGGCTCAGCCCGCTGGCGTACGGCCTGTTGGACGGCATCTACTTCGGGGTGACCGCCCTGGTACGGCTGGCCGCGGGGCACGCGGCCGACCGGTGGCAGCGGCGCAAGCTGGTCGCGGGGATCGGCTACGGCCTTTCGGCGGCGTGCAAGCTCGGCCTGCTGGCCGCAGGGAGCTCGGTGGGCCTGCTCGGCGCGGTCGTCGCGGCCGACAGGACGGGCAAGGGCCTGAGGACCGCGCCCCGCGACGCGCTCATCTCGCTGAGCGCGGGCCCCGAGGCGCAGGGGCAGGCGTTCGGCGTGCACAGGGCGATGGACACGGTCGGCGCGTTCCTCGGGCCGCTGGCCGCGTTCGCGGTGCTCGGCGCGACCGGCGCGTACGACGCGGTGTTCGTGGTCAGCTTCGCGGTCGCGGCGCTCGGCGTCGTGCTGCTGGCCCTGTACGTCAGGGAGCGACCCCCGGGGACGACGGTACCCTCGCCACAAGGCGTCGGCCTGCGCCCCGCGCTCGCGCTCCTGCGGCAGCGGCCCTTCCGCCGGATCTGCCTCATGGCCGCCGCGCTCGGCCTGGTCACCGTCAGCGACCCCTTCGTCTATCTGCTGCTGCAGAAGGGGACGGGCATCGCGCCCGAGCACTTCCCGCTGCTCCCGCTCGGCACCGCCGCGGTCTACCTGCTGCTCGCCGTGCCCGTGGGCAGGCTGGCCGACAGGTGGGGCCGGGTGCCGGTCTTCCTGCTCGGCCACCTAGCGCTCGTCGGCGTCTACGCGCTGCTGGCGGGCGGCGCGCCGTACTGGCTGGTCCTCGGGGTATTCGGGCTGTTCTACGCGGCCACCGACGGCGTGCTGATGGCGGCGGCGGGCCCGCTGCTGCCCGCCCACCTGCGCACCAGCGGGCTCGCGGTGCTGCAGACGGGCCAGGCCGTCGCCCGCATGCTGTGCTCGATCATGTACGGCGCGGCGTGGACGCTCGCCGGCCCCGTGCCGGGCCTGGTCGTGATGGGCACGGGGATCGTGGCGTGCCTGGCGTTCTGGAAGGTGGTCCGATGAGGAGAACGCTGATCCTCGCCGTGACGCTGCTGGTGCTCGGCGGCGGCGCTCTCTTCTACGCGGTGCGCGCCGCCAGGGTCGACCAGGGCGGGGGATCGGCCGCCTTCGACCTGGCCAGACCCGGCCAGGTCGTGGTCAGGGACCAGGGCACGGGCCTGGTGCGCGGCAGCCGTACCCGATGCGAGCGGTTCGCCACCGCCTCGGGAACGGGCCTCTGCCTGGTCACCGATGTCGCCAGGACCTACGCCGTCGTCGTGGACCGGACGATGAAGGAGACCAGGCGGCTGCACATCGCGGGTATCCCGAGCCGCGCCAGGGTGTCGCCGAGCGGCCGGATGATCTCCTGGACGGTGTTCGTCACCGGCGACTCCTACAACAAGAGCGGCTTCTCCACCTGGACCGGGATCCTCGACAACCGCACCGGCTACGCGATCACCAACATGGAGCAGATCCCGCTGATCAAGGACGGTCGCCGCTACCACTCGCCCGACGTCAACTACTGGGGCGTCACGTTCGCCGCCGACGACAACCGCTTCTACGCCACCGTGTCCACCCGCGGCCAGACGTATCTGGTGCAGGGCGACTACGGCAGGTGGGAGGCGCGGGTGCTGCGCTCGAACGCCGAGTGCCCCTCGCTGTCGCCGGACGGCAGGCGGCTGGTGTTCAAGAAGCGCATGCCCGGGGGAGCGTGGCGGCTGCACGCGCTCGATCTGTCGACGATGGCCGAGACCCCGCTCGCCGAGGGCGCGAACATCGACGACCAGGCGGCGTGGCTGGACGGCACGACCGTGATGTACGCCAAGGGGCGGGATGTGTGGGCGGTGCCCGCCGACGGCACGGGCGCGGCGCGCCTGCTGGTCGCCGGCGCCTCCTCACCGTCGGCCGTCCGCTGAGCCGCGCACCGGGCGGGAGCGGTCAGGCGCGGCGGATCACGACGTCGCCGTGGTACGTCCTGGCGCGAACCTCGACGGTCTCCTCGGACTCCGCGGGCCCCGCCGCGGCCGTCATGAGATTGCGCACCGTCCCGTGGGACGTGCTCACGTCGAGCCACGCGGCCGTGCCCTCCCTGACGCCGACCTCCAGGTGGCCGTGACCGGTCTCGAGGTCGAGCGAGCCGCGGACGGACTCCTCGACGTGGATGTTGCCGGTGGCGGTCCTGGCGTGCACGCGCGCCAGCGCGCGGTCGACGGTGATGTCGCCGTAGGCCGTGTTGAGCCGCAGCTCGCCGGTCACCTCGCCGAGCCTGATGTCGCCGCTCGAGGTCTTGATCACCGCTGTGCCGTCGATCCGCCGCACGCTGATCGCGCCGTTGGCGGTGGTGACGTCGATGTGGCCGGTCGAACCGGTCAAGCTGATGTCGCCGTCGGCCGTGCTCAGCCGCGCCTTGCCCGTCTCCTCGAGCGTGATGTCGCCGGAGGCGGTGGAGAGCGTGGACTCACCGAGCCTGCCCCTGGCGCGGATCTCGGCCGCCGTGGTGGCCTCGACACGCGAGCCTGCCGGCAGGTCGATCGTCACGTCGACGGAGCCGGTGCGGCTGAACAGCGAAAGGCCCCTGCTCCTCGGCGCCTTCACCAGCAGCCGGCCCCCCGCGTACTCGACCGTGGTCTGCTGGGCGGCCTTCAGGTCGGCGTCGTCGAACTCGTCGGCCGGGCGGATCGTGACGACGGTGTCGGCGCGGTCGCTCGCGTTGATCCGCAGGAGGCCTGTGCCGGCGGAGACCGTCGCCAGGATCGGATCCGGGGTGTCGAACGTGTCAGCCACGGCACCACTATGACGCCAGAATGACATCATGGCAAGAGGGTCATGGCCTCACGCTGGCGTCAGCTTCAGTGGGCGGAGGTCACGGCGAGCACGAGCCACCCCGGTCGCATGTTGGCCAATAGTGGTCTACTGGTTGTATTTCCTCAGGGTGCATCGCCCGCCTGGCCATGAACCGGTGCGATCACGGTCAGTGCGGTCGGTGACCTGGCCGCCGGCGTTCCGTTCGGGGTCGAGGCGGAGCTACGACGAAGGATCGTAGATCACAGCACGAACAGCGCGTGGCAGTGGTGGGTGACGAACGCGCTCAGACCGGGCACGGCGGCCACGACCGCGGGCCCGGCCAGCAGCAGGGCGACGGCCGCCAGTCCCGCCATCCGCTCGCGGCGGGCCAGCGGAGCGGCGGGGCGCAGCATGCGCCGCACCCTGGCCAGCGCGCTCTGCCCGCCGGCACCCATCACGAACGCGGGCACCCGCCCCGTCGCCAGGCCCACCAGCGCGGCGGCGATCTGCACCCTGGGATGGCGGCTGGCGGCCACGTCGTCGGCGCGCAGCTCGACCAGGCGGGCGACCTCGGCCCTCGCCCCGGCGAACAGCGGCACCAACGGGAACGCCCGCGCGAACGCCTCGCCCGTGGCCAGCACCAGGTGATGCCTGCCGCGCACGTGGGCCCGCTCGTGCGCGAGCACGGCCGCGACCTGCTCGGTGTGGAGCGAACGCAGCGCGGCCGTGGTGATCACGGTCGTCGCGCCCCTGCCGGGCAGGCAGTAGACGAGCGGCTCGGGGTGGTCGACGACGACGGCGCCGAGGTCGCGGTCGGGACGGCCGAGCACGGCCAGCCCCTCGGCGTGGCGGCGCCGCTCCCTCCTGGCCTTGGCCAGCACCACGGCGACGCAGCCCGTCACCCTGCCCACGACCAGCGCGCCGGCGGCGAGCGCCGCCCACGCGGCCGGGCCGGGGCCCTCGGCCAGCATCATCGTGCACAGCTCGAACAGGTCGGCCAGGCCGTGCCCGATCGCGTCGGCCGGGACCGTCGCGGCCACCAGCGCCAGCGGCGCGGAGCCGACGACCGACGCGCAGGCCGCCAGCCACATGGCGATCGCCAGCCTGGGTGACCGGTCGGCCCACCGCGCCCTGCTCAGCGGGCCCGGCAGCAGCGCGGAGACGGCGACCGTGTAGCAGGCCAGGACGACGGCGTCCGTCATGCCGGGCGGCCCTTCGGCGGATACACCTGCAACGCCGACTCCAGCGCGGCGGACTCCTCGGGGGTCAGCCGCTCCAGGAAGTGGACGAGCGTGGCGGCCTGGTTGCCGCTGCTGGCCAGGGTCTCGCGCATGAGGCCGGCGGTGTAGGCCTCCTTGCTGGTGACCGTCTCGTAGACGTAGGCCTTGCCCACGGGGTGACGGTTCAGCAGGCCCTTCTTGTGCAGCTTGTCCATGACCGTCATGACGGTGGTGTAGGCGATCTCCCGCTCGCGGCGCAGATCTTCGAGCACGTCGCGCACCGAGGCAGGGCGATGGTAGGCCCACATCCTGTCCATGATCGTGGCTTCGAGATCACCCAGAGCGCGCACCATGCGGCTCATGCTACCGGCGATCGTAGAAGAGTCGAGGGGGTCGATCCTCGCGACCACCCCCACTCGCCCCCCACTCGAACGGGGGTCAGGACAGGGCGGCGCGGACCTCGGCCAGGCGGCCGGCGTTCCACGTGACCGTGGGGTCGCGTTCGAGGAGCGAGCGGGCCTGACGGGCGTTCAGTCGGAGAGCGGGGGCAGGGCCGCGGCGGCCTCCTCGCGGCTCGCGCCGGTGGCCTGGAGCAGGTCGACGACGATCGACCTGAGCTGCGCGACCAGCACGCCGGCGGCGAACCCCTCCCTGTCGCCCGGCAGCGCCGCCGCCACCGCGAGGATCGCGGAGCGCGCCCCTTCGGGCTCGCGGCGCGAGGGCAGTTCGTCCCGCAGCAGCAGAACGGCGGCCGACAGGTCGTGCAGCGCGCCGGGCAGCCACGGAGGAACGGGCGCGCCCTGGTCGACGGCGACGAGTGCGCGGCGGGCCAGGACGCGGGTGTTGCGGAGGGCATGGTCGACGGGCGTGAGCGCGGTCTCGTACCGGAGCAGCAGCTCGCGCCGCCGCCTGCGGCGCAGCGGGGAGATCGCGATGATCTCCTTGCTGGTCTGCAAGGCCTCGGCGAACTGCTCGACCGCCTTCTGGGTGCCGCGCGCCTCCTCCAGCGCCGCGGCGGCCAGCTCGGGGTCCGACTTCTCCAGAGCCTCGGCCGTGTCCTCCAGCGCCTCGGCCAGCGCATCCAGGGCGGCGGTCGCGTGCCGGTGGGCGATGGCGGCGGTGTCGGCGGGCATCAGCGCCACGGCCGCGATGCCGAGCACGCCGCCGAGCAGGGCGTCGACCATCCGGTCCAGTCCGCCGGTCCCCGAGGGCGGCAGCAGGGTGGCGACGAGTACGGCCGACGAGCCCGCCTGCAACACGATCAGCGATCCGCTGTCCAGGAGTACGGCCACGCCCATGGCCAGCGCGACGACGAGCGCGACCTGCCACGGACCCGAGCCGATCTGGGAGATCAGCAGGTCTCCCACGCCGACGCCGAGCCCGACCCCGACCACCAGCTCGGCGACCCTGCGCAGCCGCGCCCCGAGCCCGACGCCGATGCAGAGCACCACCGCGATCGGCGCGAAGAACGGGCGGGCGTGACCGAGCAGGTCCTTGGCCGCCAGCCACGCGACGGCGGCGGCCAGTGCGCACTGGGCGATCGAGGGGGCCATGAGGGCGAGCCGGTCCATCCGGCCCCGCACGTCGATTCTCACGGCGCCAGCATGCCCGCAAATTATGACAAACCGGTTACCTGGGGAAACCTGGCAGCCTGCTGAACGCCCGCTGTCAGCCCTCGGGCCAGCTCCCGTCGGGGAACTCGCCCGTGCCGCTCTCGCCCAGCACCACCTGGTCGCTGTCGCTCAGGCCCTCCTCGATCTGCACGTACTGGTCGCCGCGCACGCCGGTCGTGACCGGTTGCTCCTTCTGACCCGCGGCGTTCTTCACGGTGACCGTGGCGCTGCCGTCCGTCCTGGTCTTGACGGCCTGGGCGGGAACGTAGAGCGCGTTGTCAGCCTCGCCGGTCGTGACGGTGACGGTCGCCGACTGGCCCACCAGGAGGTCGGCGGGCGGGTCGTCGAAGGTGACCGTCACGGCGTAGCGGACGAGCTGCCCGGTGGCCGTGGCCGTCGGCGCGATGTGGGTGACGGTGCCGGTGTGCCGCTCGCCCTGGCGCGTGGCGAGGGTGACGCCCGCCTTCTGGCCGAGGGCGAGGCTGTTGACGTCGGACTCGGTGAACATGGCCTCGACCTGCAGCTCGTCCAGGTCGCCGAGGCTGATGAAGGTGCCGGTGCCCGCGCTGTCGCCGCGCGCGCCCTCGACGGACAGGACGGTGCCCGAAGCGGGGGCGACGATCCTCGTGGCCCTGGCGGCGTCGGCGGCGTGTTCCATGGTGGCCTGGGCCTTGGCGAGGGCGGACTCGGCCTGCTCCTGGCTCATCCCGCAGTCCGCCTTCGCCTGACCACTGGGTCCCGCGGTGGCCTTGGGCCCCGCGCTCGGCCTGCCGTTCGGCGCCGCGCTGGGCCTGCGGCCGGCTCCGGCGGAAGACTTCGCGCTCGGCCTGCCGCTGGCTCCGGTGGAGGGTTTCGCGCTGGGTCTGCCGCTCGTTCCGGCGGAGGGGTTGGGACTGGCGGTGGGTTTTCCGCTGGGTGCCGCCGAAGGGCTGGGGCTCGTGGCCGGGCCGGGTGAGGTGGGACGGGCCGTCACGGCGGGGATGCCGCCGAGGCCGTCGGTAGGCCGAGGGTCCGGGACATGGCTCGGTGTGGCCGTGACCGTCACGGTCACGGTTGGGGCGGGCTCGGTCACCGTGACCGTCACCGTCGGCACGGGCTCCTCGGGCAGGCCGGGATCGGCCGAGCGCGGATCAGCCGAGCGCGGATCAGCTGAGCGGAGGTCGGCCGAACGCGGATCAGGTGAGGGGGTGATCGGCGAAGTCGCGCGGGTGAAGGCGGTGAGCGCGATCCCGGCGCCCGATCCGGCCGCCGACCCGCCCGGTTGAGCCGCGCACGACCCCGATCCTGCCGAGTCGAGGGCGTCCTGGGCGGCGGCCACGTCCGCCTTCGCCGCCGTGTACGCCTCCCCGGCCGCAGTCGCGTCGATCCACGCGAGCAGCCGGCCCTTGCGCACCCTGTCGCCGACCTTCACCTTCAGCCCCTGGACCTTCCCCGAGGCGCCGAAGGCGAGGTCTCGCCGCGATCCGTCCTTGGTGTTCCCCGCCGCGGAGACCGACGCGGTGACCGTGCCGCGCTGGGCGGCGGCCAGCCGTACCGTGGAAAGGGGTGCGGGCTCGTCGCTCGGCGCGACCACCAGCACTCCCGCGCCCACCAGCGCCGCCGCGGCCACGGCAAGGGCGCCCCGACGAATATGACTCGGTCTCATGGGCGCCCATCCTGGCGGTCCTGATTCGGAAGAGGCTGTCGGGAAGCTGGAGGTTGGCTGTGCGCGGTGGGGGCACGCCCCGGCGTTCAGCAAAGGCCCAGGCTTCGTGAGGCTGGAGCCAAGGCTGGTGTGTCAGGGTCACGGCCTGTGAAGCTGTCGACCAGGCGCAGGAGCCTGATAACGAACGGGATCCTCGCGGTCGCGTTGCTGGCCGGGGGCGGGCTCGCCTACTCCGCGCTGGGAACGGGCGGGTCCTCGGCCGACGCCGGCGTGCGTACGGTCACCGCGACGAGAGGCACGGTCGAGGCCTCCGTCTCGGCCTCGGGCGCCGTGGAGAGCGCGCAGTCCCGCTCACTCACCTTCGCCTCCACCGGCACCGTGGAGAAGATCTACGTCAAGGCCGGCGACACGGTGTCCAAGGGCCAGATCCTCGCCAGGCTGGACGACGACGCCGCCCAGGAGAACCTGTCCTCGGCCGGCGCCGCCTACGAGGCCGCATCCGACGACGGCACCTCGACCGCCGCGCTCTACGCCTCCTACGTCAAGGCGCGCAACGCCTACAGGGCCGCCCAGCGCGAAGTCGCGGGCACCGTGCTGAAGGCGCCCATCGCGGGCACCGTCACCGCGGTCAACGGCGCCGTCGGTGGTTCGTCCGCCGCGGCGGGCGCGGGCCAGGGAGAGGAGACGCCCTCGGGCTTCATCGACGTGGCGAACACCAGGAAGCTCAAGCTCGTCGGCTCCTTCACGGAGGCGGACGTCACCAGGCTGAAGGTCGGCCAGCAGGCGGCAATCACCTTCGACGCCCTTTCCGGCGTCACCGCGACAGGGAAGATCACCCAGATCGAGCCCGTCGCCGCCACCAGCGAGAACGTCGTGCAGTACCCGGTGACGATCTCCTTCACGAAGGTGCCCGACGAGGTGCGCCTCGGGCAGACCGCCACCGTTGAGGTCGTCACCGACCGCGCGGAGGACGTGGTGACCGTCCCCTCCATCGCCGTGACCACGGCGGGCGGCCAGAGCACGGTCACCGTCCTGAAGGACGGCAGGCAGGGCCGCATCCCTGTCGAGATCGGGGTGAAGGGCACCGCCACGACCGAGATCAAGTCGGGCGTGGCGGAGGGCGACGTCCTCGTCCCGCCAGCCGCCACCGGCACCGGCACCGGCGGCACCCAGCAACTGGGCAGGTTCCCAGGCGGCGGCGGCATGATCGGCCCCGGCGGCGGTCCTGGAGGTGGCAGGTGAGCGCGCCGGTCCTCAGAGTGGAGAACCTGGTCAAGACGTACGGCGAGGGCGACGCCCAGGTCCGCGCGCTACGCGGGGTCAGCCTCGACGTGGAGCACGGCGACTACGTGGCCATCATGGGCGTGTCGGGCTCGGGCAAGTCCACGCTCATGAACATCCTCGGCTGCCTCGACGTGCCGAGCGAGGGCCGCTACCTCATCGACGGCACCAACGTCGGCTCCCTGGACGAGCACCAGCTCGCCGTCCTCCGCAATCGCAAGATCGGGTTCGTGTTCCAGTCGTTCAACCTCATCCCGCGCATGAGCGCGCTGGCCAACGTCGAGCTGCCGCTCACCTACGGCGGCGTCGGCACCGCCGAGCGCCGCGCCCGCGCGCTCGACGCCCTCGCCAGGGTGGGCCTGGCCGACCGCGTCCACCACGATCCGAACGAGCTGTCGGGCGGCCAGCAGCAGCGCGTGGCCGTCGCCAGGGCGCTGGTCACCGCGCCTGCCCTGCTGCTGGCCGACGAGCCGACGGGCAACCTCGACACGATGTCCACGCGCGACGTGCTGGACATCATGGACCAGCTCAGCGAGTCGGGCAGGACCATTGTGATCATCACGCACGAGGACGACGTGGCCGCGCACGCCAAACGGGTCATCAGGCTGGTGGACGGTGAGATCGTCGAGGACCGCCGCCATGCGCCGGTCGAGGGACCGCCGCCGCGTCTGGCGTCACAGACCTCCGCCCCGCTCCCCGGAATCGGATCGGGACCGCCAAGGGGAGCGGGCGGAGACCACGACGAGGAGCCCGCGAGCGAGGTGCGGGCCAGGTGAACCAGCTGGAGATCCTCCGCTTCGCGCTGCGCGGCCTCGCGGCCAACAAGCTGCGCAGCGCGCTGACCACGCTCGGCATCCTCATCGGCGTCGCCGCGGTGATCCTTCTCGTCGCCGTCGGCGAGGGCTCGTCGCAGAGCATCCAGCGCAACATCCAGCGCCTCGGCTCCAACACCCTGACGATCTCCCCGTCGTTCTCCGGGGGAGGGCCAGGCGGCGGGGGCCAGGGGTCGGGGCCGAGGACTCAGGCCAGGCCGCTCACACTGCAGGACGCCAAGGCGCTCACCGAGCTGCCCTCGGTGAAGAGCGTCTCGCCCGTGGTGAACGCCAACGCGGCCACCGCCGTCCACGAGGGCGCGAGCCACGCGGTCGGGCAGCTGGTCGGCACCTACCCCAGCTACTTCGAGGCGACGAACAAGCAGGTCGCCTCGGGCACGTACTTCGTCAACGACGACGTCCGCGCAGCCAGGAAGGTGATGGTGATCGGCCAGACGGTCGCCGAGGAGCTGTTCGGCCAGGCGAACCCGATCGGCAGGCAGCTGAGCGTCTCGGGCGTGCCGTTCACCGTGGTCGGCGTGCTCAAGGAGTCGGGCTCCAGCGGCATGCAGGACGCCGACGACGTCGCGATCGCACCGCTGCCGGCCGTCCAGCAGAGCCTGACGGGGTTCGGCTCGCTCGGCTCGATCGTGGTGCAGGCCACGGGCGCGACAGCCACCGAGTCCGCGCAGGCCGAGGTGACGGCCCTGCTCAACCAGCGCCACGGCGTCGGCGCCACCCCCGACTACCGCATCCTGAACCAGGCCGCGCTGCAGGAGACCGTCAGCGCCGCGACCGGCACCTTCACCGTGCTGCTCGGCGCGGTGGCGGCGATCTCGCTGCTGGTCGGCGGCATCGGCATCACCAACATCATGCTGGTCACCGTCACCGAGCGGACCCGCGAGATCGGCATCCGCAAGGCCATCGGCGCGCCGAGGGGCGCCATCCTGGGCCAGTTCCTGATGGAGGCCACGCTGCTGAGCCTGGTCGGCGGGCTGTCAGGAGTGCTGATCGCCTTCCTCGGCACCCGGTTCACGATCGCGGGGATCGAACCCGTGCTGGTGCCCTCCTCGGTCGCACTCGCCCTGGGCGTCTCGATCGGGATCGGGCTGTTCTTCGGCAGCTATCCGGCCAACAGGGCCGCGAAGCTCCGTCCCATCCAGGCGCTGCGCCATGAGTGAGGAGAAGGTCGTGTCGTCGTTCGAGGAGGAGTTCCAGCCGCGCCGCGGGACGTCCAAGCTCACCTTGGGCCTGGTGGCGGCCTTGGTGCTGGTCGCGGGGGTGCTGATCGGCATCCAGACGCAGAAGGCGCTCGGCGGCGCCACGGCCGCCGGCGCCGGACAGCTCGGCGGCGGCCTCATGGGGTACGGCGGGCAGCCGGGCGGCGGGCCGGGACTCCAGGGTCAGTCGCCGGGGGGTGTCATGCGAGGTCCAGGCCAGGGCGGCGCCACCATCGGCACCGTCGAGAAGGTCGAGCAGGACAAGGTCACGCTGAAGACCATGGACGGCTCCACCGTGGTCGTGAAGACGACGGGCGAGACTACAGTTCAGGTCACCAAGCAGGGCGCGCTGTCGGACCTGAAGATCGGCTCCACCGTGGTCGTCCAGGGTGAGAAGGGCGACAACGGCGAGGTGGCGGCCACCTCCATCAGCCAGGGAGGCGGATTCGGTGCCAGGAGATAGGGCCCACGAGGCCCGGCTGCTCGTCGTCGACGACGAGCCCAACATCAGGGAGCTGCTGTCGGCGAGCCTGCGCCTGGCGGGGTTCGACGTGCGGGCCGCCGCCGACGGCAGGCAGGCGCTGCGCCTGGCCGAGGAGGACAGGCCCGACCTGGTGATCCTCGACGTCATGCTGCCCGACCTGGACGGCTTCGCCATCGCCGACCGGCTGCGGGCGGGCAACAGGCGGGTGCCCGTGCTGTTCCTGACCGCCCGCGACGCCCACGACGACAAGGTGGCGGGGCTGCGGGTCGGCGACGACTACGTCACCAAGCCGTTCAGCCTCGACGAGGTGCTGGCCAGGATCAGGGCGGTGCTGCGCCGTACCAGGGGAGGGGAGGCGGCGCCGTCCAGGCTGGAGGTCGGCGACCTGGTGCTGGACGAGGAGGCGCACCAGGTCCGCAAGGCGGGGGTGCCGGTGTCGCTGTCGCCGACGGAGTTCAAGCTGCTGCACTACTTCATGGTCAACGCGGGCCGGGTGGTGTCGAAGACGCAGATCCTCGACCACGTGTGGTCGCACGACTACGACGGCGACACGGGAGTCGTCGAGTCCTACGTCTCCTACCTGCGGCGCAAGCTCGACAGGGGCAGTCCCCGGCTGCTGCACACCCTGCGTGGGGTCGGCTACGTCCTGCGCGCGCCCCGGCAGTGAAGGCGCTCCCTCTGTGGTTGCGGCTCGTCTCGGCGACGCTGCTCCTGGTCACGCTGGCGATCACGCTGACCGGGGGCTTCGCCGTACGGCTGCTGCGCGGCTACCTCGTCGAGCGGGTGGACCAGCAGCTGTCGAGCGCCGCCCGGCCCCTTCCCGTCCCCGACCTGCCGCCGCGGCCGGTGGAGGCGCGGCCGCTGCGACTGCCGGGGCTGTTCCACATGGTGCTGCTCGACCAGCGGGGCGCGGTGGTCAGGACCTTCGCCGAGTCCGTCGACGTCGACAGGCCCGACATCCCGCGGATCACCCCTGCCGACGTGATCGAGAGGGCGGGACGGCCCTTCAACCTGGACTCGGTGGAACGCGACGGGCCCGAGTGGCGGGCGGTCGCGGTGCCGGGCCCCGGGCAGACCACCCGGGTGATCGCCGTCAGCCTCGGCGACATCGACCGCACCGTCTCCCGCCTGGTGGCGATCGTGGCCGGCGTCGGCGGCGGCGTGCTGGTCGTGCTGGGCCTGGCCTGCTACTGGCTCGTACGGCGCAGCCTGCGCCCCCTGGGCGAGATCGAACGCACGGCCGCCGCGATCGCCGAGGGCGACCTGTCCAGGCGCGTGACCGAGCGGCACCGCCGTACCGAGATGGGCAGGCTGGGCCGCGCGCTCAACGGGATGCTCGCGCAGATCGAGCGGGCGGTCAGGGACAGGGAGGCGGCGGCCGACGCCGCGGGCCGGTCGGCGGAGCTGATGCGCAGGTTCGTCGCCGACGCCTCGCACGAGCTGCGCACCCCGCTGACCTCGATCAGAGGGTTCGCCGAGCTGTACCGCCAGGGCGCGCCCGACCTGGACAGGACCACGTGGCTGATGGACCGGATCGAGAACCGGGCCGGCCACATGAGCCTGCTGGTCGACGACCTGCTGCTGCTGGCCCGTCTCGACCAGCGCCGCCCGCTCGACCGCCGACCCGTGGACCTGCTCAGCCTCGCGGCGGGCGCGGTGATCGACGCCAGGGCCCTCGCGCCCGACAGGGACATCCGCTTCGAGCGGCTGGACGGCGGGGAAGGGGAGGTGACCGTCCTGGGTGACGAGGCGAGGCTCGGCCAGGTCGTCGCCAACCTGGTCGGCAACGCGCTCAAGCACACGCCCGAAGGCACGCCGTTCACCGTGCGGGTCGGGACGGAGGGAGGGCAGGCCGTGGTGGAGGTCGCCGACGAGGGGCCCGGCCTGCCCGCCGACGCCCTCGACAGGGTCTTCGAGCGCTTCTACCGCGCCGACCCCGCCAGGGGGCTCGACTCGGGCGGCACCGGGCTCGGCCTGTCCATCGCGGCGGCGCTGACCGACGCGCACGGCGGCACGATCAGCGCCGCCTCGCCGCCCGGCGAGGGAGCGGTCTTCCGGATCAGGCTGCCGGTCTACTCCAGCAGCTCGTCGAGCGCGCCGTCGGGCAGGTAGGGAGAGTAGAAGTCGCTCAGCGCCTGGCGCGCCAGGCGCGCGGCCAGCGGGCCGTCGCCCGCGCGGACGGCGGCCAGCGCCTCCTCGTGATGGGCGATGCTGCGCCGCCGCTGCTCCGGCGCCCTGATCTTGTCGGCGATCAGGTCGAGCACGATCGAGCGGACCACGTCGCTGCAGATCTGGATGAGCTTGTTGCCGCTTGCCCGCGCCACCGCGTCGTGGAAGTCCACGTCGGCGGCGCTGAAGGACTCGTAGCCGTCCGCGGCCCGCATGCGCGCGATCGCGTCGTCCATCTCCGCCAGCTGCGCGGGGGTGTGCAGCCGCGCGGCCAGCAAATAAGCCGCGCCTTCCAACACCATCCTGAACTGCACCAGCTCGGCCAGCGACAGCTCGTCCACCCTGGCCAGGGTGGTCATCGACTTGTGCAGCGCCGCGGGGGTGAACGGCATCACCTCCGCGCCGTTCGGGTCGCCGGGGCGCGACCTGACCAGTCCGCGCGCCTGCAGGACCCGCAACGCCTCGCGGACGGTCGACCGGCTCACCGAGAACTGCACCATCAGGTCCCGTTCGCTCGGCAGCCGCTCGCCCGGCCGCAGCTCACCGCTCTCCACGGCCTGCTCGACCTGCTCGACGATGCGCTCGTAAGCGCGCACGGTTCGCACAGGCTGGAACCGAGGTCCGTCCATCGCGCCCCCTCTTGACCGAAAAGTCCCGGGCTGGCAGTGTGCGTAGCCTACTGGTCAGACCAGTGCACTAGCCAGGAGGCTTGAGGCATGAGGCGCATTGGAATCTGGGCCGCCCTCGGCGCCCTTCTTCTCAGCGCGGCCTGCGGCGGCGGTGGCGCCGACAGCGCCGCCGACCGCAGCGGCGGCGCGACGGGCTCGCAGCCCTCCACCCTGGCCGTCGGCTTCGTCGCCGAACCGGCCAACCTCGACTTCACCGCCACCGAGGGCGCGGCCATCCCGCAGGCGCTGCTGGTCAACGTCTACGAGGGCCTGGTGAAGCTGGATCAGGACGGCAAGATCCAGCCCCTGCTCGCGGAGAAGTGGGACGTCTCGGCCGACCGCAAGACCTACACCTTCACCCTACGCAAGGGCGTGACCTTCACCAACGGCGCCCCGTTCACCGCCGACGACGTGGTCTTCTCCATCGACAGGGTCAAGTCCGACTGGAAGCTGAAGATCAAGACCCAGATGGACGTCGTGGACAAGGTGGAGAAGAAGGACGACTCCACGGCCGTCGTCACGCTCAAGCGGCCGAGCAACGGCTGGCTGTACTCGATGGCCACCAGGCTCGGCGCGATGTTCAGCCGCACCGGTGTGGCCGACCTGGCCAACAAGCCCGTCGGCACCGGCCCGTACCAGCTCGGCTCGTGGAAGCGCGGCGACTCCATCCATCTCGACGCCAACGCGAAGTACTGGGGGGCCCAGCCCCAGGTCTCGCGGATCACCCTGAAGTACTTCAAGGACGCCACGGCGATGAACAACGCGCTGCTCACCGGCGGCATCGACGTCATCTCGGCCGTACAGGCGCCGGAGTCCCTCGCCCAGTTCGCCGACCCCAACCGCTTCCAGGTCGTCGAGGGCACCACCAACGGCGAGGTGGTGCTGTCGATGAACAACGCCCGCCCGCCCTTCAACGACAAGAAGGTACGGCAGGCCGTCCGCCACGCCATCGACCACAAGGCGCTGCTCGACACCGCGTGGGCGGGACGCGGCCAGCTCATCGGCGGCATGGTGCCGCCCACCGACCCGTGGTACGAGGACAGAACCGGCGACTACCCCTATGACGTGGCCAAGGCCAAGGCGCTGCTCGGCGGCAAGACCTACAACGTGAAGCTGCGCATCCCCAACCTGCCCTACGCGGTCGCCACCGCGCAGGTGGTCAAGTCGCAGCTGGCCCAGGTCGGCATCACCGCCGAGATCGACCCGCTGGAGTTCCCCGCCCGGTGGCTGGACGTGGTCTTCAAGCAGGGCGACTACGACATGTCCATCATCAACCACGTCGAGCCCCGCGACATGGGCATCTTCGCCGACAAGTCGTACTACTTCCACTACGACAACCCCGCCTACGGCGAGCTCCTGGCCTCCGCCGACCAAGGCTCCGAGCAGCAGCAGGTGGACGACCTGAGAGCGGCGGCCAAGCTCCTGTCCGACGACGCCGCGGCCGACTGGCTCTTCCTCTTCCCCAACCTCATCGTGGCCAAGAAGAGCGTCGCCACGGGCCTGCCGAAGAACGCCATCGCCGAGTCCTTCGACTTCACGGCCCTCACCAAGCAGTGATCTGGTACCTGGTCAGGCGGGCCGCGGTGCTCCTGGCGAGCACCGCGGCCGCCGGTGTGGTCGTCTTCGCCTTCATGGCACTGCTGCCCGGCGACCCCGCGGAGGTCGCGCTCGGCGTCAACGCCACGCCCGAGGCGCTCGAAGCGCTGCGCAGGCAGTTCGGCACCGACAGGCCCGCGCTCGCCCAGTTCCTCGACTGGGTGGGCGGGCTCGTCACCGGTGACTTCGGCACCTCCTACGTCACCAGCTCGCCGATCGGGCCGCAGATCGCCGAACGCTTCGGCGTCACGCTCACGCTGGTGCTCGGCGGGATGGCGATCGCGCTGGTCGTCGCGGTCCCGGCGGGAACCTTCGCCGCCGTCCACCACCGCAACCCCCTCGGTGCGCTCATCAGCGCCTTCAGCCAGGTCGGCATCGCCGTCCCCGCCTTCCTCGCGGGCATCCTGCTCGTGTTCGTCTTCGCGGTGCAGGCGCAGGCGCTGCCCTCGGGCGGCTACGTGCCCTTCGCCGAGGACCCGTCCCTGTGGCTGCGGTCGCTGCTGCTGCCGTGGCTGTCGCTCGGGCTGGTCCAGGGGGCGGTGCTCACCCGCTACGTGCGCAGCGCCGTCCTCGACGTGATGCGCGAGGACTACCTGCGCACCGCCCGCGCCAAGGGCAGGGGGCGGATGGGCGCGCTGTGGCGCCACGGGCTGCGCAACGCGGCCATCCCCGTCGTCACCGTGCTCGGGCTCCAGCTGGCCACCCTGCTCATCGGGGCGGTCGTGGTCGAGCGGGTCTTCGTCATCCCCGGGCTCGGCGACCTGCTGCTGAACGGCGTCGCCCAACGCGACCTGCTGCTCGTCCAGGGGGTGGTCATGATGCTCGTCGTGGCCGTCCTGCTGGTGAACTTCGTGGTCGACCTCGCCTACGCCGTACTCGATCCGAGGTTGCGATGAGAGGGAACCTGGTCGTCGGCGCCGTCCTGGTCGGGCTCACGGTCCTGGCCGCGCTGGTGTCGTTCGTGTGGACGCCGCACGACCCGACGCTCGTGGACGCCGCCCACCGGCTGGCCCCGCCGGGCGGCGACTACCTGCTCGGCACCGACAAGTTCGGCCGTGACACGCTCAGCCAGCTCATGGTCGGCGCGCGCACCACGCTGTACGTCGGGATCGTCGCGGTCGGCATCGCCGCGCTCGTCGGCACGCCGCTCGGCATGGTCGCGGGGATGACCCCGCACGGCTGGCTGTCCGAGCTGATCATGCGGGTCAACGACCTCGTCTTCGCCTTCCCCGCGCTGCTGCTGGCCGTCATGCTCGGCGCCGTCTACGGGGCCGGCACCCTCACCGCCATGATCGCGATCGGCATCGCCACCGTGCCCGCCTTCGCCCGCATCGCCCGCGCCGCCACCATGCAGGTCATGGTCACCGACTACATCCTCGCCGCCCGCGCCGCGGGACGCCGGCGGACCGCGATCGCCGTCCGGCACGTCCTGCCCAACATCGGCTCCATGCTCATCGTCCAGGCGTCGGTCTCCTTCGCCATCGCGATCCTGGCCGAAGCGGCGCTGTCGTTCCTCGGCTTCGGCACCAGGCCGCCGACCCCGTCGTGGGGCCGCATGCTGCAGGAGGCGCAGGAACTGCTCTTCTCCACGCCGCGCCTCGCCCTGTGGCCGGGGCTGGCGATCGCGCTGGCCGTCCTCGGATTCAACCTCCTCGGCGACGGGCTGCGCGACCACCTCGACCCCAAGCTCAGGAGGATCCGTGCTGAGCGTTGAGGGCCTGACCGTCCGGGCGGACGACCTGGAGCTGGTCCGCCAGGTGTCGTTCGACATCGCCCACGGCGAACGGGTCGGCCTGATCGGCGAGTCGGGCTCGGGCAAGTCGCTGACCGCGCTGGCGCTGATGGGACTGCTGCCCGAGGGCGTCACGGCCACGGGCTCGGCCCTCCTCAAGGACCAACCGCTGGTCGGCGTCCCCGAGAAGCGGGTCAAGGACCTGCGGGGCCGCGTGGTGTCCATGGTCTTCCAGGAGCCGATGACCGCGCTCAACCCCACCATGCGCGTCGGCGCGCAGGTGGCCGAGGTCATGACCCTGCACGGCACGCCGCGCGCCGACGCCCGGGCCCGCACGCTCGACCTGCTGCGCCGCGTGGGCGTCGAGGCCCCCCGCGCCTACCCGCACCAGCTGTCGGGCGGCCAGCGCCAGCGGGTCATGCTCGCCATCGCCCTGGCCAACGAGCCCTCGCTGCTCATCTGCGACGAGCCCACCACCGCGCTCGACGTCACCGTGCAGAAGCAGATGCTGGAGCTGATCGCCGAGCTCGCGCCCGCCGTCCTGTTCATCACCCACGACCTGGCCGTCGTCGCCTCCGTCTGCTCCCGCGTCCTGGTCATGTACGGCGGCCGCGTCGTCGAGAGCGGCCCCATCCGCGAGGTGTTCACCAACCCACGCCACCGCTACACCGAGGGCCTCATCGCCGCCTCCAGGCTCACCCCTCGCGGCACCCGCCTGCCCACCATCAGCGGCACCGTGCCCGCGGCGGGCGAGTTCCCCGACGGTTGCGTCTTCAGTAACAGGTGCGCGCACGCCATGCCCACGTGCTCGCAGGAGCCGACGCTGCAAGGAGAGGGCCATGCCTACGCCTGCTGGCACCCCCGTGATTGAGGCCCGCGACCTCACCAAGGTCTACCGCACCTCGCTGTTCAAACCCGAGGTGCAGGCCCTGCGCGGCGTCTCCCTCGATGTAGGGCGCGGCGAACGCTTCGGCATCGTCGGCGAGTCAGGGTCGGGCAAGTCCACGCTGCTGCGCCTGCTGTGCGGGCTCGACCAGCCCACCAGCGGCTCGATCACCTTCGATGGGCGGCAGATCGTCGGCCGCAGGGAGCGCGACCTGCGCTTCCTGCGCGACGACCTGCAGATCGTCTTCCAGGACCCGATGAGCTCGCTTGACCCCAGGATGAGGGTCCGCGACATCGTCGCTGAACCGCTCGTCGCCCTCGGCCGCCCGGCCGAAGGCCGCGTCGCCGCGCTCCTGGAGGAGGTCGGTCTCCCGGCCTCCGCCGCCGACCGTTACCCCCACCAGTTCTCCGGCGGGCAGCGGCAGCGCATCGCCATCGCCCGAGCCCTCGCCCCCCAGCCCAAGGTGCTGGTCGCCGACGAGGCCGTCAGCGCCCTCGACGTGTCCGTCCGCGGCCAGATCCTCAACCTGCTGGCCGACCTCATCGACACGCACGGGCTCACCCTTGTCTTCGTGTCGCACGACCTGTCCGTCGTCCGGCACGTCTGCGAGAGCGTCGCCGTCATGCATCGCGGCTCCATCGTCGAGCGAGGCCTGGTCGACGAGGTCTGGGCCGAGCCGCGGCACGAGTACACGCGGACGCTGTTGCAGGCCGTACCCACTCTGGAGGGACTGCTTTGATCGAGATCGATGCCCGGGGAGTCGTCGAGTTCACCCAGGAACTGGTCCGCATCCCCAGCACCAACGACCCGGCCCGCGGGCGCAACGAGCTGCCCGCGGCCGAGCTGGTGGCCGCGAAGATGCGTTCGTGGGGCTGGGAGCCCGTCGTCGAGGAGGCCGCCCCCGGACGGCCCAACGTCGTCGCGGTCGTCGAGGGCGGCGGCGGTGACGGACCGACGCTGATGTTCGAGGGTCACACCGACGTGGTGACCGAGGGCGACCTCGCGGAGTGGACGGTCGACCCGTTCGGCGGCGAGATCCGCGACGGCAGGCTGTGGGGGAGGGGCAGTGCCGACATGAAGTCGGGCCTGGCCGCCGTGCTGTACGCCACCAGGGCGCTGCAACTGGCTGGACCGTTCCCCGGGCGAATCAAGGTCTGCGCGCTCGCCGACGAGGAAGGGCTCATGATCGGCGCCCACCACTTCGTCGGCTCCGAGCTCGCCTCCGACGTGGACGCGGCCATCGTCGCCGAACCCGAGGCGGGCGAGATCTGCGCCGTCGCCAAGGGGGCGCTGCGGCTGCGGGTCGACTTCACCGGCAAGATGGCCCACGGCGCGATGCCGCAGCACGGGCGCAATCCCGTCCAGGCGGTGGGCGCGCTGCTCGTCGCGCTGCGCTCCTACCAGGACGCGCTGCAGGCCGCCCACCCCGCGCACGAGCACCTCGGCGAGGTGTACGTGACGCCGACGGTCGTCCAGGCGGGCTCGCAGGAGCAGGTCAACGTCATCCCCGCCGTCGCCTCCGTCTTCATCGACGTGCGAACCGTGCCAGGGCTCGAGCACAAGGAGGTGGCCGACAGGGTGGAGAAGCTGGCCGCCTTCGACGGCATCGAGTCGAAGGTCGTCATCCTGGTCGACCGGCCGCCCGTGGACGTGCCCGTCACCCACCCCGTCGTGACCTCCCTCGCCGCCGCGCACACCGCGGTCACAGGGGAGGAGCCGGTGTACGGCGGCGTGCCGGGATCCACCGACGGCACCGTGCTCACGCACTGGGGCGGGATCCCCTCGGTGGTCTACGGTCCCGGCGGCAAGTGGATCGCGCACCAGGCCGACGAGTACGTCGAGGTCGAGGAGATCGTCCGCTGCACCCGCGTCTTCGCGGAGGCCGCGCGGATCTTCCTGTCCGGCGGTGCGGCATGACGCGCCGCTCGATTCGTCCCCGGAGCACCCGATGAGGCCGGGTCCCACCAACTCGATGGCCGACGTCGCCGGGCTCAGGGTCGGACACGCGCAGCGGATCGGCGACGGCTACCGGACAGGGGTGAGCGTCGTGCTCGCCCCACCCGGAGGGGCCGTGGCGGGAGTGGACGTGCGGGGAGCCGCCCCTGGCACCCGCGAGACCGAGCTGCTCGATCCGCGCAACCTGGTCGAACGCGTCCACGCCATCGTGCTGACCGGCGGCAGCGCGTACGGCCTCAGCGCCGCGTGCGGGGTCATGGAGCGCCTGGCCGACGCGGGGGTCGGGTTCCCCGTGGCGGAGGGTGTCGTCCCGATCGTGCCGTCGGCGGTCATCTACGACCTGGGGCGCGGCGGACGCTTCCGTGCCACGCCGGACGCGGTCCTGGGCGCCGCGGCCTACGACGCCGCCCTCGCCTCCGCACCCTCCCTCGAGGCGAGGCCTGCCCCCGCGCCTTCCCGCAGCCCGCTCTCGTCCGCGGCGGCGTCCCCGGAAGGTTCGGCGCTCAACGGGTCCATCGGGGCCGGAACGGGGGCGATGGCGGGCGGACTGGCCGGTGGCATCGGGACGGCCAGCGCCGTGCTCCCCTCGGGGATCACCGTGGCCGCCCTGGCCGTCGTCAACGCCGCGGGATCCGTGCTCGACCCGGGCAGCGGCCTGCTGTCCGGCACCAGGTACGGCCTACCGGGCGAGTTCGACCACGTCCGCGAGCCCGACCACGACGAGTTCCTGCGCTGGCAACCGACGAAGGCGCCGTCGTTCAACACCACGATCGGCGTCGTCGCCACCGACCTCACGCTGTCCAAGGCCCAGTGTGGCAAGCTGGCCGGAGTCGCGCACGACGGCCTCGCCAGGGCGATCAGGCCCGCGCACACGATGGTCGACGGCGACACGATCTTCGCGATGTCCACCTGCGGGCGCCCGGGCCCCGAGGACACCGAGCTTCACGACGTGCTCGCCGCCGCGGCCGACGTGTTCAGCAGGGCGGTCGCGCATGCCGTCCTCCATGCCACCGGCAGGGAGGGCGCGTCGGCGTACCTGGATGTGTTCCCGAGCGCACGCAAGCAAGCATGAGGGGGTCGGACGTGATGGACGGGCTGCCGGTCGGAGACGGGTGGGTACGGGTCAAGGAGAGCGCCGAGGTCGTCTTCCCCTACGACGGCACGACGGTGGCGCACGTGCCCGTCGGGACGGCGGAGCTGGCGAGAAGGGCCCTCGACGAGGCGCTCGCCGTGGCTCCCGCGATGGCGAGGACGCCCTCCCACGTCCGCAGGGCCGCGCTGACGGGGGCGCACGACGCGCTCGCGGCGCGCAGGGAGGAGTTCGAGCGGCTGCTGGTCCTGGAGACCGGCAAGCCGCTGGTCGACTGCAAGGTCGAGGTGGCCAGGACCCTGGTCACGCTGGCCACTGCGGCGGAGGAGGTCGCCAGGCTGCACGGGGAGACCGTGCCGATGGACCTGCTGCCCTCGGGGGAGGGGCTGATCGGGTTCTGGACCAGGCGGCCGATCGGGGTGGTGGTCGGGATCACCGGGTTCAACTATCCGCTGCTGCTGGCCGCGCACAAGATCGCGCCGGCGCTGGCGGCGGGGTGTCCGGTGATCGTCAAGCCCGCTCCCTCGACGCCGCTGGCGACGATCGGGCTGGTGGAGCTGCTGCGCTCGGTCGGGGTGCTCCCGAACGCCGCCGTGCAGCTCGTCACAGGTGACGTCGAGGTCGGCAGGACGCTGGTGGAGGACCGGCGGATCGGCGCGGTCTCCTTCACGGGGTCCGCGGCGGCGGGGCATGCCATCGCGCGCAACGCCGCGCCCACCAAGGTGCTCCTCGAGCTGGGGTCGAACGCGGCGCTCGTCGTGGCGGCCGACGCCGACCTGGAGGCCGCCGCCGACGCGGTGATCAGGGGCGGCTACTACGCGTCGGGTCAGGCCTGCATCTCGGTGCAGCGCGTCGTGGTCGAGGAGGCGGTGCGGACGGAGTTCCTCGACCTGCTGGCCGCGCGGATGAAGGAGGTCGTGGTCGGCGACCCGCGTTCCCAGGACACCCGGGTGGCCGCGCTGATCGACGAGCGGTCCACCTCACGCGTCCTGGCGTGGGTGGGCGAGGCGGTGGCCGCCGGGGCCGAGCTGGTCACGGGTGGGGTGCCCGAGGGGCGGGCGATCGCGCCGACCCTGCTGGCCGACGTGCCCGACGGGGTGGCCGCGTGGGAGGAGGAGATCTTTGGTCCGGTGGTGTGCGTGCGGACCGTGGGGAGCCTGGAGGAGGCCTTCGAGACGGTCAACAGGTCGCGGTACGGCCTGCACCTGTCGATCTTCACCCGGTCGCTGGCGACGGCGTTCGCGGCGATCGAGCGGCTGGAGGCGGGCGGCGTCGTGGTGAACGAGGTGCCGGGATTCAGGGCGGACAACATGCCGTACGGCGGGGTGAAGGACTCGGGGCTCGGGCGTGAGGGGCCCCGGTTCGCGATCGAGGAGTTCACGGTGACGCGGATGGCGATCATACGGCCGTAGGTCCTGTGGCGGTGGGGTCCGGTCTCTGGACGTGAAGTTAGTTTTCGCGTTGGATGATGATCGTGGCGAATATCTCGCGCAGAACCGTCATCAAAGGTGCGGCGCTGCTGCCCGCGCTCCCCACCGTCACCGCGCCGGCCGACCTCGAACAACGGGCGATGGCCATGGACCCGCCGGTGTTCCTGCTGGAGAGCGCCGTCCCCCCGCACTTCAGCGGCGACGGCCTCGCCATCGGCGACCAGGTCGCCGTCTGCGGGAAGAAGTCCCTGCGCTGGGACCACGCCGAACGCGCCGTCATCACCGTGCGCGCCCCGCTCAGATGGGCGCCCGACCCGTACCGGCTCGGCGACGACCAGGCCTGGCAGGGGCTCGTCGACGCCTTCTGCGTGTGGATCCACAACGAGAACCCGGTCGACGACGTCGTGCGGTTCGAGTTCGGCAGGGGCTCGAGGACCGACGTGTGGTTCGAGTTCCACCTGAACTACTCCGGCTGGCGCACCGCGTGGGTGCGCTACGCCTACGACATGCACGGCAGGCCCAGGCCCGACATGGACACGCTGCGGATCGTGGCGCCCCGCCGTACCGGAAGACTGCATCTCGACCAGCTCATGCTGAACGTGCCGCTGCGCCCGGACGCGCCCTGCCGCGACCACCAGCTGCCCGGCATCGCCCCCGAGGGCGACGAGTACGACAACCAGCACTGGCAGGCCCTCTACCTGTTCGACCGGCTGCTCTCCACCAGCAAGCCCGAGGTCAGGCCGCCGACGGGGGAGGAGGCAGCCGCGCTGCGCGCGCTGGTCACCCGCTACCACGACGATTACCTCGTCGCCCAGGTCAAGCCGGACGTGGCCGCGCTCACCGCCCAGACCGACGCGCTCATGGGGCGTCCCGTGCACGCCTACCAGTCGCAGATCTATCCCGTCGAGATCGCCGCCGAGCTGAAGGCGTTCGTCGACCCCGTCACCCTGCGCGCCTGCACCGACCTGATGAAGACCATCGCCCAGGGCCACCAGGCCAGCCCGCCCGACAGGCCCGCGCTCGCCGCCCTCTACCTGAAGATCGTCGACCACCTGCGCGAGCAGGGCTGGACGCGCGGCAGCTGCCAGGGCACGATCCACCACCTCGGCTACGACGTGCGCGGCTACTACGACTCCGTCTACCTCATGCGCGACGCCCTGCGGGAGGCGGGCAGGTTCGAGCAGGTCCGCGCCGACCTCGACTGGCTCACGGGACTGGGCAGGATCTTCCGCGGCTGGAAGCACCGCATGGCCCACGGCTCCATCATGGACC
Organism: Nonomuraea sp. NPDC049152; assembly: GCF_040648355.1. Taxonomy (NCBI): domain Bacteria; kingdom Bacillati; phylum Actinomycetota; class Actinomycetes; order Streptosporangiales; family Streptosporangiaceae; genus Nonomuraea; species Nonomuraea sp. NPDC049152. The sequence continues at coordinate 63,366 of NZ_JBEZDO010000032.1, read as the reverse complement.
TGTTCAACACGACCTTCCGCGGGATGCTGGCCGCCGTGCTCCTGCGCGACACCGAGGCCGAGCAGGTCGCCTACCTCAAGGCCCTGCGCGACTGGCTCGACGCCGCGCTGCTGCCCACCGACGGCATCCAGGACGGCATCAAGATCGACGGCACCGCCTTCCACCACGTCGGCTTCTTCCCCGACTACGTCCGCGACGGCTTCACCGGGCTCGCCCCGCTGGTGTACGTGATGAGCGGCGGCGCGTTCGCGGTGTCCCCCGAGGCGTACGGCGCGATGAAGAAGGCGCTGCTCATGCAGCGCGTCTACGCGGGCAGGACGCAGTGGCCGATCTCCATCAGCGGCCGCAACCCCAGCGGCGCCACCGCCCTGTCCATCGTGCCCTTCCAATGGCTGGCCCCCATCGACGACGAGATCGGCGCCGCCTTCCTCAGGCTCATGCCCGCCTCGCCCACCCCGCAGCAGAAGGAGCTCGCCGCCAGGCTGGCCGCCAGAGGTGTCACCGCCGAGCCCTCGCCGGCGGGGAACTGGGCGCTCAACTACGCCGCGCTCACCGTCCACCGGCGCGGCGAGTGGCAGGTCACGGTCCGCGGCCACAACCGCTACCTGTGGTCCACCGAGATCTACGTCGGCGCCAACTGGTACGGCAGGTACAACACCTACGGGCAGATCCAGGTCGTGCACCGCGGCACCAACCTCGACAGCGGCTACGCCCAGCCGGGCTACGACTGGAACCGCAGGCCGGGAACCACCACGATCCACAAGTCCCTCGACGCGCTCAAAGGCGACCTGACAGGGGCGATCGAGGAGATGCTCCTCACCGACTCCCGCGTCGGCGGATCGTGCGCCATCGACGGACAGCACGGGATGTTCGCCATGGACCTGCATGAACACCCCAAGTACGAGGGCACGCACCGGGCGAAAAAGTCGGTGTTCCTGTTCGACGACCGGATCGTGGCTCTCGGCACCGGCATCGCCAACGCCGACGGCGCCAACGAGACCGAGACCACGCTCTTCCAGACCACCAGGACCGGCCGCGTCGTCATGGACGGGACCGACGTCCCCTTCCCCTACGAGCGCCTCGACCTCCAACCCCGCTGGCTGCTCGACGACAAGAACCTCGGCTACTACCTCCGGCAGGGTCAGCGCGTCGGCCTCACCCGTTCGACCCAGGCCTCACGCAACAACGCCACCGAGGCGCCGACCAGCGGCGACTTCTCCACCGCGTGGATCAGGCACGGCACCGCGCCGCGCGCCGCCTCCTACGAGTACGCCATGGTCGTCGACACCACCGCCGAGCGGATGGCGGCCTTCGCGGCCGACGTGCCGTACGCGGTGCTCAGGGCCGACGACGCCGCGCACATCGTCACCGACCGCGCCACCGGCGTCACCGGCTACGCGATCTTCGAGCGGGTACGGCTGGCGGGCCGCGTCCTCGAGGTCGACACGCCTTCGCTGCTCATGACCCGGCAGGACGGCGACGACCTCGTGCTCGCGGTCGCCGACCCCGACCTGCGCCTCTACAACGGCATCGACCACGACCAGTACGAGCGGGGCAGGTACGTCGGCCACTACAGCCCGTGGTCCAGGCCGTGGCTGACCAGCCCCAGCCACCCCCACCTGCTGAGGGTGACGCTCGCCGGCCGGTGGCGTCGCGCCGAGGGCCGATGCGAGACGCGGGTCACCGGCGGCAGGACCGTGGTCGAGTTCGAGACGGTCCACGGCGTCCCAATCCAGGTGCGGCTCACTTCGGCGGACTGAACCCGTCGTGGTCGCCTTCACTCTCGTCGACGGTATCCCGCGGGTCCGTGCGCGGCTCGGTCAAGGCGCTGCTCGGTTGGGGCGGGTCGAACCTGCCGTGGTCGCCTTCGCGCTCGTCGACGGTATCCCGCGGGTCCGTGCGCGGCTCGGTCAGGGCACGACCGTCACGGTATCCCGGTCAGGGCGCTGCTCAGTTGGGCGGGTCGAACCTGCCGTCGACCGCGGTCCAGCCACCGTCGACGTAGAGCACCGAGCCCGTGACGAAGCTCGCCGCGTCGGAGGCCAGGTAGACGACCGCGCCCGCCATCTCGGGAGCCTGCGCCCACCTGCCGAGCGCGGACTTGGCCGCGTAGGCGTCGTACCAGGAGGGATCGTCCTTGATCTGCCGGGTGAGCGGCGTCTCGACCACACCCGGGGCGACCGCGTTGACGCGCACGCCGTACGGGCCGAACTCGGCGGCGGCGGTCCTCAGCAACTGGACCAGGCCCGCCTTCGTCGCCGAGTAGACGCCCTGGCCCGGCTCGGTCACCGACGCCCTGATGGAGGCGAAACCCACGATCGAACCGGTCCCCCGCTCCACCATCCCGGCGCCGAACGCCCGGACCACCTCGAACGAGGCACGCAGGTTGAGATCGACGACGCGCTCGAACTCCTCGGTGGAGTAGTCGAGCAACCGCTTGCGAACGTTCGTGGCGGCGGTGAACACCAGCACGTCGACCGCGCCGAGCTTCGCGGCGGCGTCGCGGACCGCTTCGCCGTCGAGCACGTCGAGCGGGACGGCCGTCCCGCCGCACAGGGCCGCGGTCTCCTCGGCGGAGCGCAGGTCACGGTCGGCGCACACCACCTCGGCGCCCTGAGCGGCCAGGGCCAGCGCGGACTCCCTGCCGATGCCGCTCCCCGAACCGATGACAACCGCCCGCCGCCCGTCAAGCCGGAACAACCGCTCGTAGTCCATGTTCGTCACTTTAGCCACTGGTCCGACCAGTGCACTAGGTGCCTCGGCGTCAGAGCCTGCGAACGTTCGCCGCGCAGAAGTCGAAGCTGTCCTGACCGCGTTAGACCAGCTCGAACGCCGCCGGGGTGCAACTCCCGGAAACCTTCGCCGACGATGTCGCTGAAGTGAGCTTGCCTGGAGGAAGATCGGGCGAGGAGATCGCACCCCAGCCCTTTTCGGACCCCAGGTAATGAGCGAGCTCATTTCACGTCGGGCCAGACGCAGGTGGAGGTCACACCGATGCCCAGAACGTCCCCCTGGGTCCACGAGAGGGAGAGGATGAAGTCATCGGGACGGCTCTGGGCCGCTATCTCGGGCTCTCCCGTGTCGAGGCCGCGCGTCTGAGTGATGACGTGCCCCTGCTCCTGCCAGTGGGCCTTGACCGCCTGGGCGACATCAACAAAGCGATCTTTCGGGAGGCCGCGAAGGTAGTACGTGCGGGTGATGATGACGCGCTCTTCGGATCCGCCGTCCGTTGCTCCCAGACAAAGGTTCTTGTTGAGACTGGGGCGATACAACTCAAGGCTGGGTTGTGGTCTGATCACCGCTACCGATTCACGAATGAGTTGCTCGACCCGCTCGGTCGCTTGTCTCTCGTTCAAGGCAGATGTCTCCCCACAGGCGACGAGAACGAACAGGAGCAGAGCGCTGAGGCGGATCACGGCTGGGCTCCTGGATGTGTGGTGACCTTGTGGTGGTCACCATTGACGATGCGGGCCAGGTTTCTCAGCGATTTGGAGTGAACGTTCCAATAGTCGGAGTGGGCCTTGAAGGTCAGGTAGAAGGGTCCGTCCTCGACGTAGAAGCGGCGCGCCCCGAAGCTGTCATCTCCGGGGTCGTTGCCGAAGCGCGCGAGGTCCGCCACCGGATCACCAGCCGCCTCTCCCGCCCAGACGCGCCCTGGCCCCATCCCCAGTTCCTCCGCCCGTCGCACCCCCACCCCCGGGCTGCCCACGAAGACCAGTTCGTCCGCGAATCGGCCCGGGCGGAGCACCGCCGCCTTCCCTGTCACCAGTGAGCCGTAGCTGTGGCCCAGGATCGTCAGTTTCGCCGTCCCCGATGGGCCGTGGCTCGCGCGCAGGCCGTCCGTCAGCGAGACCAGCGCCCGAGCCCCCTTCTCCGCCGCCCCGTCCGCCGCCACGCTTCTCCCCGGGACGTTCAGCTGCCAGTCGATCTGCGGCGCCCGGTACCCCAGCCACGCGATGGACGCGATCTTCTGGGCCGGCGCGAAGTAGTGCGCCTGGTCCCACAGGACGGCCGCCCTGTTCAGGTCACCCCCGTACGAGGCCAGCACCGTGTTCAACCCCGGCACGTACGCCACCACGCGGTCCGCCGCGTCGGGGTCGCCGAAGGAGATCACCGCCTGTCCGAGGGCGCGGGTGTCGAAGGACAGCAGGTACGCCGGAGGCCGCCCGTTCCTGCCGCCCTGGGCCAGCCCCTCCTCGATGATCTTCACGTGGTCCAGCTCCCGCATCACCCGGTCGAGGAACGCGGGCCAGGTCAGCAGGAGCTGCCGATCGGACGGCACCGTGGTGAGGAGCGCCGCGAGCCGGGCCTTCTCACCCGCCAGCAGCGCCCTGTTGGCCCGGTCGCGGAGAGCCACGGGCAGCCCGTCGAGCAGTCCGAGACCGGGCAGCGCCTTCTCGGCCTGGTCGCGGGCCGAGGCGTCGAGCATGCGCCACCAGGCGTTCACCCTGGCCGCGAGCGTCGGGTCGGACGCCTGGCGCTGCACGTCCACCAGCCGGGCGAGCGCGGCGGCGTCACCTCCCGCGGCCCCGGTCAGGAGGGCGGTGACGGCGGAGGGGGCGTGCCCGCCGTACAGGCCGAAGGCGACCAGGGGCGCGGAGGCCGGTGTGCCGCCGTCGCGCAGGATGAGGGCGAGCCGGCGGCGCAGGTCGTCGGCCTGGGCGGCGGACCACGAGCCGATGGCGGCGACCTCGGGCGCGCCGAGGCTCTGGGCCGCGCGCGGCAGCTCGCCGGCCGCCGTGGTGAGGCCGGTGACCACTCGCCGCAGCTGGGCGGGTTCGACGCCGGAGAACGAGCCGTGGAGGGCGGTCATGGCGGTGGCCGGTCTGGCCAGCGAGGGGACGGCGTCGCCCTCCCCTGCGAGCCTGCTCAGGGCCGACTCCAGGGCCGCGGTGAGGGCGGCGCGCCGCCTGGCGAGTTCGGCGGCGAACGCGGGCGCGCCGCCGCCGACCCACGCCTGCGCCGCCATGGCCCGCGCGGGCTCGTCGAGGACGCCCGCTACCTCGGCGGCGTGCCGTACGGCATGCTGAAAGGCCACCATGGCCACAAAGAGTAGCCGGGCGACTACGGGATCAGCCGGTGGATTCCAGCAACGCGGCCGCCCGCTCGCGGTAGTCGGCGACGCCGCGCAGCTTGACGTGCTCGTAGCCGCGGATCACGTCAGGCAGTTCCACGAGCTGGAGCACCTTCTCCTCCGGCGCCCCCGACGACAGCGCGCGCAGCACGTCGCGGGTGTACTCGGCGGCGAGCGATCGCTCGGTCCTGCGCACCTCGCCGAGGCCGAACACGTCGAGCTTGGTGCCGCGCAGCGTGCGCATGCCGTAGAGGGCCTTGAAGGCGGGGTCGAACCACGGGCCGAGGCTCAGCTTGCGCTTGAGCCCGAGCGCGCGCAGGACCGGCGGGTGCAGGTTGTAGGCCACGCGCGCGCCGGGGCCGAACTCGGCGGCGATCCTGGCGCGCTCGGTGGGGTCGAGGTGGAGGCGGGCGACCTCGTACTCGTCCTTGTAGGCCATGAGCCGGTGCAGATGCGTGGCGTAGGCCTCGGCGACCGCGCCGGGCGCGAGCGCGTGGACCTCGCGGACGGCCGCCACGTAGCGCAGCGCGTAGCGGGGATTCTGGTAGGCGACCAGGTCGGGCACCCGTACGGCCAGCAGCCGGTGCAGCTCGCTGTCCTCGCCGGCGAAGGCGATCTGCCGCAGCACCTCGGCAGACGGCTCGGCCACCGAGGGGGCGGGGAAGAGCGCGTCCACCGCCGACGGGGCGGCGATCACCGCGCGACCCCAGTGGAAAGCGGTCGCGGATGCGCCGAGCGCCTTCTCCATCGACGTCAGCGACAGCGGGATGAGCCCGAGCTGCCACGCGGCGCCCAGCACGATCGTGTTGGCCTGCATGTGGTCGCCGAACAGCGCCTGGGCGAGGCGTTCGGCGTTGAGCGCCACGACCGAGCGGGTGCGCGCCTCCAGCGCGGTCAGCTGCGGCCCGAGGTCGGTGACGTGCGTGGCGGGGTCGAGCACCATGCCGCCGGTGGGCGACAGGTGGGTGGAGACCACCGCGACGGTACGTGAGGGTGAGGCGGTGCGCAGGTGCTTGGGGTCGGTCGCGCCGATCACGTCGAGGGCCAGATAGGCGTCCACCGAGGCGGCGCTGGCCTGTCCCGACCTGTCCTCCTCGCCGTCGAACAGGCGGATGTCGGAGACGACGGTGCCGCCCTTCTGCGCGAGCCCCGTCTGGTCGAGGCCGCGCGACTGGCGTCCGTCCATGAGCGCCGCCTTGCCGAGCAGCCTGGCGACCGACACCACACCGGTGCCGCCGATGCCGACCAGCCTGATCGTGGTGTCCTTCGCGTGGAGGTCAGGAACCGGCATCTCGGGAGGCGCAGGTGCGGTCGAGCGCTTCTTCGAGCCTGGGATGATCGTCAGGAACGAGGGGCAGTCACCCTCGACGCACGAGTAGTCCTTGTTGCACGACGACTGGTGGATCTCCGTCTTGCGGCCGAACTCCGTCTCGACCGGCAGCACCGACAGGCACTCCGACTTCTGCGCGCAGTCGCCGCAGCCCTCGCACACCCGCTGGTTGATCGCCACCCGCTTCACCGGGTCGGGCAGGTCGCCCTTCTTGCGCAGCCGCCGCTTCTCCGCCGCGCACTGCTGGTCGTGGATCAGCACCGTGACGCCTTCGACGGCGGCCAGCTCCCGCTGGGCCTGTTCGAGGTCGGCGCGGTCGCGCAGGGAGGCGATCGGCGACAGCCGTACGCCCCGGTAGCGGGCGAGATCGTCGGTCGTGACGATCACCTTGCGCACGCCCTCGAGCTCCAGCCAGCGGGTCAGCGACGCCACCGACAGCGCGGGCGTGATCGTCTGGCCGCCGGTCATGGCGACCGCGCTGTTGTACAGCAGCTTGTAGGTGATGTTGACGCCGGCGCCGACCGCCGCCCTGACCGCCAGCGAGCCCGAGTGGTGGAAGGTGCCGTCGCCGAGGTTCTGGAAGATGTGCCGCGTGCCGGTGAACGGCGCCTGCCCGATCCACTGCGCGCCCTCGCCGCCCATCTGGGTGAGCCCGGCCAGGTCGCCCTTGCCCGCGGGGTTGAGCACCACCATGGTGTGGCAGCCGATGCCCGCGGCGACGACCGACCCCTCGGGGACGGCGGTGGAGCGGTTGTGCGGGCAGCCCGAGCAGAAGAACGGCGTGCGGGCAGGGCCGAGGAGCTTGAGCGGCTCGCGCCGGCGCGGCAGGTCGATGGACAGCCGGTCGGCCAGGACCCTGGCGACCAGGTCGGCGTCGACGCCGCCGTGCTGCGGGATCACCGCCTTGCCGGTCACGGCGGGCGGGTTCGGCGTGCCGTACAGGACGTCCTTGACCAGCCCCTCCAGCAGCGGCGCCTTCTCCTCGACGACGATGATCTCCGACAGGCCGCGCGCGAACTCCTGGACCACCGTCGGCTCGAGCGGCCACAGCATGCCGATCTTCAGCAGGCGGACCTCGTCGGTGATGCCGAGCTTCCCGAACGCCTCGCGCACGTCGTAGTAGGCCGTGCCCGCCGCGATCACGCCGATCGCGGCGTCGGGGGCCGCGACGGTGATCTGGTTGAGGTCGTTGTCGCGGGCGTAGGCGCGCGCCAGCTCCAGGCGCGGCCCGACCAGCGTGCGTTCCATGTCCAGCGAGTACGGCGTGAGCAGCGTCGCGTCGGGCGTGTGCCGGTACGGCTTGCCCTGCCACATCACCTCGGGCATGACGGGCTTGACCCTGTCGGGGTCGAGGTTGACGGTGGCGGTGGCGTCGACCACGTTGGCCACCGCCTTGATCGCCACCCACAGGCCGCTCGCCCTGGACGCCGCGATCGCGTGCCTTCCCAGGTCGAGCAGCTCCTGAACGGTGCCGGGGTAGATCACCGGCATGCCGAGCGCGACGAGCGTGCTCTCCGTGGCGCTGGGAAGCGTGGAGGACTTGCAGGTCGGGTCGTCGCCGCAGAGCGCGATCAGCCCCCCGTCGGGGTGCGCGCCGACGAAGTTGCCGTGCCTGAACGCGTCGGCGGCCCTGTCGACGCCTGGGGCCTTGCCGTACCAGACGCCCAGGACGCCCGCCTTGCGCGGGTCGGGCAGGGAGGGCACGAGCTGGCTGCCCCACACCGCGGTCGCGCCCAGTTCCTCGTTCTGGCCGGGACGGTGGACCACGCCCTCGGGTGTGTTCTTGGCCAGCTCCTGGTCGAAGCCGCCCAGCGGCGACCCCGGATAGCCGGAGACCATCGCGCCCGTGTCCAGGCCCGCCCTCCGGTCCGCGGCCAGCTGATCCTCGATCAGCCGCACCAGCGCCTGCGTACCACTCATGAAGGCGTTGCTCGTCATGACGTGAGATTATTTCAAGGATGGGGATATTCGATGTCAATACTTGCGGTACTTTATGCCCCGGTTAGCATCTGAAGTCATGGATGCCACGGATCGCGCAATTCTTCGCCTCCTGCAGGAGGACGGCAGGCTCAGCAACATCGAGCTGGCCGATCGCGTACGGCTGACGCCGTCGCCGTGCCTGCGCAGGGTGCGCAACCTGGAGGAGACCGGGGTGATCTCCGGTTACCGGGCGGTCGTCGACGCGCCGTCCATCGGGCGCGGCTTCCAGGTCCTGGCGTACGTCGAGCTGGAGGGCCAGGACGCCGAGACCGTCACCGCCTTCGAGTCGGCGGTGATGGAGGTGGAGGACGTCGTCGAGTGCCTGCGCATGTTCGGGCGGCCCGACTACGTGCTGCGGGTGGCGGTGGCCGACATGGACGCCTACAGCCGCCTCTGCCTGGAGAAGCTCGGCCGCCTGCCCGGCCTCGACAAGCTCACCTCGCAGATCGCCATGAAGGCCCTCAAGCCGGGCGGCTCGCTGCCCCTGTGACGCTCAGAAGTTGTCGGCTCTCCAGTGGACGGCGTTCGAGGCGTTGAGCGTGACGGAGGGATCGCGGGCCAGCGGGCGGGCCATGCCCGAGGTGTCGTGGACGACGTGCGCCTCGGCCAGCAGGTACGGCAGCGCGGGATCGTCCGGCGTGAGACGGGCCGAGCCTTCGGTGATGCCGCGCCCTGCCGCCTCGGCGGCGACCCGGGACAGCAGCGGCGGCAGGTGCCCCGCCACTTCGAGAAGCTCCACCGACGTCGCGTGCCAGCGCACCGCGACGTACCCCGAACCCTCGTCGAGGAGCAGGTCGACGGGGGCGCCGTAGAAGAGTGGGACCCGCTGCCGCCAGTCGTCGCAGGTGCGGACCGTGCTGAGCGGACGGCTCGCGTTGTGGCGGTCGTAGAGCTCGGCGAGCAGCGGCCACTCGGCGAGCGAGGCCTGCCGTACGGACGATGACGAGGGGCTGACCCGGGGCGCCGCGAGCGGGCCCCGGACGCGACGCTGGCGGAAGACCTTCCAGCCCGAGCCCTCGTAGACGCCCGGATGGCCGGTGAACAGCAGCGACCACGCGCAGCCCGCCGCCGTCATCGACTCGGCGGCCAAGGCCAGCAGGCTCCTGATGTGGCCGCGGCCCCGGGCGGCGGGCAGGGTGGCGACGTTGGCGACACCGCCCACCAGCTCGGACCCGCCGTCGGCGGTGCGCAGGCGGCGCGGCAGCCAGTAGACGACCGCCTCGACCTTCTCCGCTCCCTCTGCTCCCTCCGCGACGAAGGTGCGGGTGAACCGGCCGTCGTCGGTCTCGTAGAGCGGGACGAGGCGCGGGGCGGTGAAGGCGGCCGACCAGACCGCGTAGATTCCGGCCTGGTCTGCGGGTACGGCGGCGCGGTAGGTGGTCATACAGCCCTCCGATCGAGAAGTGCCGGCGCGGCCGCGGGCTCGAGCGGCGGGCCGGCGGCGAAACGGGCGATCTCCGGTCTGCCGCCTCCGCCTGGCGCGTGCCCGCTCGGCCACCTGCCACGGCGGTCGCGTGGAGCGGGGTCGCCTTCCACGGCGGTCGCGTTGAGCGTGGTCGCCTGCCACGGCAGGCCGCCGCGCTCGGCGCGGTCGAAGCGGCGCTCGTGGTGCTCGGCGTCCTGCAGGCCGGTGAAGGGTTACGTCGACGCCAGGCGTTTCCCTGTCGCCGACATGACCCTTCACGCCACCACCACGTGGTCACCGGCCGATCTCAGCCGCGCAGGACCTCGTCCAGCTTGGCGGCGAACGGCTCGGCCGCGGTCGTGAACCCGCCGTGGTCGCCGGGGAAGACGACGGGCTCGACGCCCAGACGGCCGGCCAGCGCGATCGCCGTACGGCGAGCGAGCTGCCCCTCGGTGGTCTCGCCGATGCCGACGACGATCCTGGGCTGACCCGACCGCAGTGCCTCGACGTCGGGCGCGTAGCCGCTGAGCGGCCTGACCCCGTGGGCGAGGAAGAAGTCGAGGTTCCCGCCGATCCTGCCGAACATCTCCATCTGCTCGGGCGTCGGCGGCTGCTGAGGCGGCGCGGGCTCGTTCTCGCCCATGCCGATGAGCTCCTCGAACCGCTTCATGCCCGCGGGCACGCCTTCGCGGTGGTAGGCCGCCTCCACCTCGATCATGCCGGCGATGACCTCGTCGGCGTCGGGCAGCAGGGGGATGCACGGCGGCTCGTGCGCGACCAGCGTGCGTACGAGGGAAGGGTGCCTGGCCGCCAGGTTGAGGCCGATCTGCGCGCCGCCGCTGCTGCCCAACACGTACGCGGGCTCGTCGCCCAGCGCGGCGATCAGCGCGGCCGCGTCGTCGCCGTGGACGTTCGGGTCCTGGTCGAGCGTGGGGTCGTCGGGCACGCTGCGGGAGTTGCCGCGCGGGTCGTAGGCGACGACCGTGTAGCGGTCGGCGAGCACGTGGGTGACGGCCGCGAAGATGCCCGCGTCGGTGGGACCTCCGGGAATCATGACGAGGACCGGGCCGGAACCCTGGACCTCGTAGTAGAGCTGTGCGCCTGGAACCTGCAAGGTCTCTGTCTTCATGCGAGGAGCCTCTCACCGACAAATTTTTTTGTCAAGGCTGGCATAGAGTCGAAGCATGGAGAAAACGCCGTGGGCGTTCGACCGTCCGATCACCTCTCCCTTCGCGCAGCCACGCGGCCTGGCCGGACGTCTGGCAGGCCGCCTCATGCTCCTGACCAACGAGCAGTGCGAACTCGTGGAACTGCTCGACGTCCAGCCGGGCGACCATGTCCTCGAAGTCGGCTACGGCCCCGGCAAGCTCGTCAGAATGCTCGAACCCGGGCCCGCCGCGCGGATCTGCGGCGTCGACCCCTCCCGCGAGATGCGCGACCAGGCCGCCCGGCCGTACCGAGGTGACGGGCGGGTCGACCTGAGGCTCGGGACGGCCGACGCGACCGGGTTCGACGACGGGAGCTTCGACAAGGCGGTATCCGTCAACAACGTCGCCCTCTGGCCGGACCTCGGCGCGGGCGTGCGGGAACTCCACAGGGTGCTCAAGCCCGGGGGGATGGCCGTGATCGCCTGGCACGGCGGGAGCCTGCCCGGCCGGATCGCGGGAAAGCTCAGGCTGGCGGAGGACAAGCTGGCGATGATCCAGACCGCCATGGGCGAGCTGTTCGAGGACGTGGAGAGACACGAGCTGAAGGCGCTCACCGCCTTCGCGGCACCCGGCCCCAGCAGGAGGCAGTGCCCGTGAGGGCGACGCCCAGCGAGAGGAAACGCGGATGACACTGCATCACGTCCAGCCCGGCGACCTGACCTCCGAGACCGCGCAGACCGGCGGCATGCGCAGGCGGGCGGCCATCAGTGGCGAGAGCGTCGGGTCATCGGCGCTGTGGATGGGGCAGACCCACGTCGCCCCGGGGGCCGTGTCGGCGACCCACCATCACGGCGCCTCCGAGACGGCCATCTACGTGGTCAGCGGCTCGCCGTCCTTCGTGTTCGTACGCGAAGGGGAGGAGGTGCGGATCGACACCAAGCCCGGCGACTACGTCTACGTCCCGCCGTTCGTCCCGCATCGGGAGGAGAACCCCGACCCCGAGGTCGAGGCAGTCGTGGTGATCGCGCGGAGTACGCAGGAGGCAATTGTGGTGAATCTTTCCGAGTAAATCCCGCCTTGACGGATTGTGGGATATATGGTCGTCTCTTACCTTTCGTGATCAGTCGGCCACACTTCCCGGGGGAAAGCCAGTCATGCCGCGGCTGTCTTGTGTTCTGCTCGCCTGCGCGCTGGTTGCCGGCGTGCCCACGGCGGCGCATGCCGTACCGATGGCCGAGCGAACACCCGGGACGGCGGCCACTCGCATGGTTCCCCCAGGGGTGGTGCGCGGTGCGGCGGTGAGCGGTCCGAAGGACGGCAGGCCGCGGGTCGAGCCGGTGGCGCGTGTACAGGTTCCGGCGGCGGCGCAGGCCGCGATGGCGAGGCAACCCTCGCTGGCGGCGAAGGCCGGAGCCGAGCGGCCGGACGGTCCGGGCAAGCTGGTGGCCACGGTGCCCGCGGGGCCGACGCTGGTCGACCAGGTGGTCGCGGAGGCCGAGAAGCGGATGGCGGGGCCGAGCCCGTCGCCTGAGCTCGTCCTGCCCGACGCCGAGCAGGGTGGACTGAGCCTGCTGCCGGTCAAGAAGGGCCTCAAGCTGCCGCTCCCGCTCAAGGCGGAGCTCCCTGTCGTGCGGGACGGGGTGCCGCTGATGACGTTCAAGTTGTGCGCGGCCAGTGCGGAGCTGCCTGCCGCGTGCTCCTCGGCGCGGCCCGTGGGCACGCCCGTCCAGGCGGACGTCACCGGTGACGACACGCCCGACCTGCTCGCCACGCTGGTCCCGCAGAAGGCGGAGGGCGACAGCGTCGGCATAGGCTTCGGCGTCGTCCAGCTCGGCGGGCCGGTCAAGGCGCAGGTGTGGGCCGAGTACGCCGTCAACTCCGACAGAGTGGTCAAGGTCGGCTTCGACGGCTACCGCAGGGGCACCGCGCTGGAGGGACGCGACTGGGGTGCCTTCACCGTCGACGTGGGCGCGCTGGCGGAGGGGCGGATCGATGTACGGGCGACCGTACGGCGTAGCGCCCCGGGATCCTCCGCCGCCACCATCGCAGGACTGGCGGGCAAGGCGCTGCTCAGCCTGCGCCAGACCCCCGCCACCGAGCGTTTCAGCGCGCACGCCAGGTTCGACGGCAACAAGAGCGTGCTGACCGCGACCGCCTCGGCGAACGCCGCGCTCGACGCGCTTGTGGTCGCGGACCGGCGCAGGTTCACCCAGGTGACGGTGGACAGGATGGGCTCCGAGCTGACCGCCGAGCTGACCAGGCCGGGCGACGTCCACTTCGCCAGCGCGAACCCGATCGCCAGGGCGACCTTCCATGACTACGTGTTCAGCGACGGCAAGCTGTCCAGGGCCGCGGGACTGTCGATCACCAGGCTGCCGCGCGAGTTCCGCGCCACCGCCCGGTCCACGGGTCTGTCGGTCACCTCGGGCGCGCCCCGAGCCAAGACCGCCGACCTGAGCTTCTACGACGCGGCCAGGGACCAGACCGTCGTCAGCGCGCGCCTCACGGGGCTGCCCGCGAGGATCACGGTCGAGCACGACGCCGCCGCCAACAAGATCGTCCATACCGCCAGCTCGGCGCTCGGCGGGCTGACGCTGCTGCTCCAGCGCGGGCAGGGCGCGATCGCCGGCCCGCCGGGCAACCACGTCACCATGATCAAGGACGGGTCGCGGCTGGGGGTGTCGGGACGGCTGACCGGGGTGGCGGGCTTCGAGGTGACGTACGGCGCCACGCCGCACGTCAAGCTCGCCCTCGACTCAGGCGGCAAGCCGTTCACGGGCGCCGCCGACATCGACGGGACGCACCTGGCCAGGCTGGAGATCTCCAACACGCCCGCGAAGGTCTCCGCCGACCTGGACCCCGAGGCCCGCACCGCCGCCTACACCGCCAACGGGACCATCGAACGGCTGCGCGCCACCTACGCCAACCCGAAGACGGGCCTGAGCGTGGACGGCAGCGTGCGCGGGGTGCGGGGGAGTGTGAAGGCGTCGTGGGCGCTCGGCCCCAAGACGACCGTGGACGTGCGGACACCTGGCAGGCTCGGCAGGATCGACCTGCGCGCCGCCGCGTCCCAGGGGGTGGTGCGGGCGAGCGTGAAGGGCGTGCGCGGGCATGTCACGGCGGTCGCCGACACCGAGGGCAGGAGGCTCGACTGGACCGCCGACGCGACCGTCTCCTCGGTCGTCGCGTCGGCGAGGGCGGGCGACCTGCGGGCCGCGTTCACCGCGACCGGCGTGCCCGCCCGCTGGGAGGCCACCTGGTCCGCCCCCGGCACCGCCCCCGGCATCGCGACGCCAGGCGGCACCGCGACGCCAGGCGGCACGGCTGCGACCCCGGCGCCGAGCAACGCCGGTCAGGCGGGGATCCCAGGTGGTGGAGTGAGGTTCAGGGCGTTGTCGGGGCCCATCGGGTCGGCGACGATCGCGGTCGCCAACCACGAGGGCGCGACCGCCCCGACGGGCCCGCACCTGGCCGCGCACCACGACGCCGCGACCGGCAGGTTCGACGCCAGCGTCCGCCTGGACGGCCTGCGCAAGGCCGACCTCACCCAGAACGAGACCGGCACAGGCTTCACGGCCGACGTCCAGGCCGCCCGCCGCCCCATCGCTGTGGACGCCGACCTGCGCACCGCCACGGGCGACAGCTTCGGTGCCAAAGCCACCCTCGGCCCCGCCCCCGGCCGCGTCGCGGTGTCCAGCGCCAACGGCCGGCTGGCCTACGACGCCTCCGACGTCAACCTCACCGGCCAGGTCTGGCTCGGCAACGCGACAGCCGTCCCCGACGCGCCCCACGTGAAGGGAGGGGTCTCGCTCGTCGACGGCGGCACCCTCGCCCAGCCGGGCGTCAGGGCGTTCGTCGACCTCAAGGGCCTGCCAGGCAAGGTGAACGTCGACCTCGTCAAGAAGACCTTCACCTTCTCCGGCTTCCACCCGGCCGGCCGCAGACTCGCGCTCTACCTCGACAGCCGCGTGCTGGCCCCCGTCCCGATGCGCGCCGCAGCCACTCTCACCGGCCTGCCCTCGGCGATCACCAGCATGACCGTCGGCCCGTTCGGGGTGCAGGGGCAGTCCGTCACCGCAGCCTACAAGGTCGAGCCCCCGGCGACGCTGGGCACCCTGGACGTCCGCGCCGAGACCGACGGGGGCAGGCTGCGCGGCCGGGTGCTCGTCGACCCCGTGCCCGCCGCGGTCTCGGTCACCGGCGCGTACGGCGGCCGCACCAGGATCCGCGTCCACAACTCGGCCAGGGTCGAGCGGCTGGAAGCGGCCGTGACCTCGGGGGAGGCGACCGGCCTGCTGCGCTTCACCGACGTCCCCTCCGTGTTCGGCGTCGACGCCGACTCCACCGCCTCGGCCCTGCGCTTGCCGAACCTCACCTACAAGGCCAACGCCGGCACCCTCGACGGGCTGCTGGCCGTACAGGCGGGGCTGATCGAGAAGGTGTACCAGCCGCCCCAGGGCCGCGTACTCGACACCTTCCTCGAGGTAGGCGACCTGGGCGCGGACACCACCGCCAGGCTCAACCCCGACCTGTCGATCGACCTGGCGTCCAAGCCCGCCCCCACCCGGCTGCTGCGCGCCCGCACGGGACTGGACCTGCAGCCGGTCGCGGCGCAGAAGGTCTCCTCGCGCAAGGACGTGCCGTACGCGGGCGGCTTTCTCGCCTACCAGCTCGAAGGACAGTTCGGGCTCGGCCGCAGCAGGATCGACGACGTCACGATCGCCGTGCACAAGATGTCGTGGTTGCGGATCCGTCCGGGCAAGGTGCCGTTCGGCGCTTCCACGTCGCCGGCCGTCGGATTCGTCTCGCCGGGGTTCGAGGGCGGCTACGACCGGCTCGACCTGCGGGCGAGCGGGGTGGACCTGCGTCCTGACGTACGGCTGGACGTGAAGGTCACCAGGAGCGTCGGCGCCGACGTGTTCGACCAGCGGGTGAGCATGGGCAGGGCCACGTCGCTCCGGTTGCGCCGCTACGACCAGCGGATGCGGCCCATCAGCTCCAAGCAGGCCGTCACGGCGGGCGGCGTGCCGCTGGCCTGCGTGACCGTCGGCACCAAGCCGGGTGTCGTGCCTGCCAGGCGGGGCAACGCCCTGACGCTGCGCGGCGCGGACGGCCCGCAGATGGTCTCGCTGCTCGATCCCGGAGGTCAGGCGCCGGGTTACGCGATCGACCTGCTGACGCATTTCATGTCGCCGTTCCCAGGGGCGGAGTGGAAGGTGTCGTCGGTCGAGGCGGGGCGCTGCGGCTAGGCGTCGTCAAGTGGCCTTCAAGCCGTGGCAGGTCAGGTGAAACTCGCGGAAGTCCAGGTGAAAGCGGTCGGGCGTAAACAGGTCGCAGCAGCGAACCTCGTCCGGAAGGACCACGTCGATGGCCCGCACCTCTCGTTCACTCCTCGCCGTGGCCGCGACCGTCGCGACCGCGACAGCCGTCCTCGCCGCACCGGGCGTCGCGCAGGCCTCGACGACCAGAGCGTGTGACGTCCATCTCGTGGCGCAGCACGGCAGCCTCATCGGCGGCCTGTGGCGTGCCAACGGCGCCGCGAACAGCGTCTACGGATGTCCTGTCACCCAGGAGTTCGGCTTCCCTGACAAGCAGGGCTCGTGGCAGCGCTACCAGAACGGCAAGATCGTCTGGTCCCCCAACCTCGGCAACGGCACGCTGGTGCGCGTGTTCACCAAGGGGAACACCACCGTCTTCAAGTGGAGCGGCCTGGGCCGTGACTGGGACCACTTCAACGTCCGCTGGAGCAAGGACGGCGGGCAGGCCACGCAGGTCCAGGTCGGCAGGCTGACCCCGTGGAGCGGCCAGTACACGCTGTCTCCCTACGCGCTGGACGGCGTCGGAACCACGACCAACGGGCACGAGGTGAACAGGTTCGCCTTCATTGTGCAGGGGTGCGACCGCGGCACCTTCGGCTCCGACTGCGGACCGTGGAGCATCCCGACCTCCGTCAGCCTCGCCCACTGATCCTTCTCACCGGCCGACCCTGAGGCGCGGCGTCTACGGCCGTCCCGTCACCCAGGAATCCGGCTGCGAATGTCGGTGGCGCCGCCCTGATGAGCGTGTTCGAGAAGACCCGCGGCGTGACCGCGGCCCGTGGAGCGTCACCGACCTCTGCGAGCGCCAGGCCGTCCTGGAACAGTGCCCTGGGCCGCGCGACCGCGGACCCAGGGCACCGTCATGATCCAACCTAGCGCACCATCGAGAAGAACAGCCGCAGGTCGCCGACCAGCGACTCCGGCGACGCCATCGCGACCATGTGGCTCGAGCTCTCGTTGCCACCCCAGTGCACGATGTCGTTGCCCCGCTCGGCGATCCTGCGGAACAGCGCTGACCCTCCGTGGGAGACACCGGTCGGCACCAGCTTCTGATCGATCGGCAGGCCGGCCGCGCCGTCGTAGTACGTCCACGACGACGAGCCGCCCGTGTCGGTCAGCCAGTACAGCGAGGCGTTGGTCAGCACCAGATCACGGTCGAGCTCCTCGCCGGGCCAGCCGTCGAACTCGTGGAAGCGCTCGACGAGGTAGGCGAGCTGCGCGACAGGGGAGTCGGAGAAGCCGTAGGCGAGTGTCTGCGGGCGGTTGGCCAGGTAGGGGCCGTAGCCGCTGCCTCCCGCCATCAGCTGCGCCAACGGCGCCAGTTCGGCGGCCTCCTGCTCGGTCAGCTCGGAGAAGTCGGTCGGGATGCCGAGGCCCGCGGTGATGTGCGAGCCCACCACGCGCCCGGAGTCGGCGACCGCGAGCCGCGGTGTGACCAGCGCGCCCGCGTCGTTGCCGTGCGCGCCGTACCGCTCGTAGCCGAGCCGGGCCATCAGCTCCGCCCAGGTGCGGGCGACCCGCTCGACACTCCACGCACGCTCGGCGACGGGCTCAGGTGAGGCGGTCGGCTCGGGCGAGATGGCGGGTCCAGGTGGGGTGGCGGGCTCAGGGGAGGTGGCGGGCTCGGAGGTGGGGGGTGGAGGGAAGGGGGAGAAGGCGAAGCCCGGCAGCGAGGGCGCCACCACGTGGAAGGCGATCGACGGGTCGAGGCCGTGGGCGCGCGGGTCGGTCAGCGGGCCGATGACGTTCATGAACTCCGCCACCGAGTTCGGCCAGCTGTGCGTCATGATCAGCGGCAGCGCGCCCGGCTCGGGCGAGCGTACGTGGAGGAAGTGGATCGTCTGGCCGCCGATCTCGGTGGCGAACTGCGGGAACGCGTTGAGCTTCGCCTCCTGCGCCCGCCAGTCGAACCCGTCCGCCCAGTAGCCGGCCAGCTCCTTCAGATAGTCCAGGGGAACGCCCCTGCTCCAGCCGCCGCCCGGCAGCTGCCGCGCCCAGCGGGTGCGGGCGAGACGCTGCCTGAGGTCGTCGAGGTCGCTCTGCGGGATGTCGATGCGAAAGGGCTTCATGGAAGGAACGCTAGAGCCGATCGCGGAAAGATTCGTTCCGCAATAGAGCCTCGAAAATTTGAGGGGTGAGGCTCATAAGCGTTCACGTTCGTTGGGGTGGGGCGCCAGGGTCGCCAACATTCCTACATCCCCACCCCCCGAGGAGCACACCCCCATGTGGATTGGAAAAGCGCTGCTCGCCGGCGCGCTGCTGACGACCGCGGCCGCCCCCACCACACCCGCCCAGGACACCACGCTGCGCGTGAAGATGTCGGGGTCGGGCGTCGACACGCTCAACCCCTTCCTCGCCTTCTTCAACGGCGCGCTCGACATCTTCGGCACGATCTACCCCTCGCTCAACTCCCTCGACGAGAACGGCAAGCCGGGCCCCTACCTGGCGACCGAGTGGACGCAGGGGCCCGACCAGCTCACCTGGACCTTCAAGCTCCGCGACGGGCTGAAGTGGAGCGACGGGCAGCCGATCACCGCCGAGGACGCCGCCTGGACGCTCAACCTCATCAGGACCGACACCGTGGCGGGAACCGCCAACGGCTCGCTGGTCGGCAACTTCGAGAACGTCGCCGCGCCCGACCCCACGACGCTGGTGATCAAGACGAAGAAGCCGCAGGCGAACGTGATGTACGTCAGCATCCCGATCAGCGGCATCCCCATCGTGCCCAAGCACGTGTGGGAGCCGCACGTGAAAGGCCTGAAGGACTACAGGAACGACGCCTTCCCCGTCGTCGGCTACGGGCCGTGGACGCTGACCGACTACAGGCCCGAGCAGTACGCCAAGTTCGACGCCAACAAGAGCTTCGTGCTCGGCGCGCCCGCCTTCGACCACCTCGTCCAGCAGAGCTTCAAGGAGTCGGACGCGGCGGTGGCGGCGCTGCGCAGCGGCCAGCTCGACTACATCAACGGCATCAACCCGACCCAGTTCACCGCGCTCAAAGGCGATGCCTCGCTGCTGGCCGTACAGGAGGTGGGCAACGGGTGGACGGGCATCGAGCTGAACCCCGGCGCGAAAACCCGCAGCGGCAAGCCCATCGGCACCGGGCACCCCGCGCTGCGCGAACAGGTGGTGCGTGACGCGATCGCGCTGGCCATCGACAAGCCCACGCTGGTCACCAAGGTCATCAACGGCCTCGGCAGGCTCGGGCACGGCTACCTGCCGCCCGCGTGGCCGCAGTGGAGCTGGAAACCCACGCCGGAGGAGGAGCACACCTTCGACCCCGCCAAGGCCAACCAGCTTCTCGACGCCGCGGGATACGCCAAGGGCGCCGACGGCGTCAGGGTCGACCCGAAGAGCGGCAAGCCGCTGGCCTTCAGACTCGGCACGCACTCCGACGACTCGGCCGACGCCGCCATCTCCACCTACCTCGTCGGCTGGCTGCAGGCGATCGGCGTCAAGCTGACCATCCAGCCGCTCAGCATGAGCGCGCTCAACAGCGACCTGGCCAAGGGCGACTGGGACATCCTCATGGACGGCTGGACCACCGGGCCCGACCCCACCTACCTGCTGGGCATCCAGACCTGCGCCACCCTGCCGAAGGACGACGGCACCGGTGGCAACACCGAGGCGTACTACTGCGACAAGGACTACGACGCCCTGTTCGAGCGGCAGCTCACGACGGCCGACCCCGCCGAGCGCGCGAAGATCGTCGCTGACATGCAGCGCAAGCTGTACAGGGCGAACGTCGACCAGATCCTCTACTACGCCAACACCCTCGACGTGGCCCGCACCGACACCGTGAAAGGCATCGTCACCGGCACGCCGGACGCCGAAGGGCTCCACCCCGCGCAGACCGCCTTCTGGAGCTACCTCAAGGCCGCCCCGCCCGCCGCAACGAAGGCGTCCGGCTCCGGCGGCGGTGGCGGCAGCGCGGTGTGGCTTGGGCTGGGCGCGCTGGTGATCGCAGCCGTCGGCGGAACGCTCGTGGTGCGCCGCAGGAAGACGGCGGGCGACCGTGAGTAGTGCTTCACCGGGTACGGCGGTGCGCGGCTTCGGCCGCCACCTCGCGGAGAAGCTCGCCGCCGCCGTGGTCAGCTTCTTCGTCACGCTCGTCATCGGTTTCGTCATCTTCAGCCTCATGCCGGCCGACCCGGTCAGGACCCTCACCAGGGGCCGCCCCACCAGCGAGGCCCAGCTCGCCCAGCTCCGGCTCCAGCTCGGCCTCGACGACCCGCTGTGGCAGCGCTTCCTCTCCTTCGTCGGCGACACCCTGCGCGGCGAGCTCGGCTACTCCTGGCAGTTCCAGCAGCAGGTCTCCACCCTGGTCGCCGAGCGGCTCGGCCCGACGCTCCTGCTCATGGGCACCTCCGCGGCCATCTCGGTCGCGCTGGGGCTGTGGCTGGGCATGCGCAGCGGCTGGAAGCAGGGCAGCGTGTTCGACAGGATCACCTCGGGCGCGTCGCTGACCCTGTGGTCGGTGCCGACCTTCTGGCTCGGCATGATCCTGCTCGTCGCCTTCAGCATCCCCGGGCTCCTGCCCGCGGGCGGCATGAGCGACCCCTCGCTGCCCGGCACCGACCCGCTCGACGTGGCCCGCCACCTCGTCCTGCCCTGCCTCACCATGGTCCTGGTGATCTTCGCGCAGTACGTGACGGTCATGCGGTCCTCGATCATCGACGAGCGGGGAGCGGCCTACCTGCTCACCGCCCGCGCCAAGGGCCTCGCCGACGCCGACGTACGGCGCAGGCACGCCGCGCCCAACGCCCTGCTGCCCTCGGTCACCATGATCTTCATGCACCTCGGCACGCTGGTCAGCGGCGCGATCACCGTCGAGGCCGTCTACTCGTGGCCGGGGCTCGGCTACCTCACCTACCAGGCACTCAAGATCCCCGACCTGCCCCTGCTTCAGGGCACGTTCATCATCTTCAGCGCGAGCGTGATCATCATGAACCTGCTGGCGGACCTCGCCTACCGCTTTCTCGACCCCCGGGTGCGTGCCCAGTGAGATCGCTGCTCTGGGGCGCGGGGGTGCTCGCCGCCTTCGCGCTGCTCGCCCTCACCGCCCCCCTCTACATCGGCGACGCCGACCTCAACGTGGTCAAGGTCACCGGACCGCAACTGTCGCCGCCCGTCGCCGGATACCCGCTCGGCACCGACCAGGCGGGCCGCTCGGTGCTGCTGCTGGTCATCTGGGGCGCGCGGGAGTCGCTGGCCATCGGACTGATCGCCACCGCGCTCACCGTGGTGCTCGGCAGCGCCGTCGGCCTGCTGGCCGGGCACTACCAGGGCGCGCTCGGCAAGGCGCTCATGCACGTCACCGACTGGTTCATCGCGCTGCCCAGCCTGCCGCTGGCCATCTCGCTGTCGGCGGTGCTCGGCCAGGGCGCGGCCTCCATCACCGTCGCGATCGCCGTCACCTCATGGACGGCCACCGCCCGCCTCGTCCGCGCCCAGACCCTCGCCGTGGAGGCCAGGCCGTTCATCGAACGGGCCAGGGTCCTCGGCGCCGGCAACACGCAGGTGATGCTGCGCCACGTGCTGCCCAACGTCCTGCCGCTGATCCTGGTCTCCAGCACGCTGACCGTCGCCTCGGCGATCCTGTCGGAGGCGACGCTGACCTTCCTCGGCCTCGGCGACCCGACCAGCGTGACCTGGGGGTCCATGCTTCAGGCCGCCTTCTCGGGCGGGGCGGTCACGGCGGGCGCGTGGTGGTACCTGCTGCCGCCAGGGGTCGCGATCCTCATCGTCGTGCTCGGCTTCACGCTCACGGGGCGGGCCGTCGAGCACCTGCTCGACCCCAGGAGGGCCGCCCATGCTTGAGGTGCGTGATCTGAACGTCAGCTACGGCCCCGCCCAGGCCGTCAGAGGAGTGAGCTTCGAGCTGGACCGCGGCCAGACGCTCGGCATCGCGGGCGAATCGGGCTGCGGCAAGTCCACGATGGCGCTCAGCCTGCTGCGCCTGCTGCCCGACACCGCCCGCGTCGCGGGCCGCGTGCTGTTCGAGGGGGAGGACCTGCTCACCGCGCGCTGGGCCAGGCTGCGCGCCGTCCGATGGAACGCCGCCTCGGTGGTGTTCCAGGGCGCGATGAGCGCGCTCAACCCGGTCCGCACGGTCGGCGACCAG
Source organism: Nonomuraea sp. NPDC049152 (assembly GCF_040648355.1). Classification (NCBI taxonomy): domain Bacteria; kingdom Bacillati; phylum Actinomycetota; class Actinomycetes; order Streptosporangiales; family Streptosporangiaceae; genus Nonomuraea; species Nonomuraea sp. NPDC049152. The sequence continues at coordinate 40,987 of NZ_JBEZDO010000032.1, read as the reverse complement.
ATCTGCGAGCCGATCCTGCTGCACGAAAGGGTGAACGCGAAGGCCGCGCGCAGGCGGACCGCCGAACTGCTCGACGCGGTCGGCGTGCCCGCGCGCAGGGCGGGCGACTACCCTCACGAGTTCTCGGGCGGCCAGCGGCAGCGCATAATGATCGCGATGGCACTCGCCTGCCGGCCCGACCTGATCATCGCCGACGAGCCGACGACCGCGCTCGACGTGATGGTGCAGGCACAGATCCTCCGGCTGCTCGGCGACCTGGTCCGCGAGTCGGGCATTGGTGTCATCATGATCAGTCACGATCTCGCGGTGCTGGCCCAGATGTGCGAGCGTCTCGCGGTGATGTACGCGGGACGGATCGTCGAGACGGGCCCGGCGCGGGAACTGATCGACGATCCCCGCCACCCCTACACCAGGGCGCTGGCCAGGGCGTTCCCCACGATTGGCGACCCCGCGTCCAGGCTGGCGCCCGAGGGGCTGCCAGGCGACCCGCCGAGGATCGCCGACCTCGGTGACGGCTGCGCCTTCGCACCCCGGTGCGTGTCGGCGGAGGCCGCCTGCCGTACCCGGACGATGGAGCTGTGGCCCAGCGGCCAGGGCCGCGCGGCGGCCTGCGTGCGCGTACTGGAAGGAGAGGCGTCATGACGCCGGTGCTGGAGGCGCGCGGGCTGGAGATCGCCTACGGGCGGGCGCGCGCGGTCGACGGAGTCGATCTCGAGGTACGGCAGGGCGAGATCGTCGCGCTCGTCGGCGAGTCGGGCTGCGGCAAGTCCAGCCTGGCCAGAGCACTCGTCGGCCTGGTCAAACCCACCCGCGGCGAGATCCGCCATCAGGGCGCTCCGCTGGACTACCGGCGGCTGAAGGAGTACCGCCGCCACGTCCAGCTCATCCTGCAGGACCCCGGCGGGGCGCTGAACCCCAGGCAGACCGTCCAGGCGGCCGTCGCAGAGGGGCCGCGCCTGCACGGGCTGAAGGGCGACAGGGTGACCTCCGCGCTGGCCAGGGCCGGGCTGCGGCCACCCGAGGACTACCTCAGGCGCTACCCTCACGAGCTGTCGGGCGGGCAGCAGCAGCGCGTGGTCATCGCCGGGGCGCTCGCCCTCGAACCGTCGGTGATCGTCGCCGACGAGCCCGTCGCCTCGCTCGACGCCTCGGTCAGAGGCGAGATACTCAAGCTCATCCTCGGGCTGAGGGACGAGCTCGGGATGTCGGCCCTGGTCGTCACCCACGACCTGGGTCTCGCCTGGAACATCGCCGACAGGGTCGCGGTGATGTACCTCGGCAGGATCGTCGAGACGGGAACCGTCGAGGAGGTGCTGATCAGGCCCCGCCACCCCTACACCAGAGCCATGCTCGCCGCCGCGTCGGGCACGGCGACGCCGCTGCAGGGCGAGCCGCCCGACCCCGCCCGCATCCCGCCGGGGTGCCGGTTCCACCCCCGCTGTGCCAGCCGTACCGACGAGTGCGCTTCGATCGACCCGCCCGTCCTCGCGGGAGTCGCCTGTCATCTCACACCCCTGCACCTGACACCCCTGAAGGAGATCTCGTGATCCGTCCGCCTGCTCTGCGACCCGGCGACCGCGTGGCGGTGATCGCCGCGAGCGGCCCTCCCAAACAGGACAACCTCGACAGGGGACTGCGCGCCATGGAGGCGGTCGGCCTCAAGCCCGAGGTCTTCAGCGCCGCGCGCATGGGCGGCACCGAGTACGACTACCTGGCCGGTGACGACGTCACCCGCGCCACCGAGCTGACCGGCGCGCTGGCCGACCCGTCCTTCGCCGCCGTCTTCTGCGCCTGCGGCGGGTACGGCATGCAGCGCACGCTCGAACTCGTCGACTGGTCTCGCGTGCCCGCCGACCGGCCGAAGGTGGTGGTCGGCTACTCCGACGTCACCGCGCTGCTGGAGGCGGTCGCCGCCAAACTGGGCTGGGTCTCGCTGTTCGGCCCCATGGTCGCGTGCGACGGTTTCTACCAGGGCCCTGGGCAGTACGACTTCGACCAGCTGATGAAGCTGCTCTTCACCCCCGAAGACGTGCGCCAGCTGACGTTTCCGGACTTCAGGACCGTCGTACCCGGCGTCGCCGAAGGCCGCACGCTCGGCGGCACCGCCACCCTCCTGGCCGCCTCCCTCGGCACCGACACCAGCCTTCCCGCCCGCGACGCCATCCTCTTCCTGGAAGACGTCGACGAGGAGCTGTTCCGCCTCGACCGCTACATCACCCAGCTGCGCCGCGCCACCTACAGCGACGGCGTGGCAGGCATCCTGCTGGGCACCTTCACCGACTGCGGCGACCCCCGCGACGTCGAGCGCATGCTGGTCGAGCGCCTCGGCGACCTCGGCGTCCCCGTCATGGCGGGCGCCGACATCGGCCACGGCATCGCCATGCAGACCTACCCGATCGGCGTGCGGGCCCGCCTCGACACCGAGCGCGGCACCCTGACCTTCCTGGAGCCCGTCCTCACCGCGCCCGCCGACCACGACGAGGCGGGCGGCCCCGCGCGGCCCTGAGAGACCCCGCCCAGCCCATGGACACCACGCGGCCTTGAGAGAGAAGACCCCGCCCAGACCCGAGACCCCGCGGGCGCCTCAGACCCGAGGCGCCCTCCGGACCAGGGAGGGCAGCAGCTCGCCGAGGCCCTTGGCGATCATGGGCTCGGCGGGCAGAAGGGCGAACCCGGCGGCGGCCGACAGGTCCTCCGCGAGCGCGGGGTCGGCCAGCACGCCACCCGCGGGGGCCAGCGAGGTCAGCCTGCTGGCCAGGTTGACGGTCGTGCCGAACACGTCGCCCATCCTGCTGATCACCGGGCCGATCGCCAGCCCCACCCGCAGGTCGGGCATGGCCTTGTCGGGCGCGTGCACCTCGACCAGGTGCAGCGCGATCTCGGCCGCCACCCTGGCCAGGTCGGCGACGAACAGCACCGAATCGCCCAGCGTCTTGACCACCCTGCCGCCCGAGGAGGTGACGACGTCGGCCGAGCGGCCCTCGAACCGCTCCACCAGCCCTGCCAGCTCTCTCTCCGGGATCTGGCGGCTGAGCCTGGTGAAGCCGACCATGTCGGCGAAGCCTACGGCCAGCCGTACCGTGCCGACCTCCTGGTCCACGATGCGGCCCGCGGCGGAGGCGAGCTGCCGCCGCCAGGTGTAGACCAGCAGTTGCTCCAGCGAGGGCACCACGCGGTCGGCTCGCGCCCGCCAGGCCGTCGGCCGCTGCGCCAGCGGCACGCCCGCCAGGTCGAGCGTCTCCGCGCCCAGCTCGGCCTGCGACTCGGCCAGGCTGGCCGCCGCCCTGCCGAGCGCCCTGGTCACCAGGAGCATGTGCTCCTCGTCGTAGCAGCCGTCGCCGACCAGGTTGATCAGCGTCTTCAGCGCGTCGACGTCGGCCTCGGTGAACACCACGGCGTCGTCGGCGACGTTCGCGAACCCCAGCGCGCGCCAGTAGCGCCGCGCGCGGTAGACCGGCACCCCGGCCATCGCGGCGACCTGACGGCTGGTGTAGCGCCTGGGCTGGCGGAGGAAGGCCTCTGCCAGCAGGTCGATATGAGGATCCTCGACCGTCATGGGGACATTGCACCACACACCTGGCGTAGTTAGCGTTCAACACCATGAGGTCTTATGCCGTGCAGCTCTACACCCTCCGAGACCATCTGGCCGCCGACCCCTCCACCACCCTCTCCAGACTCGCCTCGATCGGCTACGAGGCGGTCGAGCCCTTCAACCTCATCCCCGTCGAGGGGTTCGAGATCCACTCCGCGCACGCCCCCCTGCTCGGCCCCGACAGGGAGGAGTACCTGAAGGTCGCCGACACGCTCATCGTGCCCATGGTCGACCCCGCGGAGTTCACCACGGCGGAGGGTGTCCAGCGGACCGCGGACGCCCTGAACGCCGCGGCCGCGTGGGGCAAGGCGCGCGGCGTGCGCGTGGGCTACCACAACCATCACTGGGAGCTGGCCTCACACGTCGGCGGCCGGCCCGCGCTCGAGGCGCTGGCCGACCTGCTCGACCCCGGCGTGCTGCTGGAGGTGGACGTCTACTGGGCCGCGGTCGGCGGGGCCGACGTGCCCGAGTTGCTCGGCAGACTGGGGGAGCGGGTCCGGTTCCTGCACGTCAAGGACGGCCCCGCCAACCTGACCGAGCCGATGACCGCCGTGGGCTCCGGCACGCTGCCCATCCCCGACATCCTCGCCGCCGCGCCGCAGGCCATGCGGGTGGTCGAGCTCGACAGGTGCGCCACCGACATCTTCGAGGCGCTCACCGACTCCCTCGCCTACCTGCGCGAGGTGGAGCGGTGACCGGAGTCGCGATCGTCGGTTGCGGCAACATCAGCCAGCAGTACCTCACCAACCTCACCGCCATGCCCGAACTGCGGGTGGTCGGCTGCGCGGACCTCGACGTGGACAGGGCCAAGGCCGTCGCCAAGGAGTACGGCGTGCCCGTCGCGGGCGACGTCTCCCAGGTCGTCAACCACCCCGACGTGGAGATCGTCGTCAACCTGACCGTGCCCGCCGCGCACGCCGCCGTCGCGATGGAGGTCATCGGCGCGGGACGGCACGTCTACAACGAGAAACCGCTCACGCTCGACCCCGCCGCCGGCCGCGAGCTACTGGCCGCCGCCGAACGGGCGGGGGTCAGGGTGGGCTGCGCGCCCGACACCTTCCTCGGCGCGGGCCTGCAGACCGTCGCCCGCGCGCTCGCGGCCGGGGACATCGGCCGGCCGCTGTCCGCGATCACGCTCCTGCAGGGTCCAGGACCCGAGCGCTGGCACCCCAGCCCCGAGTTCTTCTTCAAACCCGGCGCGGGGCCGCTGTTCGACATGGGCCCCTACTACCTGACCGCGCTCGCCGTGCTGTTCGGGCCGGTCACGAGGGTGGCGGCCAACGGGAGCAAGGCGCACGCCAGGCGGACGGTCGGCGCCGGCCCGCTGGCCGGCACCGTCTTCGACGTCGAGGTGCTCACCCATGTCAGCGCGTTGCTGGAGTTCGCGGGAGGGCAACGGGCGACGACCGTGTTCTCCTTCGACTCCCCGCTGGCGCGCGGCGACTTCCTCGAACTCACCGGCACCGAGGCCACGCTCGCCGCGCCCAACCCGAACAACTTCACCGGTCCCGTACGGCTGCGCCGTACCGGGGCCCCCGACTGGACCGACCTGCCGGTGTCGGGCACCAGCGCGGGGCGCGGCATCGGCGTGCTGGAGATGGCCCGCGCCATCGCGGCGGGGCGGCCGCACCGGGCGTCGGGCGAGCTGGCTCTGCACGTCGTGGACGTGATGGCGGCGATACTCCGCTCGGCCGACGAAGCCAGCTTCGTGGATGTCACCTCGACGTTCGCCCCTCCCGAGGTGTGGGAGGACCATCCGGTCGACTGAGCGTCGGCGTCCTTGGGTCATCTGGGGGGACCCGCTCCCGCTTTACATATCGAGTATCGATGCTATTCTTTGTCGATACGATCGATAATCGATACGGCGCCCTGACCGTGCAGGCCGCCGCTGGCGGGACACCGGCCGTCGACCTCCCGAATGTCCGCCTACCAGAGATCGCCCAGGTGCGGCCGGCGGGCGGTGAATTGGAGCTGGTCGCCTGGGACTCCACCGTTCCCGAACAGCTGCTCGCCCGCGGCGACATCGCCGTGTTGGGGATGTGCTTGTGCATTGGCGCCCTGCTGATGCGCCCCCTCCTGCTCTCCGTGGCCGAAGGAAGGCCCTTCCGCAAGGGCAACCCCGCCAGGATCGCCGGCTTGGCGGGAGTGGTCCTGTTCGCAGGGATCGTCGGTGGCGCACTTCCCCACGTCGCGGCGCTCATGGTCCACACAAGACTGAACCTCGCCGGCCCCGGCAGCCCGTTCGTGACCCATGATCTCTCCATCTCGCTCACGCCCATTCCTGTGGCGCTGCTACTCCTCGTGCTCGCCGAGAGTTTCCGGCGCGGCGGGGAACTGGCTGACGACGTCGAGGGAATGGTCTAGATGGATGACGACCATCACCGAGTCGTCTGCCACCTCGACCGCATCCTCGCGGACCGGCAGATGACCCTGGCCGAGCTTGCGAACCGCGTGGGCGTGACGGTTGTGAACCTGTCGATCCTCAAGAACGGCCGAGCCAGGGCGATACGGTTCTCCACACTCACAGCGCTCTGCGACGTCCTTGGCTGCCAACCCGGCGACCTGCTCTCAGTCGTCCCGCGCTCTCGTGATCAGGGCTCGTCGTAGCACGGCCACCCTGACATCCAACCGGCCAGGACATCCACCACGAACCCGGTGATCGCGGGCGGTTCGGCCCTTCCTGAGGAGTTCTTCGCGGTGGCGGCCACCGCCCCGGTCATCCCCGAGGTCCTCGGACTTGCCTGAGGTTTCGCGAATCTGTCGGTGGCGGCAGGCATCATCCCATCGTGACCACCTCTCCGCGTGTCTTCTGGGATCATGCCGCCGCCTCCTTCGACGAGGAGCCCGACCATGGCCTGCGCGACCCGGCCGTGCGCGAGGCGTGGCGGGGCCGCCTGGTGTCCTGGCTGCCAGAGCCGCCCGCCGCCGTGCTCGACGTCGGCTGCGGCACGGGATCGCTGGCGCTGCTGCTGGCCGAGGAGGGCCACACGGTCACCGGCGTCGACCTGTCGCCCCGCATGGCCGCACTGGCCAGGAGGAAACTGGCGGGCCGTCCCGCCGAGGTGATCGTCGGCGACGCGGCCGACCCTCCGGTGGGCGCGGGCCTGTTCGACGCGCTGCTCTGCCGCCACGTGGTGTGGAACCTGCCCGATCCGCACGCCGCGCTGCGCCGCTGGCGTGATCTGGTACGGCCGGGCGGCAGGCTCGTGCTGGTCGAGGGCAGGTGGGGGACGGGCGCCGTCGAGGGGATGCCGTGGGCGGGCGGGGTCAGGGCGCTCACGCTGTCGCAGGCCGTGCGCGACCTGGTCACCGAGCTGCGCGTGGAGCCGCTGACCGATCCGCTGCTGTGGGGCAAGGAGATCGACGACGAGCGCTACGCCCTCATCGCGACGGTGTGAGCCGCGAACGACGGAGCCCGCAGCGGACGCCCTCGACGGGTCCTAGATGAGCGAGGCGGGCCTGACGTCTTCGAGGTAGGCGGACCTGGCCCGTTCGTCCCGCTCCGACAGCAGGTAGGTGATCCATGCCTGCTGCTCATGCATCAGGGCGCCCATCTCCCAGACGCAGTAGGTCCCCTTGTGCGTGTCGTCGAAGGGGATCCGCTCGAAGGGGCCGTCCGTCTTGCCGTACACAGTCTCCCAGAGCTCGTTCTCGCCGCGCCACGTGCACAGCAGGAGCAGGTAGGTGGGGCCGACCCTGTGCAGGATGACGAAGCCCAGCTCGCCCAGGTTGTCGGCGGGCGTGATGACGGCGCGGGCCTCGCGCACCACCTCGTCGGGGATGACGACGTCCTCGGGCCGCAGGTCGTACCACTTGAGATCGTGGCCGGGCAGGGCGAGCCGCTCACCCGGGGTGAGGAGCTTCCTGATGTGCTTGTAGCCGGGATCGACGCTGATCATGGGGTGACGGTACGGCAGGCAGCGGGCATGCTGAAGAGCCACTTGCGGACGGTTGCGGGAGACCACAGGGGAGGCGCTTTGGAGACCGTGCGGCGGGCGTGGCACGAGCTGCCCCCTGAGCTGCGCGCCGAGGTGGAACGCCGTCTGGGCGCGAGGGTGGAGGGGGTGCGGCCGACGGCGGGCGGGTTCTCGTGGGGCGTGCTCGGCGTCGCTTCGCTGGAGGGTGGCGGGCAGGTGTTCGTCAAGGCGGTCCCCTCCGACGAGCCGGTGGCGGCCGACTACCGGGTCGAGACGGCCGTCGCGCCGCTCCTTCCCCCGAGCACGCCCACACCGGTGCTGCTGTTCTCCGTCGAGGCTTGGGGCTGGGTGCTGCTCTGCTTCGAGGTCGTGCCAGGCAGGCTGCCGCACCAGCCGTGGCGGGTGGCGGAGCTCGACGCGATCGTGGCCGCGATGGCCAGGAGCGCGGCCCCTGCGGGCGGGCTGCCGTCGGTGGCGGACCGGATGGCGGGGCGCTGCGTGACCTGGCGGGCCATACGGCGGGACGGTGCGTTCGGCGAGGTGGAGCTCGGCCCTTGGGAACGCGCCCACCTGGAACGGCTGGCCGAGGTCGAGTCGTGCTGGGAGTCACTGGTGACGGGGACGTCGCTGCTGCACTTCGACCCGCGCTTCGACAACTACCTGATCGACGTCGACGGCTCGGCGTGGATCCTGGACTGGGGCAGGGCCTGCGCCGGGCCCGCCTGGGTGGATCAGGTGTGCCTGCTGCTCCAGTCGGACCTGGGCGGCCTCGACCCCGCGGAGCTGTTCGGCCGGTGGGCCGCAGGGGCCGAGGCGGAGCGGGTGGACGCGTTCCTGGTGGCGCTGGCCGGCTACTGGACGCACACCGCGACTCTCGCCGGGCCCCCGCACGCGCCGCACCTGCGGTGGCGGCGGGAGAGCTCGCGACGCTCGACCATGGAGTGGCTGCGGCAGCGGTGGGGCGGGTGAGGCCGCCTCACGGCGGGCCCTGGTAGCCGGGTGGCGGCAGGTCGCCGGTGTAGTCCCGCAGGGGACGGTCGGCGAGGAAGGCGCGGACGGCCGCCAGGTAGGGCGCCGGTCGGTCGCGGTAGGCGTCGTGTCCCGCTCCGGGGAGGTAGACGAGCTTCGCCTGGGGGAGGGCGCGCAGGTAGCCGGTCGCCGACGACCAGCTCTGGTAGTCGCACGCGCCCTTGATGACCAGGGCGGGGGTGGCGTTGCCGGTGATGTCCTGCCGTACCCAGGCGGGGGTGGGCCGGTCGGCGAGGTTCGCGTAGGCGCCGAGGGCGGCGTCCCTGCCGGTCGTGCCTCCGGCGGCGGGGCAGCGTTGGGAAGGGGCGAGGAGACGGGAATAGCCGGCGAGGCGGGTGTCGAGCTCGCGGTCGCCGACGACGGCGTGGGCGGTGGCCGGGTTCACCCGCGCGAGCGTGTACGCGGCCAGGACGCGTGGGTGGAGCAGGGCCAGGGCCAGGTCACGGTTGCGCGCGACGTCCAGGCGGGCGAGCGCGGCACCGGTCGGGGCGGGCGCCAGGTCGCTCGGCGAGGACAGGACGAGCTTGGCGACGCGCTCGGGATGGCGGGCCAGGTAGGCGGCGGCCAGGCGCGCCCCCGAGGAATGCCCGACCAGGACGAGCCGCTCGGCCCTCAGTTGTGCGCGGATGGCCTCCAGATCCTCGACGTCCCTGGTCAGGCCGTATCCGCGCGGATCGGGCAGCCGGGCCGAACGGCCCGCGCCGAGCTGGTCGTAGACGTAGACGGGGTGTCCTTCAGCGGCGAGGGCGCCGAAGAACCGCGCGTCGCCGCCCAGGTCGGCCAGGCCAGGGCCGCCATGGAGGACCACTACAGGCGGTACGGCCCGCGGCTTCTCAGGGACCGCGGCGACGTAGGCGAGCCTGGACCCGCTCGGCAGGGTCCACGTCCTCTGACCCGCGACCGCAGGGAGCGCGGCGGCGGCGGCGAGCGGGTGGAGGGTGGCCGTGGCGACCTGCCAGACGACCACGGCTTCGACGCCGAGGATCGCCAGCGCGCGCAACCACCGGGGGAGCCTGGCGGCGGGCCGGGGCAGCAGCAGGAGCAGGCCGAGGAACAGGATCGCGGCGAAGGCGGCCAGCGCGGCGCCGAGCAGGACCGCGGGGGCGGTGGACGCGGCCGCCAGCCCCGCCAGCGTGGCCAGGGCCAGCACGGGGGCGAGCACGATGACGCAGACGCCGGCCAGCGCGCGTCCCAGCGCCCGCAGGCCACGCCTGACGGGACGACGCCACGCGGGCAACGGCACAGGCCCGAAGCTACTGGAAGATCGTCGAAAGTGGCCAGATCTCCCTCGCAGCACCCGGCGCTCCCGTCGGCTTCGGGCGCCCGGCGGCGGTCAGAGCAGCGTGCCGCCGACGACGTCGAACGAGGACAGCGCGCGGTCCAGCCGCGCCAGCGTGTCGGGGTGCAGCGTGATGCCCGCCGCCTCCAGATTCTCTGTGATGTGCGCGGGCGTCCTGCTGCCGGGGATCGGGACGGCGTGCTCGTCCTGGTGCAGCAGCCACGCCAGCGCCAGCTGGGCGGGCGTGATGCCGAGCTCGGTCGCCAGCAGCCTGATCGGCGCGTACCTGTCGTTGTTCTTCGCGAGGTTCTCGGCGTCGAACCGCGGCGCGTTGTGCCGGAAGTCGCCCTCCTCCAGCTTCGAGACGTTACCGGTGAGGAAGCCCGAGCCCAGCGGGCTCCACGCCACCACGCCGACGCCGAGCTCCCGTGCCGTCGCCAGCAGGTCGGGCTCGATCGGGCGCCACATCGACCACTCCACCTGCACCGCCGCGATCGGCAGCACGCCGTGCGCCCTGCGCAGCTGGTCGGCCGTGACGTTGGACAGGCCCGCGTGCCGTACCAGACCTGCCTCGACCAGTCCGGCGACCGCGCCCATGGTCTCCTCGACGGGCACGCCTGGGTCGGGGTAGTGCAGGTAGTACAGGTCGATCACGTCGGTGTCCAGGTTGCGCAGGCTGCGTTCGGCGTAGCCGCGCACCAGGGAGGGGTCGGCGTTGCCGCGCAGCTCACCGAAGGCGTACCCGACCGGGATGGCGCGGGACTCCACCCCGGAGGGCACGGCCAGGCCGAACTTGGTCGCCACGACGACCTCCTCCCGCCTGCCCTTGATCGCCCTGCCGACGAGCCGCTCGTTGTGCCCGTCGGGCCCGTAGGCGTCGCTGGTGTCGATGTGGGTGCCGCCGTGGTCGAGCGCGTGCCGTAGCGCGTCCATGGCCCAGTCGTCGTCGATGGGCCCGTAGATGCCGGGTGAAAGGACCATCGCCCCGAAGCCGATCGGCGGGACGGTGAGCTTGCCAAGAGTTCTCATGTCTCCGAGCATCGACCTCAGGCGCCGCCGCGGTCCAAGACATGCCGGTATAACCAGTGGTTATGGACGTCCATCTGCGCGAGTTGCGGTACTTCGTCGCCGCCGCCGAGGAACTGCACGTGACAAGGGCGGCCGAGCGGCTGTTCGTGTCCCAGCCCGCGCTGTCCAAACAGCTCAGGGCGCTCGAACGGCAGGTCGGCTGCACGCTGTTCGAGCGCGTGCCGAGCGGCCTCGCGCTCACCCGCCAGGGCGAGGCGCTCCTGCCCGTCGCCCGCGACCTGCTCGCGCGCTGGGACGAGGGCCTCGACCTGATACGGCAGGCCGCCCCCACCGGCACGCTCGTCGTCGGTCTGCAGACCGCCGTCGGACGGGGGATCCAGGCCGAGGCGCTGCGCAGCTTCAGGGAGCGGATGCCGGGCTGGGTGGTGTCGTTGCGGGTGGTCGGATGGGACGACGCCAGCGTGGGGCTGGCCGACGGCAGCTCCGACGTGGCCTTCCTGTGGCTGCCCGCGCCCGAGGGGATCGCGACGTTCGTGCTGTCCACCGAGCGGCGCTTCGTCTGCATGCCCGAGGGTCATCCGCTGGCGGGCAGGGAGGAGATCGCCTTCGCCGAACTCGCGGACGAGCCCCTCGTGGCGCTGCCCGTGGCGGCGGGGCCGCTGAGGGAGTTCTGGCTCGGCAGGCCCGACGCGATCGTCGGCGCTGAGGCGAGTTCGGCCGACGAGGTGTTCGAGGCGGTGCTGGCGGGGCTCGGCGTCGTGCTGCTCGCGGAGGGCAACGCCGAGCTGTACAAGCGGCCAGGACTGGTCAGCCGTCCCGTCTCCGGGCTGCCGCCCGCCCGCCTGGCCATCGCCTGGCGGGCCGCCGACCGCCGCCCCGCCGTGACCGCCTTCCTGCAGTCGCTGCTCCCGGGCGACCATGAAGATCGCCCGCGCGCTGACAGGACCTGACGCTCTGGCAGAATCCCGAGTGTGAAACGTGCGGTCCAGCAGACGACCCGTGACCTGCGTCGCCACAATCGCTCCGCCCTCCTGTCACGCCTCTACCTGCAGGGTCCTGCCAGCAGGCAGGACCTCACCAGGGCGTCGGGGCTGCGCACGATCGCGACCGCCACCTCCCCCGTGGCCGGTACCAGGCTCGACCCCGAGGCGGTGGCCCAGCTCGTCATCGCGGGCGTGGCCGAGGTGACCGCCCAGGTGGGCCTTGACCCGCGCGAGCTGCTCGGGGTCGGCGTGGGAGTGCCGGGTGCCGTGCCGGCGGACGGGCGCGAGCTGGTCTACGCCCCCACACTGGGCTGGACGGCGGTGCCGCTCGCCGACATGCTGCGCAGGGAGATCGAGGCCCCGCTGTTCATCGACAACTGCGCCCGCACGCTCGGCAAGGCCGAGATGTGGCGCCTTCACCGAGGAGATCTTCGGCCCTGTCCTGCCGGTGACCGTCGTGGACACCGAGGAGGAGGCCATCGCCCTGACCAACGGGTACCCGATGCTCATGAACTCGGTCTTCACCCAGGACCTCATGCGCGGCATGGGGGTCGCCGAGCGGCTGCGGGCCGGGGAGGTGCACGTCAACGACGCGCACGCCAGGCATGGCGCGGACAACCAGATGGCCGGCTTCACCAGGCGGCAGTGGATCGGCCTCCAGCGCACGCCGCTGACCCTTCCCGCGTGGGCCGCCGGCCCCTCGGGGACGCGATGAGCGGCCCCACGCGCCGCGCGCTGGTCGTGCGTGGCGGATGGGAGGGCCACGAACCCGTGGAGGCGACCGACCTGTTCCTGGGCGAGCTGAAGGAGGCGGGATTCGACCTCACGGTCTCCGCAGAGCTCGACGTCTACGCCGACAGGCGGCTGTTGTCGGGCACCGACCTGATCGTGCAGTGCTGGACGGCGGGGCGGCTCACCGGAGAGCAGTGCGCGGGGCTGGTGTCGGCCGTCCACGCGGGCACCGGGTTCGCCGGCTGGCACGGGGGAGTGGTGGCCACCTTCGCGGACAGCCCGGACTACCTGCGCATGGTCGGCGGCCTGTTCCTCTTCCGTCCCGCCGACTTCCTCCACTACCGGGTCGTCATCAGCCCGGAGCACGCCGAGCACCCGATCATGGCAGGGCTGACCGACTTCGACGTGCACAGCGAGCAGTACTGGATGCTGTCCGACGGCCTGAACACCGTGCTGGCGAGCACCGCCGTCGACCCGGCCGACGGCGGGCACGGCGGCGCGCCCCTCGACATGCCCGTGGTGTGGACCAGGCGGTGGGGCAAGGGGAAGATCTTCTTCTCCGCGATCGGCCACCGGACGGCGGACCTGCGCGATCCCACGGTGCGCACGCTCACCAGGCGCGGTCTCGTCTGGGCCGCCCGGTGAGCGCCGGGCCCGAGGTCGTTCCCGCGATGGCGCCAGGGCTGCCCGAGCGGCTCTTCCGGGGGGAGCTGGCCGACCGGCTGCGCGTTCTGGCGGGAGAGGGCTGGAGCGCGCCGCTCACCGATCTCACCGGCGAGAGCGCGCGCGAACGGCTGGCATCCGCGCGCGTGCTCCTGACCGGATGGGGCGCGCCCGTGATCGACGAGGCGGCGCTCGCGCTCGCGCCTCGCCTGCGGGCCGTCGTCCACGCGGCGGGGTCGGTGAAGGGACACGTGACGCGGGCGGTGTTCGACAGGGGCGTCGCGGTCAGCTCGGCGGCCGCCGCCAACGCGGTCCCCGTCGCGGAATACACCGTCGCGGCGATCCTGCTGGCCAACAAGGGCGTGCTCGCCATGGCCACGGACTACCGCGATCGCAGGGCGTACGTCGACGTGCTCGGCGACTACCGGGAGGTCGGCAACTACGGCAAGACGGTCGGCCTGGTCGGCGCTTCGCGGACCGGCCGCAAGGTCGCGGAGCTGCTGCGGCCGTTCGACATGGAGGTGTTGTTCAGCGACCCGTACCTCGACGAGGCGGGAGCGGTCGCGCTCGGCGCGAGAAAGGTCGCCCTGGACGAGCTGTTCCACTCCTGCGACATCGTCTCGCTGCACGCCCCCGCGACGGCGGAGACCAGGCATCTGGTGAGCGCGGCCCGGCTGGCGGCGATGCGCCGCGGCGCCACCCTGATCAACACCGCGCGGGGCTCGCTGGTCGACCACGACGCCCTGGTGGCCGAACTGCGCGCGGGCCGCCTCTCGGCCATCCTGGACGTCACCGAGCCGGAGATCCCGGCCCAGGACTCGCCGCTGTGGGAGCTGCCGAACGTGGTGCTGACCCCGCACGTCGCGGGATCCCTCGGCACCGAGCTGGAACGGCTCGGCGTGCACGCGCTGGAGGAGGTGCGCAGGGCACTCGACGGCGAACCGCTGGTGCACGCCGTCGATCCGGCCGCGCTCGGCGTCACGGCTTGAGCCGTGATCGGCGCGGCCAAGGAAGTCGGATAGCGCTTGCCTCCCTGATGAGGTGAAATATCAGGATCCGACCACTGATGTTGGGAGACCCTGTGCCTCTGTTCGACCTCCCCCTCGACCGGCTGCGTGAGTACCGTCCCGACCGCGACGAGCCCGCCGACTTCGACGCGTTCTGGAGCGCCACCCTCGCCGAGGCCGCCCAGCACGATCTGGCTCCCGCCTTCACCCCCTACGATCTCCCCTTGACCACCGTGGACGTCTACGACACCTCCTTCGCCGGCTGGGGAGGCGATCGGATCAACGCGTGGCTGATCGTGCCGCGCGGGGCCGAGGGGCCAGTGCCGTGCGTGGTGCAGTACATCGGCTACTCGGGCGGAAGGGGGTTCGCCCACGACCACCTCACCTGGCCGGCCGCGGGCCTCGCGGTGCTGGTCGTCGACACCCGAGGTCAGGGCGCGCACAACATGACGAGCCCCGGCGCGACCGCCGACCCGCACGGCGGGCAGTCGCCGCAGGCCCCGGGCATGATGACCAGGGGCATCCTCGACCCGGCCGACTACTACTACCGGCGCGTCTTCACCGACGCCGTCAGGGCCGTGGAGGTGGCCGAGGGGCACCCCGCCGTCGACGCCGGCAGGATCGTGGTGTCGGGCGGCAGCCAGGGTGGCGGCATCGCGCAGGCGGTCGCCGCGTTGCGGCCCTCGGTGAAGGGCGCGCTGATCGACGTCCCGTTCCTCACCCACTTCCGCAGGGCGGTCGAGATCACCGGCCGTGACCCCTACCAGGAGATCGTCCGTTTCCTGGCCACGCAGCGGGCAAGCGCCGACACCGTGTTCCGCACGCTGTCCTACTTCGACGGCCTGAACTTCGCCGCCCGCGGCCGGGTTCCCGCGCTGTACTCGGTGGCGATGATGGACGACGTGTGCCCGCCTTCGACGGTGTACGCGGCCTACAACCACTGGCAGGGCGACAAGGACATCACCGTCTGGCCCTGGAACAACCACGAGGGCGGTGGCGGATTCCAGCGCGAGGAGCAGCTCCGCTACGTGGCCAAGCTGCTGGCCTGAGCGTCAACGGAGCGACTCGAGCAGCGCGCGGACGCGCGGCGCGGCCTCCTCGGGCTCGCCGCGGGTGAGCTCGCCGCCCATGCCGACGGCCACGGCCCCCGCGGCGATCCACTCTGGCGCGGTGGCGGCGCTCACCCCGCCCGTGGGCACGATCGGGGCCTGGGGAAGGGCCTGCAGGACGTCGCGCAGCGCCTCGGGCGAGGTCTGCGCGGCGGGGAAGAGCTTGACGAGATCGGCGCCCGCCTCCAGCGCGGCGACGATCTCCGTCGGCGTCGACGCGCCCGCGACCACCGGCACGCCGTGGCGGTGGCCGGCGCCGATCACGCCGGCGCTGAGCGTGGGGCAGACCAGGAAGCGCGCGCCCGCCTCGATCGCCATCACGGCCTGGGCTGCGTCGAGCACGGTGCCCGCGCCGACGAAGGCGCCGGTCGCCAGCGTGCGGACGGCGCTCAGGGCGTCGGGCGTGGACAGCGAGACCTCGATGGCGGTCAGGCCCGCGGAGGCGAGCCGCCTGCCGTACGAGACGGCGGTCTCCGCGGACGGCGCGCGGATGATGCCGATCACCCGGTCGGCCACCACGCGCTCGGTCAGCCGCCACCTGAAGTCACGCACGGTCGCTCCTGCGGGGAGTGATGGGATGATTTTCCGCATTGTAGAAGCACGCCGCGAGCTAGGGAGATGTGGTGACTCGTCCAGACGTGGTCGGGGTCGGAGAGGCGATGGTGCTGCTCCAGCCCGCTGAGGGGGAGAACCTGGCGACCGCCGAGCGGATGGGCGTGCACGTCGGAGGGGCCGAGCTGAACGTGTGCGCGGCCGTCGCGAGGCTCGGCGGGTCCGCGTGGTTCGCCTCACGGGTCGGCGCGGATCCGTTCGGTGAGCGCGTCGTCGCCGCCGCCCGCTCCCTCGGCGTCGGCACCTCCCTGGTCGGCCGCGATCACACCAGGCCCACGGGGGTCTTCTTCAAGGACGTGCTGCCTGACGGCGCGAGGCGCGTCCACTACTACCGGGCGGGCTCCGCCGCGGCGGGCATGGACGAAGGCGACGCCGCCGCCATCCTCGAGGCCGGACCGAGGGCGATCGTCGTCAGCGGGATCACGATCGCGCTGGGAGAGGGGCCCGAGCGGCTCGTCAGGGCGCTGGCCGAGGGCGCTCGCTCGGCGGGCGCGCGGCTGGTGGTCGATCCGAACCTCCGTCCCGCGCTCGGCCGGCAGGACCGCGTGCTCGCCACCGTCCTCGACCTGCTGTCGCGCACCGACGTGCTGGTGCTCGGCCAGGACGAGGCCGAGCCGCTCTTCGGAACGACGGACCCCGCCGACGTCTTCGCCGCGGTCGGCTCACGTCGCCCCGAAGGGGTCGAGGTGGTGCTGAAAGCAGGCGCGGACGGCGTCTTCTACCACGGCGAGAACGGCGAGCCCGGCCATCTGCCGAGCGCCGCGCGCGTGGTGCGCGACCCCGTCGGCGCGGGTGACGCGCTGCTCGGCGGCTACCTCGCCGCCCGGCTCAACGGCGCCACTCGCGAGCGCGCGGCCCTGGTCGGCAGCGCGCTCGCCGGGCGCATCGTGGAGGTGCGCGGCGACGTCGAGGGCCTTCCCTCGGCCGCCGAGGCCGCCGCGCTCCTCGCGGGATGACAGGTGTGACCGGGAGCCCCCCGAGAGGCCTCCGGTCAACCCGTGACGTGGAAGGCGACCCCACCCTCCCCGTCGGTGTCGGCGTCCAGCGACTTGTCGTCGAGGACGCTGGCCGCCACGGGGTCGAGATAGACCCGGGCTCCTTCGGCCTCCACCACCTCATCGGTGGGCTCCGGCGCGGTGGCCATGCTGAGCACCAGGGATCCCTGGCCGTCCCCCTGTGACGAGATGCGGATGCCGCTGGCCTCCGCATTCTGCTGGGCGGTCAGGTCCTTGATGACCTGGGCTGCGTTGGGTGTGAGAGTGAGCACTACGGCTCCTCCTCGTTCTCGGTTGCAGGGATTGGGGGTCCTTGCCCCGTCTGCTTCGCCCTACACACCTCCTGAGCCCGCATGATGACGAACGGTCAGGCGAAGGCGGGCATGACGCGGTCATGGATCAGCCTGAGCTGCTCCTCCACCGAGGCCACCTCGGGCAGGTCACGTCCCATGAACTGCTTGACCAGCTTCGCGTCCGTCACCGCGAGGATCATGTGGTTGACGCCCGAGGGCTCGATCTCGCGCCTGATCTTCTCCACGCACTCCTCGGGGGTGCCCGCGATCGACAGCCTGTCGCCCAGCTCGGGGCTGGTCAGCTCGATCGCCCTGGCCAGGTCGCCCGCCCCCAGCGCGTCGACGATGGGCTTCATGGCGTTCGGGTCCACCCCGTTGCGCTCCAGTTGCTCGGCGGGCATCGACGAGGCGTAGAGGCCGACCATGCTGCGGGCGGCCTCCTTCGCCACGGCCGAGTCGGGGCCCGTGGCGAAGACGACCCACGCGCCGATGTCCATCGCCGACCAGTCCTTGCCCGCCCGCTCGGCACCCGTCCTGAACTCCGAGACCAGGTAGTCGTAGGCCTCGCGGGTGTAGCTGAGCGCGTGGTGCACGCCGTCCGACAGCTCGCCCGCCGCCCGGAACGAGCGCGGTCCGCGCATCGCGCCGAGCTTCACCGGCAGGTGCTCCTGCACGGGCCTGGCGAAGGTGAACAGCCCGTTGTAGCGGAAGAACTCGCCCTCGAACGTGATCGCGCCGTCGTCCAGGAGCGTGCGGACGACGTGCGCGGCCTCCTTCACGCGCGAGAGCGGCTTGGAGACGGTCCAGTCGATGCCGTACTGCGCCAGCAGCCCGAAGTTGCCGCTGGACAGCACCACCTCGGCGCGGCCGCCGCTGAGCTCGTCGAGCGTGGCGGCGGCCTGGGCGATGAGCGAGGGCTCGCGCAGCACCACGGAGGACACGCTGGGCCCGAACCTGATCCTGCTGGTCTGCTGCGAGGCCGCGGCGAACAGCAGCCACAGGTCCTTGTGCCAGGTCTCGTCGGCCGCGTAGCAGGCGTAGAAGCCGAGCTCCTCGGCCAGCCTGATCGCCGCCAGCGACTCCTGGAGCGGGTAGTCGGGCAGCATCACGTAACTGAACTTCATCGCTCCTCCTGGGGAATGGCGTCGCCCGCCGGGGCCACGCCGAGTTCCTGCGGTCTGGCGGCGACCAGGTACAGCGCCCCCAGACCCACGACGACCAGGCCGGAGAGCGCCACGAGCCAGTTGTCGTACCAGGCGGCGTCAGGCGTTCTCGGCCAGATCATGTTCACGATCGCCAGCACGCCGTAGACCAGCGCGCCGACGTTGACCGCCAGGCCTGCCGCGCCCAGCGTGAAAGGCCCCGAAGGGCGCCACCCGAGCAGCCGCGCCCGCAGCGCCGCCAGCACCACCATCTGGAAGCCCAGGTAGATGCCGAGCGTCGCGAATGAGATGATCTTGACGAGGGCGTCCTCGGAGATGATCGACCCGGCCACCACGAGCCCCGGCACGACCGCGGCCACCAGCAGCGCGTACGGCGGGACGTGCCGCGCGGCCGAGAACCTGCGGAACAGCCGGCTCCCGACGATCATGCCGTCCCGCGCGTAGGAGTACAGCAGCCTGCTCGCCGCCGCCTGCAGGCTCAGCGCGCACGACAGGAACGACACCAGCACGATCCCGAGCACCACCCGCAGCCCCACAGGCCCGAACGCCGCGGTCAGCACCTCCGAGACGGGGTCGGGGCTCGCGCCCGAGATCACCGCTGCGAAGTCCGGTACGGCCAGCAGCAACGCCAGGCAGACGAAGATCGCCGCCGCCCCTCCCACGTAGATCGTCATGCGCATGGCCTTCGGGATGCGCCGCGTCGGGTCGGGGACCTCCTCGGCCACGTCACCGCACGCCTCGAACCCGTAGTACTGGAAGATGCCGATCAACCCGGCGGCCAGGAACGCGGCGAGATAGCCCGTCTCCGACCCCGCCCCGAACGAGTCGAACAGCACGCCGAGCCCGTGATGGCGCTGGGTCAGCAGCAGCCAGCCGCCCACGGCGATCGCCCCCACCAGCTCCGCGGAGAACCCGATGATCGCCGCGAGCGCCAGCGCCCTGGTCCCCACCAGGTTGATCGCCACCGCGACCGCCAGGATGAGCAGCGCGCACATGATCGTGTTCGTCGTGCTCACACCGATGCCGAGGAAGGCCGACAGGTAGGGGCCCGCGCCGTACGCGACGCTGGCGATGGTGACCAGCAGCGCGATCAGGTACACCCAGCCGGTCATCCACGCCCACGTGCGCCCCCACAGGCGGCGCGCCCATGGGTAGATGCCGCCGGTCAGCGGGTACTGCGAGACGATCTCGCCGAACACCAGCGCCACCAGGAACTGCCCGGCGCCGACGATCACCAGGCTCCAGATCATCGGCGGCCCGCCGGTGGCCAGCGAGACCGCGAACAGCGTGTAGATCCCGACGACGGGAGACAGATAGGTGAAGCCGAGCGAGAAGTTCGCCCACAGGCTCATCTCCCTGCGGAACTCGGAGGTGTAGCCGAGGTCGGCCAGCCTGCCGTCATCGGTCGAGGCCATCGAGCAGCTCCTCGCCAGAGATCACCTTGTGCGCGAAGTGCCTGTGCATCCAGGCCAGGTGGTCGGCGCGGGAGCGGGCCAGGCGGAGCGTGTCCCAGTTGGGGAAGGTCTGCTGGGTCACGTGCTCGGTCATGAGGGCCGGATCCACCTCGTAGACGTGCTCGAACCTGGTGACCGCCACCTCCGAGGCGCGCTCGGGCGGGGGCGGGGTCATCTCGTCGTGGTAGCGGTAGCTCACGGCTCCTCCTCACCTGACGGCTCGGCGTAGGCGCGGTCGAGCAGGTACTTGCCCGGATTCATGATGTTGTGCGGGTCGACGGCCCGCTTGATCGCGAGCATCACGTCGAAGCCGCCGCCCAGCTCCTCGGGCACCAGGTCCACCTCGCCCTCGCGGCACGAGCCGTGGCAGGCGCTGATCGAGCCGCCGTGGCTCAGCGTCACCGCCGCCAGGTCGCGCTTGGCGGCCACCCACGCGGCCCACGCCGCGTCGTCGAGGCGCTGCTCCCAGATGCCGATGTCGATCTCGGTCAGGTAGTCGGCGCCGGTGGAGCCGTTGGTGTAGGCGAACATGCCCCAGTCGTCGAACACGTCCGACTCCCGCCGCAGCCGGTCGGCGATCTCGTGCCACGCCAGCCGTACGGCGGGCAGCCCGGTGTAGTTGATCGAGGCGTCCTCGCAGTGCCAGCTCATCGGCACCACCTGTCCCGAGCGGGTCCGGCCGTGCAGGGGAGTGGCGTAGCGGTCGTGCCGGGCAGCCCAGTCGCCTTGCGAGATCTCGTCGCCGAGATAGCGGGCGCCCATCGAGCGGGCGATCCGCATCAGCCGCCTGCCGCCCGCGCGCACCTCGTCCTCGTAGCCGTACATGGCCGCGCAGACCAGCGCCTTCACCGAGGACGGCTGCGGGATGTAGGCCTCGTCGTCGCGTCGCAGGTAGGCGACCTTCCACTCGTCGAACAGCACCGCCCCCGCGAACGTGGCCACACCCGCCCTCGCGAGCTGTCCGACCACGGCGTAGGCGCTGTCGTAGTCCTCGAACGCCCAGAACGGCGAGAACTCCGCCTCCGGCTTGGGGAACAGCTTCAGCGTCGCCTCGGTGGCGATGCCGAGCGTGCCCTGGTGCCCCATGAACAGGTGCTTCAGCTGGTAGCCGCTCGACGACTTGGTGATCTTCCTGCCGATGCCGTCGCCGACGTGGATGACCTGCCCTGTCGGCAGCACGTGGTCGAAGCTGAGCACCAGGTCGCGGCTGTGGCCGTACCGGGAGCCGATGAGCGACCAGCCGCTGGTGCCGATCCTGCCGCCGACCAGCGAGCACGGATACGACGCGGGGTCGTCGGGGTAGAACAGGTCGTGTCGTGAAAGCACCTCGTTGAGCTTCAGCGCGTTGATGCCTGTGCCGACCGTGCACGTCCTGTTCTCGAGGTCGATCTCCTTGATCTGGTTGATCCGCTTCACATCCACGACGATGCCGCCGCGCAGCGGCACCGCGCCGTCGGTCAGCCCGGTGCCGCCGTCGCGCGGCACCACGGGGATCCGGTAGGCGTGCGCGAGCCTCAGCACCTCGGCCACCTCTTCGGTGGAGCCCGGCATGACCACCAGGTCGGGCATCCGCTCCGCCCACCGGTGCACGGGGAAGGGCGCGGGCACGCGGGTCCTGTTGAGCCGGTCGGCCCTGCCCGTCAGCACGTGGTCGTGGCCGAGAACCTGGCGTAGTTCCTCCAGCACGGGGTCGCCCATGGTGATGGTCATCAGGCCACCCCCAGCGACTCGGCGAGCAGCTCGTGCAGGTCCACCACGCCGATGGCGCGCGCGTGGCCCGCCTCGGTCAGCGGCCGCTCGGCCCACGGGCAGGCGGTGACGAGGGTGTCCACGCCCAGCTCGGCCGCCTTGCCCATGCGCATCTCGCTGATCCTGGCGGTCAGCTCCGGCTTCTCGACGGCCAGCCCGCCGCCCGCGCCCGAGCAGTACGACCACTGGCTGACTCTGTCCACGTCGTGGAAGGTCAGCCCGGGGATCGCCCGCAGGATCTCGCGGGGCTCCTGCCAGATCCCCTTGCGCTTGTTGAGCCTGCACGGGTCGTGGTAGGTCACCGTGCGCTCGACGGGCACGTGCGGGACCAGCCGTCCCTCCCTGAGCAGCGCGGCGAGCAGCTCGATGACCAGCACCACCTCGATGTCGAACGACTCCCCGAAGTACTTCGGGTAGTCCTCGGTGAAGGTGATGTAGTCGTGCGGGTCGAGCACCAGGACCCGCCGCACCCCACTGGCTCTCCAGTCCTCCAGGTTGTGCCAGGCGAAGCGGAGCGCCTGCTCCTCGTACCCCATCTCGGCGGCGGGCCCGCCGCAGCACCACTGCTCGTTCATCAGGCCGAACTTGTAGCCCGCCAGGTTGAGCATCCGGGCGACCGCCCGCGGCGCCGTCGTCCGGTGGAAGGCGGCCTCGCAGTCGACGAACAGGATGGTCTCCCCGCCCACCGGCAGGTCGAGCCCCTGCGCCCAGTCCCGCACCCGCTCCTGCGACACCTCCGAGGCCACGGGCTCGTGCGTCTGCTCGTCGGTGAGCAGGTTCCACCGCTGCCAGCCGGGCTGGTGCACGCCCTCCCGTACGGCGAGCGCCCGCACGGCCTTGACCAGGTCGACGGTCCTGGTGCGGAAGCGGTAGAAGTCGCCGGTGAACAGTGAGTTGGGGCAGCGCAGCTCGCACGCGCCGCACCCGGTGCAGTTGACGTAGTCGGCCGCGACCTCGGCGACCTCGAGGGAGCCCTGCTCCATCGCCACCACGTTGGCGTGGAAGGCGGTGGGGCTCCACGACTCGTTGCGCGTGACCTGCATGACGGGGCAGACCTCGCGGCAGAACTTGTGGCCTGAGGAGAAACAGTTGTAGGCGGCGTTCCGCCACTCCTCGGCGAACCTCTTCTCGGGATCAGGCAACGTGGGCCTCCCTCAGATCGGGTTGCGATTAAAACTATGAGTTCATATTTCAAAAGGCAATATGCTGTCTGCTGTGCATCAGCTCCCCGGCGCCGCCGTCTTCGCCCCTGTCGACGACGGCTCGGGCAGGGTCGAGGTCGTGGTCCGCCGTCTGGCCGAGGCGATCGCGCTCGGCCTCGTCGCCGACGGCGACCAGCTGCCCGCCGAACTGGAGCTGGCCGCCTCCCTCAACGTCTCCACCGTCACCCTGCGCGCCGCCCTCGCCGCCCTCCGCGAACGCGGCCTCGTCGAGACCAGGCGCGGCAGGGGCGGCGGCACGTTCGTGCGCGGCCCCGCCGACCCCTCCACCACCAGGCTCAGGAACAGGCTCCGCGAGCTCAGCAGCTCCGAGCTGCGTGAGATCGGCGACTACCGCGCCGCCATCGCGGGCACGGCCGCCCGCCTGGCCGCCCTGCGCGCCTCGACCGACCAGGTCGCCAGACTCCACCACGTCGTCGACCGCCTCGAAGCCGCCACCACCGTCGGCGAGCGCCGCCGCGCCGACGGCCGCTTCCACATCGAGGTCGCCGCCGCGGCCCAGTCCGTCAGGCTCACCAGAGCGGAGATCGACATCCAGTCCGAGGTCGGCGAGCTGCTCTGGCTCCCTTACGGCGAAGCCGTCGACCCGCAGGAGGTCGTCCGCAGCCACCGCCAGGTCATCGAGGCCATCACCGTACGGCAGGCCGACCGTGCGCGAACGTTGACCGAGGAGCACCTCGACAGAGGGACCGAGCGTCTGATGGAGTTCCATTGGCGACTTGTCACCCAGGACCAACGGGAGTGGCGATGAGCGATCCACAGGTGGCCCACGTGGCCGAGCGGGTCCACGCGATCGTCGAGGACGTCTTCCACGCGCTGGAGGACATCAGGACGGGCATGGAGGCCTGCTACCGATCCCATCCCTCCTTCACCTCCGGCGACCTGGCGGCGGTGCGCCCCCAGATCTTCGGCTGCCTGCGCCGCCTGCACGGCATCGCCGCGGGCACCGGCGTGATCGTCGCCCCCGGCGTGCTCGCCGACCGGCCGCGCTGGCTCGACTGGTGGCAGGCCCCGCCCGAGGACGACCCGATCTTCCTCGATGTCGACCTCGACCCCGAGAGCCTCGACTTCTACGACTACACCGCCGCCGAATGGTTCGCGGTGCCACAGCGCACAGGCCGCCGCCACGTCGTCGGGCCCTATGTCGACTACGGCGGCACCGACACCTACATGCTCACCTTCACCACGCCCGCCCGGGTCGACGGCCGCTTCCTCGGGGTGGTCGGCGCCGACGTGCGGGCCGCCAGGTTCGAGGCGCTCCTGCTCGGCGTGCTGGCCGCGTGCCCGACCCAGGTGACGCTGGTGAACGCCGAGGGCAGGGTCGTGGCGGGCAACTCGCCCAGACTCCCCGCGGGATCGCTGCTGACGCGGGAGGGAGCCGAGACCGAGCGGCTTCCCGATCCGCCGTGGAGCGTCGTTTCCGAGGCGAGGGAAAGGGCAGTTAAGCTGGCCTGACGATCTTGCATGGAGGGGCTGGCTTTGACACCGCGGCACGAGTTCACGTTCGACCCGACCTACGGCTACGACCTCGACGCGCTGCTGGCCGTACCGGCTCCAGAGGCGCCCGCGGACTTCGAGGAGTTCTGGCGGGGCAGGCACGAGCGGGCAATGGCGGTCAGCGTCGCGCCCAAGCTCGGCCCCGCGGAGTGGGAGGCCGACGGCCTGCGCTTCCACGGCGTGACCTACACCTCCGTCGACGGGTTCAGGATCGGCGGATGGCTCAGCGTCCCCGCCGACGGCCACGTCACCAGGGCGCGCGTCGTCGCCCACGGCTACGGCGGCAGGGACCACCCCGAGGTCAGGGTCAACATCCAGGGCACCGCCACCATCTGGCCGTGCGCGCGCGGCCTGCCCGCCCGCAGCCTCCACCCCGACCTGCCCTCCGACGCCCAGGAACACGTCCTGTACGGCATCGGCTCCCGCGAGACCTACATCCACGGCGGCTGCGTCGCCGACATGTGGTGCGCCGCCACCGCCCTGACCGAGCTGCTGCCCGAGACGGCCGCCGTACGGCTCGACTACATCGGCTCCAGCTTCGGCGGCGGCATCGGCCCCTTCGTCCTCGCCTTCGACGACAGGTTCACGAGCGGCGCGCTGGTCATCCCCAGCTTCGGCAACCACCCGCTGCGGGTGACGCTGCCCTGCACGGGAAGCGGCGCGGCCGTACGCGAGTACCACGCCGAACACCCCGAGGTGCTCGACGTCCTCGCCTACTTCGACTCCGCCACCGCCGCCACCTTCGTGCGCAAGCCCGTGCACGTGGGCGCGGCGCTGTTCGACCCCTCCGTCCCCCCTCCAGGGCAGTACGCCATCTACAACGCGCTCGGCGGCCCCAAAGAGCTGTACGTGCTGGAAACCGGACACTTCGACCACCCGGAAGAAGCGGCACAGGAAGAGGCGTTGACGCAGTCGCAATATCGGTTCATGACCGCTTGATAACCTCCCCGCGGTGCGATGGATCAGCCATCGCGGGTACGTCGTCAGGTTGAGAGTGCGAGGAGGAGACGTGGACATCAGTCGGAGCGGCGAATGGGCGGCGCTGAAGGCCAACCACGAGGCCGTGGCGGGCAAGCACCTGAGGGAGCTGTTCGCCGAGGACCCCGGCAGGGCCGAGCGGATGAGCGTGACCGCGGGCGACCTCTACCTCGACTACTCCAAGCACCGTGCCACCGCTGAGACGATGGAGCTGCTGCTGGCGCTGGCCGAGAAGGCCGGGCTGCGCGAGCGGATCGACGCCATGTTCTCCGGCGAGCACATCAACGTCAGCGAGGACCGCGCCGTCCTGCACGTCGCGCTGCGCATGCCCGCCGACGCCAAGCTCGTCGTCGACGGGCAGGACGTGGTCGGCGACGTCCACGCCGTCCTCGACAAGATGAGCGACTTCAGCGCCAGGGTCCGCTCGGGCGACTGGAAGGGCCAGACCGGCCAGGCCATCAAGACCGTGGTGAACATCGGCATCGGCGGCTCCGACCTCGGGCCCGCCATGGCCTACGCGGCGCTGCTCGACTACGCCGACGCGGGCATCACCGCCAGGTTCGTCTCCAACATCGACCCCGCCGACATCCACGGCACGCTGAAGGACCTCGACCCCGCCACCACGCTGGTCATCGTCAGCTCCAAGACCTTCACCACGCTGGAGACGCTGACCAACGCCAAGGTGGCCCGCGCCTGGCTGGTCGGAGCCCTCGGCGAGGACGCCGTCGCCAAGCACTTCGTCGCCGTCTCCACCAACGCCGAGAAGGTCGCCGAGTTCGGCATCGACACGGCCAACATGTTCGGCTTCTGGGACTGGGTCGGCGGGCGCTACTCCTTCGACGGCGCCATCGGCCTGTCGGTGATGATCGCCGTCGGGCCCGAGCGCTTCCGCGAGATGCTCGACGGGTTCCACACCATCGACGAGCACTTCCGCACCGCGCCCTTCGAGGCCAACATGCCGGTCCTCATGGGCCTGCTCGGCATCTGGTACAACGACTTCTTCGGGGCGCAGACCCGCGCGGTCCTGCCGTACAGCCAGCGGCTGCACCGCTTCCCCGCCTACCTGCAGCAGCTGACCATGGAGTCGAACGGCAAGTCGGTGCAGGCCGACGGCACGCCGGTGACCGTGGACACCGGGGAGATCTTCTGGGGCGAGCCGGGCACCAACGGTCAGCACGCCTTCTACCAGCTGCTGCACCAGGGCACGCGGCTGGTGCCTGCCGATTTCCTCGGCTTCGGCCTGCCCAACGAGGACGCCGAGGGCATGCACGACCTGCTGACGGCCAACCTGCTCGCGCAAACCTCTGCGCTGGCGTTCGGCAAGACGGCTGAGGAGATCGCGGCCGAGGGCACGCCCCCCGAGGTCGTGCCGCACAAGGTGATGCCGGGCAACCGGCCCACCTCCACCATCCTCGCCTCCCGGCTGACCCCCTCCACGCTCGGCCAGCTCGTCGCCCTCTACGAGCACACGGTGCTCGTCGAGGGCACGATCTGGGGGATCGACTCCTTCGACCAGTGGGGCGTCGAGCTGGGCAAGAAGATGGCGATGGACCTGGCTCCGGCGCTCACCTCCGAGGAGCCCCCCGCGCAGGCGCCCGACGCCTCCACCGCCGCACTGGTGCGCAAGTACAGGGAGATGCGGGGAAGAAAGGTCTGATCCATGGCACTGGTCCTGTTCGGCATGACGGGCGACCTGGCGAAGAAGATGCTGCTGCCGGCGCTCGACAAACTCGCGGACACGGACCAGCTGGACGTGCCGGTCGTCGGGGTGGCCAAGACCGACCTTGACCTCGACGGCCTGCGCGCCTTCGCGCGCGAGGCCGTGGGAAAGGACCTGTCACCCCGCCTCGACCTGCGCCTGGTCGCCGGCGACTTCGCCGACGCCGGCACCTTCGAGCGGCTGCGCAAGGAGGTCGAGGGGCTCGGGTTCCTCACCCACTACCTCGCGGTGCCGCCCTCGCTGTTCGCCACGGTCGCCAAGGGCCTGGCCGCTGCCGGGCTCAGCAAGAACGCGCGGCTGGTCGTGGAGAAGCCCTTCGGCCACGACCTGGAATCGGCCAAGCGGCTGAACGCCGAGCTCCTCACCTGCTTCGACGAGGACCACCTCTTCCGCGTCGACCACTTCCTCGGCAAGGAACCTGTCGAGGATCTGATCGTCTTCCGCCTCGCCAACACCATGCTGGAGCCCATCTGGAACCGCACCTACGTGCGCAGCGTCCAGATCACCCTGGCCGAGGACTTCGACGTCGCCGACAGGGGATCGTTCTACGACGAGGTCGGGGCGCTGCGCGACGTCGTGCAGAACCACCTGCTCCAGCTCCTGGCCTACACCGCCATGGACGCCCCGCCGTCAGGCGACGCCCGCGCACTCCTCGACGAGAAGTGGCGGGTGCTGCGGTCGGTCCGCACCATCCAGCAGTCCGACGTGGTCCGCGGGCAGTACGAGGGGTACCGGGACACCGAGGGCGTGGCCCCGGACTCGCGCACCGAGACGTTCATCGCGCTGCGCGCCACGATCGACAACTGGCGGTGGGCGGGCGTGCCGTTCTGCGTCCGCACCGGCAAATGCCTGCCCGTCGACGCCCTGGAGATCGTCGCCGAGCTGCACAGGCCACCCGTCACCTACTTCAGCGCCAGGCCCGCGCCGAACCTCATCAGGTTCAGGATGCACCCGGACCCCGGGGTGACCTTCGACCTGCAGGCCAAGGAACCCGACGTGCTGGACAGGACGCTCGGGGTGCCGGTGTCGGTCGACTTCACCAAGGTGCTCGGGCCCGCGGAGGAGGCGTACGAACAGGTGCTGAAGGACGCGCTCGCGGGGGACGCCCGGCATTTCGTACGGTTCGACCTGGTGGAGGAGTCGTGGCGCATCGTCCAGGACATCCTGACGTTCGACGGCACGCCCGAGCCCCATGCCAAGGGAACATGGCCCGCGGGCGCCGCGCACCTCGCACCCGGTGGGTGGCACCCCGTCGGCTGACCGCACCCGCCTTCGCCGCTTCGGGCCGGTCTCGCGTACCTAATCGTGCTTGTGGACCGTGACGGCCTGGACCGCCGCCAGCACGATCGTGTGCACAGGGGATTCGTGCCTCATCACCGCGGAACCCTGCGCGTACTCGTCGAGGACGACGACCTCGTTGACGCGGTCGAATTCGACGACAACTCCCTTGAGCGACTGGCCGCCCGACAGGTGAATCGTCACTCGCTGCTGGCTGCCTGCCATGTCGGACAACAAGTCACGCCATACCTTCATAGCGGTCATCTCGCACGCCTCCTCGGGCACGTGGATCGGCAGGATGTACGGCACCCACGACTATGCCTTCCAATCGGAGGCTGACCCTTCCCCTCCATCATCACATGTCGGGCAGCAGCGGCAGGCTGGTGAGAGCCGGAGACTCGTCGGCGTGGTCCTCGGGCGGGGAGTGATCCGGTAACGCGGCATTCGGTCTCCCCGATCAGTACGCTGTACGGGAGACCACCGTTGTGACTGGTGGGCTTGGCGATGGGTAGTGGGGTCGAGGCGGCTCCCCGCTGGCGGGCGGGGAGCCGCTTTCGCGTTCGGCGGTCGCGCTGAGCCGCGCCTTGACGATGGCCACATCGTCGGTCATGACGTCAGGGCTCAGGCCCGGACCAGTCGGGCAGTCTGCGCATCCCCCGCATCGGAGCCGGGAAAAAGGTGGCAAAGCCGGCGGCGGCTTCGAATCGGCTCCCATGGCCCGGGTAGGAGGCCCCCTCATCACACAAACAGGGGGAACCATGATCCACACCCTTCACAAGATGGGCGTCCGATCCTCGCTCATGTACGCCGCGGGCATCGCGTCCATCGGCGCCTCGTTCGCGTCCTGGCTGGCGTCCAAGAACGCGGAGGCCGCGGGGATCGACCGGGCCGACAGGTGGGGCATCTTCATCGGCGAGTGGGCGCCCACGTGCTTCGCGCTCGGGCTGGCGCTGCACATGGAGGAGATCCACGACACCGGCGACGAGCGGACCCAGATGGAGCCTGCCCACATCTCGGAGAGGACCAGGACTCCAGCCGGGCTCTGACGGCGGAGTTCTGCACAACGGCCGTGCGGGCCTCGGCCCGCCGGCTCATCCGCCCGCCGGTGTGCTCACGGCTTCCACTCCTCGCGGTAGTCGACGTGGTCGTCGTACGGCAGGGCGAGCAGGTGAACGATCCCGAACGCCGTCGCTCTGTCCGCGTTGCGCTCATCCTCGGGCAGGTACTCGGCCTCGGCGATGAACCCTTCCAGCTCGTCCAGGATTCGCCGTTTGGACTCGATGTCGCGGAGCACGCGGGCCGGTTCGTGCCTGGCGATGTGATCGGCTTGAGGACGCTTCCCGCCACCCGAGTGTCCCGGCCCGGCGATCGCGTCATGGTCGGCGGCCTCGCCGTACGGCATGGGCTCGCCGGCCTCCCTCGGCCCCTCGAGTGCCGCCTGGGCGACCCGCTCGTCTTCGTCGAGCCGGTCGCGAAGGAAGGCGAACAGGTCGTCCATCAGCGATCTCCAGTAGGTCGATCTGACCGTCGCAGGCACGCCCTCGGCCATGCTGGGCCTTTCTGCGCAGTATGACCGAGTGGAGCGGCTTCCGATGGCGCCTACGACCTCACTACGCCGTTTCATCATGATCACGTCTCATATGTCTGGTTTGAGCGCATCAACCGTGCCCGCGGCGACTCCAGCGATCACGGATGAGAGGAAGGCCACAACCGAATCCTGTCCGATCGGTCAGATCTGACCGATCGGACAGTTATTGTGAGGGTATGGCACGTCCTGCTTCCGCTTTGCGCGGCCACATCCTGGACTCGGCGTTGGATCTCTTCGCCACGCGTGGCTACAAGGGCACCTCGCTGCATGACATCGCTCAGGTGGTCGGCTGTTCGAAGGCGTCCTTGCTCTACTACTTCGTCAGCAAAGAGGCGATCCTCGCCGAGTTGCTGACCCCTGCCGGCGAAGGGCTGGGCGCGCTGGACGCCCGGCTCTCCGGTTTGGAAGGAGACCAGGCCGTGGAAGCGGCCGTCACTGGTTTCGTCGATCTGGCCATGCGGTTCCGGCGCGAGGTCAAGGTCCTGTTCCAGGACATTCCCGTGCTGGCCGGCCATCCGGCCCTGGGCGCCGTGCCCGCCATCGTGGCGCGGCTGATGGCCGCGATGGTGGACGGCTCGACCGAGTCCAGGGGTCTGGTCACTGCCTACATGGTCATCGGCGCAGTCTCCGTCACCTGCGCCGGCGACGTGCCGGTGCCGGACGAGGACCTGCGCACCGAGCTGATCGATGGCGCCCTGCGCACGCTCGGCCGCGAACCCCGCTGAACTTCGAGGAAAAGACATCCTTCATGGCTTCTGTGCTGTATCGGCTCGGCCGGTTCTCCTTCCGGCGCCGAGGGCGTGTGTTCGCCGTCTGGCTGGTTCTGCTTGCTGTGCTTGGTGGGGCGGCCGCCGCCTTCATGGGCCCCACCACTGACAATTTTTCGATCCCAGGCACGGAGTCCCAGCGGGCCCTCGACTCCCTGCGGGAGCAGTTCCCGCAGGCCGGTGGCGTGACCGGCACCATCGTCCTCGCCGCGCCCGAAAAGCGAAAGCTCGACAAGGCCGCGGTCGCGGCCGTCGTGCGGGAGGCCGGCGGAGTTCCCGGTGTGATCGCCGCCATCGATCCCTTCAAGGCCGGTTCGGTCACTCCAGACGGCCGCCATGCGTTGGTCCAGGTCCAGTTCGACACCGCCGCCGACGAAATCACCGCCGTCCAGCGCACGGCGTACGAGCAGGTCGGCGCCTCCGTGCGCGGGCTTCGGGTGGAGCACGGCGGGGAGATCATGAAGGCCGGAGGGGAGATCGGCTCCACTGAGGCGCTCGGTGTCCTGGTCGCCGCCGTAGTCCTCCTCATCACCTTCGGGTCCCTGGTCGCCGCCGGCATGACGCTGCTGAACGCGCTGATCGGCGTCGCGGCCGGGATGGCCGGGTTGTTCGCCCTCAGCGGTGTGCTGGAGCTGACCGGCACCGCGCCCATTCTGGCGTTGATGCTGGGGCTGGCCGTAGGGATCGACTACTCACTGTTCATCACCTTCCGCTACCGGCAATACCTCACCGAGGGCGTGGCGGCGGAGGAGGCCGCCGGGCGTGCGATCGGCACCGCGGGTTCTGCCGTGGTCTTCGCCGGTGCCACCGTCGTCATCGCCCTGGCCGGCCTTTCCGTGGTCGGTATTCCCTTCCTGAGCGTCATGGGGCTGGCCGCGGCCGGCACCATCACCCTGGCAGTGTTGGTCGCCCTCACCCTGCTGCCCGCAATGCTCGGCTTCGCCGGTGCCCGCGTCCTGCCTCGCGGGCAGCGCGCCGGGCGGGTACCCAGCCCAGGGCGCGAGGGCTTCGGGTACGGCTGGGGCCGGTTCGTCACCCGGCTGCGCGTCCCGATTCTGCTGGTCGGCGTTGTGGGGCTGGGCGCGCTGGCCCTGCCCGCCCAGGACATGCGCCTGGCCCTGCCCGACGCCGGCACCGCGGCATCCGGCTCGGCGGCCCGCGAGGCCTACGACCTCATCAGCGAGGGGTTCGGGCCCGGCTTCAACGGCCGGCTGGTCGCCGTCGTCTCCGGCGACGACGGCCCGGCCACCGGCACGGCCGCCAAGCAGGCCGCGCAGCTGATCGACGCCACGGACGGCGTGCTCCACGTCTCCCCGCCGCAGCCCAACCAGCGGGGCACCACCGTACTGATGACCATCATCCCCAAGACCGGTCCGACCGACGCGGCCACAGAGCGGACCGTGCACTCCATCCGGGAGCGCGTGGCCGGTATCCAGGGCGCCACCATCGCCCTGACCGGCGCCACCGCCATCGGCATCGACGTGTCAGCGAAACTCGCCGAGGCGATGCCCGTCTACCTGCTGCTCGTCGCCGGGCTGTCGATTTTGCTGCTGATGCTGGTCTTCCGCTCAGTGCTGGTGCCGCTCAAGGCGGCGCTGGGCTTCCTGCTCACCGTCGGCGCCACATTCGGCATCACCGTGGCCATCTTCCAGCAGGGACACCTGGCCGACCTGTTCGGCGTCGACGTTCCGGGGCCGCTGGTGAGCTTCCTGCCGATCCTGCTCATCGGGATCCTGTTCGGGCTGGCCATGGACTACGAGGTCTTCCTCGTCTCCCGCATGCGTGAGGACTTCGTTCACGGCGACAGCCCGCAGCAGGCCACCGTCAACGGCCTGGGCCACAACGCCCGCGTCGTCACCGCCGCCGCGCTGATCATGGCGGCCGTGTTCGGCGGGTTCGTGTTCATGCACGATCCGATCATCAAGTCCATCGGTTTCGCGCTGGCCGTCGGCGTGCTCGTCGACGCATTCGTCGTCCGTCTGACCCTGGTGCCTGCCGCGATGTCCCTGCTCGGCCGCGCGGCCTGGTGGCTGCCCCGCCCCATCGATCGGGTCCTGCCGAACCTCGACATCGAAGGCGAGAGTCTGCACGGGAACCTGGCCGCCCGGCAGCGCGACGACACCAGGGACGCCGTCAAGATCTGACATCCGATCGAGTGGGCGAAGCCGCACGGGCTTCGCCCACAGCTCGGTCCAGGGCGACGCTAGAGCACCGCGCCGTCGCCGCCCGGTCGGCGAGACGCCGGTCGGCGGCCAGGCGCGATGGCGCGCCGGCCGAGGCCTGTCCGCGTGTAGTCGGGGTTGTCGCGAAAGGTGCTGGCTTGGCATAGGCGATTTCAATGACCTCCGGCGACTTCGTTGTCACGGACACCTGTCTCCGGACCCGGCATCCCACGACGGTTCTCGCCGATGTTTCTGCGCCCGTTGATCGCCGGCCGCCGTTCGAGCCCCTGCGGACACTGTCAATTCGCACCGACAAATCAGGCGCGGTGGTCGTTGATGCCGGCTGCGTCGCCCCAGCGCGCGCTGATGCCGCGGGCGGCCCGATCGGGGAGGTGGCTGAGCAGAAGCAACCGCTCGATGGTTTCCGGGCCGAGCGGTGCGGGTTTTCCCTGGCTCTGGTGCCACCCGCTGACGCGGTGGCTTCGACCTGGCGAGGGTGGGCGGCGGATGCACCGCTCGTCGAGGGCTTGGGTGCGGTGCGCCGCGGGCCGTACGGACCTGGTAATAGGGCGAGCCGGGGAGCCCTCCGGGGGTGAGGACGTTTTTCTGGAAGTTGTTCTTGTATTTTGTGGCAGCGATTCCTGCATGCCTTCGGAATTACGTAATTGCACCATTCCGAAAATTCTTCCTCGAGTGAGGTAGACTGCAGATACCGAGGACATTTCGCGCGTTGGCATTCAGGTCGGCGTCGCCCACGGCGATAGACCATTCGCGGCTCCTTCCGGGGCCCGGGCAGGCCAGGCAGCCGTGACACTCTTTTCTCGTACCAAGCCGCTGAGTGCCGTCGCTTCCGCGATCCGGCTCAGTCTGAGTCCCGTGATGGATCGGCCGGCCGGCGTAGACGGGGCGTGGTGGCCCTACTCACGCGACGCCGCCGCTGAGCTGCCCCGCCTCATCGCCGCCGTCGACCAGCGGCTCGGCCGGACCACGCTGCGCGTCGGCGTGTCCCGGGAAGCATGGGACCACATCTCGCGTCGTATCCCGGCAGGAGAGCGCCACGTCAGGGTCGATTGGTTCCGTAGCACCGATCCTCGCGTGATCACCTTGAGCCTCTCGGGCGGCGAGCCCATCACGCTGCTGGTCATCCCGCCGGCGACAGCGAGCGGTCCCGCCGAGGCCGCGCTCAGGCTCACCTCCCAGGACACGACCGGTCTTGGTCCTGCCGACATCCTCTCCATCGCGCATCTTCCCGCCGCACCGCGGGAGAACGAGGGCGGCCACATCCTCGGCCGAGCGCCCGCCGGCTCCATTCGGTAGCCGACCATGCGAGCGCGAACCACGCGCTGCCTGCCGGCCGGATCGAGCGGTGCCGACACCGCCATCCAGCGGCTGACCGACCACCGGTCGGCAGGCGCTCATTCCATCTCTTCTCCGATAGGAGAACCTCATGACCGCCATCGACACATCCCCGCTCGGCAGTGCCGGCCCGTCTGCCCCGACCACCCTCCACCTGTCCGGCGAGATCGACATCTTCACCAGCAAGGCGCTTCGCCAGCAGCTGCTGACCACGTTGCGCCACAGCACCGGACTGCTCATCCTCGACCTGTCGCAGATGTCGTCCTGTGATGTCTCAGGCCTGGCCGTTCTGGTCGGCATCCAGCGTCGCGCCCGAGCGCAAGGCATCACCGTCGCCTTGACGGCTCCCCGCCCGTACATGTCCCGGCTGTTGCACACCACCGGCCTGGACCGCAGCCTGCCGATGATGGCCTGACCGTATGCCCGGCCGCTCAACGTTGCCGGTTCGATCGCAGCGGGTTCGGGGGCTGCCTACTGCGTGTGGCCCCGGCTCCGGCGGCCACCGGAGGTTCCTCATGAGCGAGCACGACGAGCGGGTGCCGCAGCTTGACCTGCCGGGACCGGCGCCAGGCCCCGCGGAGACATTGCTGGTGGTCGGCTACGACCGGCATCCAGCCGGCCGGGCGGCGCTGGTGACGGCCGCTGACCTGGCGGTACGGCTGGAGGCGTCCCTGCTGGTCGTCCACGTGGTCGATCTGGCGGACCACCCGATCGACCCAGACGCGGCCGACTGGGATACCCGTGCTCAGGCGGCCGCGGCCGCCGAACGGGACGAGGTCGGCGTGGTACTCGCGGACCACCCGCTGCCGTGGACGTCCCTGACCCGGCGCGGCGACCCGGCCAGGCAGTTGCTCGACCTCGCGGGCCAGCACCACGCCATGATGATCGTCGTCGGGGCGGCCCGGACCGGGTTGAGCGCGCACCTGCTGACCGGCTCGGTCGTCAAACATCTCACTCGCCACATCGACCGGCCCATCCTGATCGTCCCCGATCGCCCCGCCTGCTGACCCCGCCCGACCTTCGTGCGCTTGCTGCCCGATTCCGGGCGCGCCCTGGCGGCCGAGGCTGAGGAGGGTGCGCGGCATAGTTCGGTACATCTTCCGGCTCGGCCTCACCAAACGGGTCCAGAAAGCGGACAATGGGCACAAATGCCTACGAGAGGTCATCGGCGACTACTCGGACGGTGGGGGATACGCCAATGGTTGACATCGATGTTCCGATCTGGGCCGCGCGACTGCGAGTACTGCGACGCGGGCGGCTGTGGAGCCGCAGGGAGCTCGGGAAGCGGCTGGCCGACGTGGCGGACGAGGCGTCGCGTGCTCAGCTGCCCACGCTGGAGACGCTCACCGGGATGATCCGGCTCTGGGAGGCCGGAGAGACGCGGCCCGACGAGCAGCAGGCGGAGCTGCTCTGCCGGGCGTTCGACGTGGACGAGGCGGAGCTGTTCGTGGGGGACGCGGCCGGCACCACGCTGTGGCACTACCTGACGGGCATCCCGCTGTTGTCGGGGAGGTTCACCGCCGAGGAGGAGGAGCGCGCCGGTCGAGCGATCGAGGCGCCCCATCGGGCCGATGACGGAACGGTCAGCTACTTCAAGGCGATCCTTGACGCCTACACCCGCCCCGAGATCCGGCCCGCCGACGTGATCAACGCCCTGCGGCCGGTCTTCGCCGGGATCGAGGAATTCCATCGCGACGCCAGTTCGCCTGTGAGGCAGGCGTTCCTGCTGCTCGCCGCGGAGAACGCGGAGCTGATCAGCCGCATGCACCACGAGGCCGGCGACCCAGACGGGGCTCTGACATGGTCGGACGAGGCCATACGCGACGCTCGTGAAGCAGCGGACACGCTGCTCATGGCCTACACGCTCGCCCAGCGCGGCGGTCTTGCCGACACCGCCGGCGATCCAGGACGGCTCGTCGACCTCGCCGTCGCCGCCCGCGAACGCACCCACCTCCCTCCACAGGTGGACGCGCTGTCCCGGCATCACGAAGCGCAAGGTCACGCCCTCGCCGGGGACCTGGACATGTGCCGTCGCCGCCTGGAGGAGTCCGCTCAGTCACTCGCCGAGCCCGGCGACGACACGCACTACCGGTTCGACTGTTCCACCGAGGCCCACAACACACTGTGCGCAGGGTGTCTCGTCGACCTCGGCCACGCCATGGGCGCGATCGAGATCCTGGAACAGGAACCGCCGAAGGCGCGATCGAGCTATGCCGCCGCCTATGCCTTGGCTCGTATGGCCCACGCGTACGCCGACGCCCACGAGCGCGAACGGTCGGTCGAAACCGCCCAGCAGGCTCTCGTCCTGGCCAGGCAGACCGGTGCCCTGCGAGCCATGCGAGAGCTCGCCAGAGTCCACATCCCTCCCCAGGGGGCAAGGCACAGACGCCGCATCCTGCTGTAGCGGCTCGTACCGCTTGGCTACCGACCTGCAGGGGAGGCTTACCCTGCTACAGGCACTGCCCGGCCTCGGCGCTGCCTTCTTCGACGCCCGCGTCGGCCGGGTTGAGGACCACGCTGTTCCTCTCGGTCTCGCGGCCATGGCTCGACCGGGTCAACATGACGCTGCGCCCCTCGTCCAGCGTGCGTGCGATCACCCCCACCGCCTCTTGTTCTCCGTCGAAGCGCAACCTGGGCTCTGTGCGGCCTGGCGGGCCATCTCCCTTGGGGGACAACATGCGGTACGTCCTCACGCGCCCGCATCCTCCCAGTCGTCTTGACCCGCGTCTCGTTCCTGTCGAGCGGGGCCACCATGCGTTGTCCACGGGCCCCGCATGGTCACGCGCGGCGCGCGATGCTCAGCCGTACGGCGGATGCTTGGGCCGGAGATCTCGGCGGTTTCTTGCCTTGTCGGCATGATTGCCGGCGTTCACAATTGCTTAGCGAACTCGATTACACTTCTTTCGGTAGAAGTCAGCCCGGTTAATGCTATCCGGGGAGAATTTTTGGGCGTATATTGAAGATGTTGCTCCGGTCCACGTAACCGATGGGGCCACCTTAAGGCCTGGCTGGTCGGAAAGGCTTGGAGCTGAAGGCGGTGAAATGCGGCGACTCTCCTGTCACAATCCGACACGAAATCGACCAGTACATTCATCGTCACTCAGGAGTCGGTCATGGGCATCATCGCCTGGATCATTC
This sequence comes from Nonomuraea sp. NPDC049152, assembly GCF_040648355.1. Classification (NCBI taxonomy): domain Bacteria; kingdom Bacillati; phylum Actinomycetota; class Actinomycetes; order Streptosporangiales; family Streptosporangiaceae; genus Nonomuraea; species Nonomuraea sp. NPDC049152. The sequence goes on along the minus strand of NZ_JBEZDO010000032.1, from coordinate 3,677 downwards.
TCGGCCTCATCGTAGGATGCGTCGTCAAGCTCGTCATGGGCGGAAAGGACGTGCAAGGCATCGTCGTCACCTGCCTGCTCGGTGTGGCGGGCGCACTGTTCGGCGGCGCCCTCACCGCTCTGTTCTTCGACGTCGGCAGTACCGGCGAGTTCTTCAACCTCTCCACGTGGATCGCCGCGATCGCAGGATCGGCAGCGATCCTGATCGTCTTCAACATGATCAACGTGCGTCGAAGCGTCCACCGGTGACATCGCCTGGCCGCCGGCCGGTGAACGGCCGGCCGGGGCGGATCCTCGGATCGCCTGGCTGCGTCGCTGAACCTGCGGACTCACGGGTTCACCATGTGGCGCAGCCGTGCGGGCGAGAGCCATGGCGGCAAAAGGATTTCTCTGCCTCTCGCTCAATTCGGGATGGCCGCAAACGCGCTCCCGGTTACCTGGCGCTGCAGAACGAAAAAGACTCAGCGTTGACTGCGCAATCCTAGGGGTGGGCCTTGTGCGGACACTTGTTCCCGAAGATCTGTTGAAGGGCGTACAATAGATGCACTGAGGGCATTTCGAACGCCGGTAATCAAGTCGGCGTCGTCCGAGGCGTTCCACCACTGCGGTCCCAGTCGGGCCGAGACGGCCGGTCGATCATGGCGACAAGGCAAGAAACCTCACCCCGGACGATTCCCGCCGCTCGCGTTCCGCCGAGATCTCCGGCCCCAGCATCCGCCGTACGGCTGAGCCTCGCGCCCGCGCCTGACCGCGTGGGGCCAGTGGACGGCGCGTGGTGGCCCCGTTCGACCGACGCGGCGGCCGAACTACCGGCACTCATCGCGGCCGTCGACCAGCGCCTCGGGGAGATGACCCTCCGAGTCGGGCTGCACGTGGACGCGTGGGACGACATCCCGCACCGGATCGCGGCTCCCGGCAGGGCGGTCAGGGTGGGATGGTTCCGATCCATGGACAGCCGGCTGGTCACCCTGAGCATCAGGGGAAAGCCGGAGATCACGCTTCAGGTGATACCGCCGCGTGCCACGCCGGCGGTGGCGAGGGCCGCGTTCGCGGCGGTCACTGCGGGCATGAACGGCGGGTCTTCCACGGATGTCATCGCCGACCCGAGCATCACGCGAGATCCTCCTCTGGCGCCCCGCGCTCGGGAAGGACGAGGCGCGGGACAAGACGAATGGGAGAACGAAGGTGGACGGGTCGATGTCCGCCAGAAGGATGCGGGCGTGCCGTCGGCGGCTGCCATCCGGTGAGCCGCCACCTCGACGTTGTGATCACCGCACATGATGGGCTCGTCAGCGTGTCACGCTGACCCGTTGCCTCCGCCGGGTGCCCTGGCTCGCACGAGCCGATCGTTCTGCTCGCGAGAGGAGGGTCGCCGTCCGAGCCCCCCGACTGGAGATCAGGTGGCCTCGAGTCCCGGCTCGGGCTGCTCCGCGACCACGAGATCGGGGCCCACGGTGAAATGGCCGGACAACCCGCTGGCCATCAGTAGCCGGCAGACCGCCGAGGATGGGGCGAGCAGACGGAGAGCCCCGCCCCGCAGTATGGCCATGCGTTTGATGAAGACGAGCACACCAAGCCCGCTGGCGTCCATGAAGGTCACGGCGGACAGGTCGAGGAGAACTCGGTGTCCTGGCTGCTCCAGAGCGTCCAGCAGATGTTCGCGGAGCGCGTGCGCATTGAGGAGTTCGACGTCTCCTGTGACGTGGCAAACCGTCCACGGGAGGTGAGCGTGTGTCGACAGGTCCATTCGGCCCTCCAATCGATGGATGCCGTCGGCGTTGAGCAGGCGACTGCCGGCCCCGTCTTCCCTTTGAGCGGAGACCCCCGGTGAGAAAGCCCGCTCGTGATGGCGGGGCGTCGCCTGAACACCCCCGTTGGCGAGGGCCCGTATCGATGGCCAGAAGCGGACGCGGCTCGTGGCCTTGACCGGTGCTGGTCCCAGTGAAGCCGCATCTCACTACGGGGGAAACGAGCAATGTCAGGAAGAGTCATCACCGCTGCTGATGACCGTTGGCGGTTCCCGGCCGGAGATCGAGCCTGCGGTTTCCAGCCAGCCGAGCCGGCGTGCCAGTTGCCGGGCACTGTCGATGACGGCGGCAACGTGGGCGGACGGGACACCGGAGCGCCATAGGAGCGACCACGGGTAGTGGGTCACCGGTTCGACGAGGGGGCGCCAGACGGTGCCCGGCCGGTTGGAGGTGCGGGAGGAGGAAGGGACGCACAGCACGCAGCGGCGCTGGAGCACGAGGTCGGCGGCGGCACGGGTGCTCTCGACGGTCCCCTCGTAGACGATGGGCGAGAATCCGGCCGAGCGGCACAGCTCGATGACGAACTGGTTGAACTCTGGCGTCTGGGCGTCCTCGCCGAGCAGGAGCGGTTCGTCGGCCAGGGAGGCGACCGGCACGCCGTTCTGCATGGCGAAGGGGTGATCGTCGGGGACCAGCACGCCGAGCGGGTCGAGCCGGATCAGTTCGGAGGCCACATCGGCAGGGGTGTGGGAGGCTCGGCCGATCCCGATGTCCAGACGCCCGTCGGCCAGTTGCCGGTACTGCTCAGGGGTGCCGGCTTCGACCTGGTGAATCGTCAGATCGGGATGACGCTGCTGTAGGGCGCGCAGGATCTGCGGCATGGAATCGTATCCGGCGTCGATGATGCCGACCCGAAGCGTGCGGGGGGAGGCGACGGCGTTGCGCGCGGCGTGCGCCGCCCGGCCCACGTGGTCGAGGATCTGGCGCGCCTCGACGAGGAAGACCGCACCGGCCGGGGTGAGCTCGACGTGGTGGGTGCTGCGATTCAGCAGCCGTACCCCGAGCTCGCGCTCGAGCCGCTGCACCTGCTGGCTCAGCGCGGACTGCACGATGTGCTCGCGGGCGGCCGCACGGCCGAAGTGCAGTTCCTCGGCCAGCGTCACGAAGTAGCGGAGTTGGCGTAGCTCCATGCCCGCCACCCCTTTCCACCTGGGCGGCGCTGATGCGGACCGTCTCCCTTCACCCTAGGTCCCCGCGGTGGCCGGCGGGCTTGTGGCGGTTGAACCGACCCAACGCTGCGGGCCCAGCCGGCAGCCATCGCCAGAGGCATGGTTCAGCGTGCCGTCGGCGCGCGGGCTTGTTCGGGGACGTCGGCGCGGCGGCGTCGTTCCGTGCGGCCAGGGTCGGGCCAGTGCACGTCGGTCGCCCACCCGAACCGCTCGAAGAGGCGGATCAGCCCCGCGGAGGGATCGACCTGGTGCCGGTCGAGGCCGTGCCGGGCGCAGGTCGGCTCGCTGTGGTGGCCGTTGTGCCAGCTTTCCCCGAACGACAGCACCGCGAGCGGCCACAGGTTGGTCGAACGATCGTGGCGACGGGTCGTGAAGGGCCTGCTCCCCATCACGTGGCACAGCGAGTTGACGCTCCAGGTCACGTGCTGCAGCAGGGCGACGCGGACCAGCCCGGCCCACAGGAACGCGGTCAGCCCGCCGTACAGGCCGCCGCCGATCGCCCAGCCCGCCAGGAACGGCAGCGCCAGCGATACGACGCACAGCGCGGGAAAGGCGCGCGCCACCCTGACCATCGCCGGATCGGCGAGCAGGTCAGGCGCGTAGCGCTCACGCGAAGTCGGATCGTCGGTGAACATCCAGCCCATATGCGCGTGGGCAAGCCCCCGAAGCTGCCCGCGCACGCCGATGCCGTACCGATAAGG